>JBBRMS010000034.1:0-42937 GCA_038230715.1 Pyrinomonadales bacterium
TGAGCCCGTGGCTGTAGGTGCCTTCACCCAACCACAGAAACGGCACGAACCAACTCTGGCTTCTTAGATGGAAAAGGACGAAAGGGGCCGAAGTTCCATGCGAAGGGTGCGCATTCAGGTTTCTCTGCGGTGAATACCAGGCATCAACACCCGCCGCCGAGCCACAGAGCACGCTGAGGGGGCGCGGAGAATCTCAATGACGCGGCCTTGCATCTCCCAAACAGGTTCATTAGCATAAGACCCTAAACTAAAATGTATCGGACGTGCACCTCGGGCCTGGCGAGTCCTTATGCCAGACCCCGTCAGCATTGGATTGGGGGACTATGAAAACAGTTCGCGAGATTTTGGCCGGGAAAGGTAGCATCATCTGGTCCATTACACCGGACGCGACCGTCTTCGAAGCGCTCCAGACGATGGCCGAAAACGATGTGGGCGCGTTGATCGTGCTTGACGGAGAAACCGTGACGGGGGTGCTGTCCGAACGGGACTATGCGCGCAAGGTGATTCTGCACGGCAGGTCTTCAAAGGAGTTGAGAGTAAAAGAAATCATGAGTTCCAAGGTGTACTTCGTGAAGCCGGAACAGAACATCGAAGACTGCATGGCCCTGTTTACTAACAAGCGCGTGCGCCATCTGCCCGTGCTGGATAAAGACAAACTCCGCGGCATCATCTCAATTGGCGACGTGGTAAAAGCGGTGATAGCAGAGCACGAATTCACCATCAAGCATTTAGAGAATTACATCACGGGCGGACTGAGCTGAGTTTTGCTTCTTCCGTTGGCAGAAGGGCCGTGCAACCAACCCGCGAAGCGGTGGCAGCATATAGCCTTCGGCGTAAAACCCCGGGGTCCGGATACCTTCCAGACGAGAGCCCGCGATGGCGGTCGAAAGCTCCTCAAGGTCGAATCCAATTCAGCTCGCCCAGGCGATGCGCTCCCGCGCTTCGGTCGAAACTTAATTGCTGCAAACTCGTAGGATTTGTCGATGAAAGCTGCTGTCTATCAGGAAGGCGGTTCGCTAGTCGGTCTCAAGTTGGAAGACATTGAAAAACCAACCGCCGGCGATGATGAGGTCTTGATCAAAGTCCGTGCGGCTTCGCTGAATGCACTCGACATAGGCTTGTTGAGACATCCCTTCCTGCGTCGCATAGTAACCGCGCTGAGCAAACTAAAGAACAGTCGACCCGGGCGCGATGTGGCAGGTCTGGTCGAGGCCGTCGGCCGCAACGTAACGCAGTTCAAGCCGGGCGACGCGGTGTTCGGATGCTGCGGTGGTGCTTTTGCCGAATATGCGTGTGCCGCCGAGTCGAAATTGGTATTGAAGCCGGACAACGTGTCGTTTGAGCAAGCGGCCGCTGTACCCGTGGCCGGACTCACTGCCTTACAGGGGTTGCGCAACAAGGCGAAGATTCAGCCGGGCCAAAAGGTCTTGATCAACGGCGCATCCGGAGGCGTCGGTACGTTCGCCGTACAGATTGCGAGGTCACTCGGGGCAGAGGTAACCGCGGTCTGCAGTTCGAGGAACGCGGACACGGCGCGATCGATCGGAGCGGAACACGTCATTGATTACGCTCGAGAGGATTTCACGAAAGCCGGAGAACTTTACGACGTGATTTTCGATCTGGTGGCGAACCATTCGTTCTCAGCGCGCCGGCGCGTCTTAAATCCGCAGGGGATATACATTGGGGCCGGCGTCGTGGGCCTCGGCGACTCGGTCATTCGTCTCGTCTCTCACTTGATCACCGAGCTGGTCTTATCACGCTTCGTGCGCCAGAGATTTGTCACGCTTACGACTAAACTGAGACAAGAGGACCTGGCCACGATGGGCGAGCTGCTGGAAGCCGGAAAGGTCACGCCGGTAATCGACAGGTGTTACAGCTTGGGCGAGGCCCCTGAGGCCGTCCGGTATCTGGGGGAAGGGCACGCTCGGGGTAAAGTAGTGATAAGCGTAATAAGCATTGGAACGGGGTCGTGAGGTCAGCAGAAAAAGACCCGGGAAACATAAAAAGCATTGGTCACCTGATGGAATATCAAACCAGACTGACTGACCCGTGTCCGTTCATTGGTGGTGGTGGGTAATCCGCGGATAAACCTAATCAACTCCGAAGTCATAGCAGACCGCCATCTTTCGACTTAAACAATATTCACCGGGCGGAAGCGGCACTCTTGGCTTCAGCCGATAACGCCTGGCGAGGGTTTGCCCTTTACCGATCTCTTCCATTGTCGTCTCTACGAGATGGTCCTTAGGCAGGGACATCAGGGTCAAACCTCCGGTGCCCTTCGCAACTCTGATTTCTCTCCGATCAGAGTGAACATCAAATCTGAAAAGATACACCGGGTCGTCAAACGCCGGATCTGTCTCGAACTGAAATTCAGGCTGTGCGGTCTTCGTTCGCAGGACTGCCCTGGGACCCTTGAACACGTAGAACTGCTTGCTGACTACAATACTCGAACTACCCTTCCGCGATGCTAGATTGTCTTTCATCTGCACCAGGCGAGTTCCGTCAACCAGGACCACCCGTTGTATGTCGCCCGATTCGTAAACCTGTTGCGCCAATGATCCGGGTGAGACTGCGAACAGCGAGGCCGCGACGAGCAATGTAACCAGGCCAGGAAATGACACACGCATTAACCAACTCCTGCTTGTTTGGAATGTGAAAGGGGGAATAAAGCTATTCTAGACTCTTACCCGGCAAGTGCATAATGAGGATTGCTCGTTTCGCTTCTCCCTCTGGGAGTGTAAAGACCGAAAAGACAGGTAACTGGGGTCAACACTCTTCTCCGCCGGATGGCATTCAGCCTTCGCAGGCCCGCGAACTGGCGAACCTCACCCCGCCTCCTGTCGTATAATCCTCGCGATGAACTTCATATCCACATTGGCAATTAGCATGGGCGCCTCATGGGTTTCGGGCATCAATCTGTATGCGGCGGTGGCGACGCTCGGCCTGCTCGGACGATTTGCACACTTGAAACTACCGGGTGAACTCGAAGTCGTGACGAACTGGTGGGTAATTGTTATCGCCCTGCTCCTGTTCGTGATCGAGTTTGTGGCTGACAAGATCCAGTACGTCGACAGCATCTGGGACGTAATTCATACCTTCATCCGAATTCCCGCCGGAGCTGTCCTCGCCGCCGCCGCCTTCGGCGATTTCGACCGGAGCATACAGGTAATAGCGCTGATGCTGGGTGGCGGACTGGCTTTGAGTTCTCACGGCACCAAGGCCGCAACCAGAGCCCTAATCAACACCAGCCCGGAGCCGGTTTCAAACGTTGTGGTAAGCCTCAGCGAAGATGTTTTAGCGGTGGTCACGATTGTGCTGGCGATGTTTTTGCCGGTATTGGTCTTTCTCGTGATTGGTGCGGGCCTGGCCTTTTCATTCTGGATCCTGCCGCGTGTCCTTAGGTTCTTCCGCGGAGTCTATCGCCGGGTGCGAGGCTTTCTCAGCCCGGAAACTGTGCGATAACAAATTTTCGGTACAATCTCTGGCGCCCCTAATGCGGGACGCGGAGTAAGCTGGCAAGAGCTCCTGACCGTAATCCAGGATGACCGAATGATTGACCTCTCTATCAGCGAAGCGGCTGAGTTGCTGCGCCAAAAAAAGATCTCACCGGTGGATCTCACCACTGTCTGCCTAAATCGCATCGAGCTCCTTAATCCGGAGCTCAATGCTTTCATCACCGTTACAGACGAGAGTGCGATGGCCCAGGCGCGCCTGGCCGAAGACGAGATTCAGCGCGGCGAATGGCGCGGACCCCTGCACGGCATTCCAATTGGTTTGAAAGACCTGATCGACACGGCCGGGGTTCGCACTACCTGCGGCAGCGCTTTGTTCGCGGACCGCGTTCCAACTGAGGATGCCGATGTAGTGCAACGCCTGAAGCGCGCGGGCGCAGTGCTGATTGGGAAACAGAACCTGCAGGAGTTTGCGTACGGAGGGACCTCGGCCTCAAGTCACTTCGGCGCGGTGCACAATCCCTGGAGCCCCAAACATATCGCCGGAGGTTCTTCGGGCGGATCCGCGGCCGCAGTGGCCGCCGGCATGTGCTTCGCGTCGATCGGCTCTGACACGGGCGGCTCGATTCGCGAGCCGGCAGCTTTTTGCGGTGTGGTAGGACTCAAGCCAACCTACGGGCGCGTAAGTGCCCGCGGAGTGTTCCCGCTTTCATGGTCGCTGGATCACGTTGGACCGATCTGTCGTAACGTCAGGGACGCCGCCCTCATGCTGGAAGCGATTGCCGGCTACGACGCTCTGGATCCTACGTGCGTCGATTGGCCTACGGAAGAATACGCCAAAGTTTTAGGCGAGAAGACTGACTTCCGAATCGGATTGGTGCGTCAGCCTTTCTTTGCAGACCTCGACCGGGACATTGAGCTGGCGATAAACGAAGCCATTAAAGTCATTCGCAGAATGTCAGCCGTGTCAGAAGCCCGGCCGTCAGGCAGGGACTCGTCTTTGGAACTCATAGAGGTCGATCTTCCTTCAGTGCCAACTGCCGTGCAGACGCCCGAAGTTTACGCGGTGCATAAAGCTTATTATGTCAACTCTCCTGAGTTGTATCGCCCATGGATGCGAGAGCGATTGGCCCAGGCATCGGCGGCAGACACAGGTGCGTACGTTACGGATCGTTTCGCGCTTGAACGCCTGCGACGCACGGTCAATGACGTGTTTGCTGAAGTCGATTTATTGATCACCCCGACCACTCCCGTGCCGCCGATAACCATCGAAGAAGCTTCGAGTATGTCGCCAAACCCTGCCGGCGAGCTATGGCTGCGCAATACCCGACCCTTCAATGCTTATGGATTGCCCACAATCTCTATTCCATGTGGATTGACGATGGACGGACTACCAATCGGTTTGCAAATCGCCGGACCACGATTTGGCGAGGAAAGAGTGTTGGGGTTTGCTCACGCTTTTGAGCAGGCAACGCATTGGCATAAAGGCGAGCCAATTTTGTCGCGCCTGCCGGCGAAGTAGGTCTCAGGGAATTGTCGTTCATATTTATGGACTGCTTCGAGATTCCAATGCCCGGTCCCAACATTCAGCGTGACCCGGGCACAGGTCGTCATTTCTTCATCGCTGCTGCGCAGTTAAGGATGACGGTTGGTGGCGGCGCAGTTGGCTCGCCGTTCAGTGTGCCGATCAAGAAGCGCTGGCCATCCGGACGTCGAACCTCAGGCTCTCAGCACCACACGTTTACCCCACTACCTTTCCTGCTCCCTTGTGGGAGTGGGCGATGGGAATTTTCTCCCCTCTCCCTTTGCTCTCTACCACTCGACCGTAGTCACCTTGACCCGCGGACAGACTCCGGAAAGAATCCATGCGTTGGGCGGTAAATGGCCGAGGGCTCCATATGACACGACCGGAAATCTCAAGCATCGCACCCTTTTTCATCGTCCATGACACGGCGGCGGCAATCTCGTTTTATCGAGACCGGCTTGGATTTGAGATCACCTTTCAGGAGCCCGCTGGCGATCCATTCTTTGCCATTGTGCGCAGGGGTGGCGCGATGATCATGCTCAAGGAGGTCGGTGTAGATGCACTCCCTAACTCCCGGCGAGAGCCCATAGCACGTTGGGACGCTTACCTTTACGTCCCGGATCCTGATGCGCTGGCGGCCGAATTTGCGTCGCGCAAGGTCGAGTTGTCGGAACCACTCAAAGACACTCATGACGGGTTGCGTGGGTTCGAGCTAAAGGACTGCGATGGCTACGTCTTGTTTTTCGGTCACCCTCGGCCATGAGTGCCGGTCGCATGCGGGCATGAGCGTTCCATCTGGCAGATCACGCCCAACACTGCGCTGTAGGTGATGCGAAGCGCACGCGGCTGAGGATTATTTGCGCCTCATGCACCCCACGCGTATAGTGCGTGTCACCTTTGGACGAACGTGACGAACAATGCTCACCATCGCCCTCGTTTTGATGAGTCGCACGCTCGGCTTTGCGAAGATGTTCGAGCACCCATCCAAGGTCCACCCGAAATCTGAAACGCATTTGATAATGATGTTCCGGTTTTATGTGAGCAGCGCAAACTGTAGTTTCAAATTGCCTGGCACAAACTGAGGTCAATTCCTGGATGAAAACAAATTTCCGCGCTGCTTTGATCGTTGCTGTGTTTGGAGTCACGCTGCTTACGGCAGCGGTTAAGCCTTACGGTGCAATCTATGCGGTAGGCGCCGGAAAATTTGATGGCGTCGAGGTCAATCTCGCTTCGGGCGACGACCTCTTTGCGGGTCTCCGCTGGCGCAACATCGGCCCGTTTCACGGGGGGCGCATCGCGGCCGTCACCGGCGCGATCGGGCAGCCGGGTGTGTTCTACATCGGGGCACCCGCCGGCGGCATTTGGAAAACCACCAGTGCCGGGGTGACGTGGATCCCGATCTTCGATCAGTTCACAAACGTGGACAGCATCGGCGCCATTCAGGTGGCGCCGTCGGACCCCAATATTGTGTATGCGGGTACTGGCGACTCGGTGCAAGGGTCGCTCGGCGACGGCATTTACAAATCGATCGATGCCGGCAACACGTGGACGCATATTGGTCTCGAGGACACGGTCAAGATCAACCGGATCGCGGTCGATCCGAAAGATCCGGATCTTGTGCTCGTGTCGACGCAGGGCGACTCGAGGCACAGCGGCCAGGGAGTCTACCGCAGTACCGATGGGGGCAAGACCTGGACGAACGTCCTAAAACCAGCGAACGCGAACGGCACTCGCGACCTTGAGTATGCGTTCGATATGCCGCACTTGATGTTCGCGACGTCGCAGGGCAGCGGTGGCGGCTTCGGTGGTGGATTCGGCGGCGGAGGCGCGGCCGCGCCGCAAGGACCGAACGGCACGGCGCTCTTTAAGTCCACCGACGCCGGCAAGTCATGGACGAAGGTCGACACGCTGCCGTCGTACTCGGGACGCATCAGCGTCGCGATCGCGATGCACACCAAGGGTCAGCGTGTCTACGTCGTTGGCGGTCTACTCCAGGGCGGCTCGGGTCTGTATCGGTCTGACGATCAAGGCGTGACGTGGCAACACATGGGCGGCGACGACACGCGCGTGGCCAACGGGCAGGGCGCGTTCAGCTCAGGTGTCTGGGTCGACTCACAGAATCCGGACATTCTGTACACCATCAGCACAACCGTGTATCGATCGACCGACGGCGGCAAAACGTTTAGTCCGTTCAAGGGCGCGCCCGGCGGTGAGGATCCGCACGATATCTGGATCGATCCGACGAACGGCCAGCGCATGTTGTTCGGCTTCGATCAGGGCCCGGCAGTCACGCTTGACGGTGGGAGGACCTGGAGCGGCTATTACCAGATCCCGATCGCGCAGGTCTATCACATCGCCACCGATACTCGGTACCCGTATTGGGTGATGGGATCGCAGCAGGACACGGGCGCCATCATGACGCGGAGCCGCGGAGATCTCGGTCAGATCACGAACCTCGATTGGTATCCGCTACAGTCGTCCGAGTTCGGAACCGTCGTGCCGGATCCGCTCAAGCCCACGACTGTGTATGGCGTCGGCTATGGCGGCGGACAAGGCAATGGGCTGATCAAGATCGATATTGCAACCGGACAGTGGGGCAACGTCGCGCCGAATTTTGGAGCGGACTCGGGCCTGTATACCGCCGGCCGCGATTTCGGGAAACGCTTCGATACCGCATTCGATCCAAAGGCACTGTACATAGGCTATAACTGCATTCTCCTGACGCATGACGGCGCACTGACCTGGAAGGCATTCAGTCCCGACCTCACCACAGCGAAAGGCCAGCCGATGGTCCCGTGCGGCATCGCTCCAGCGGCGACGGGCATACCGGGACGGGCAGCTCCCGCTCCAACGCCCGGGGCTCCGACTTCGACGCCAACTCCGGCCGGTCCGCGCGGATCGATCTCAGATTTTTCAATTTCAACCGTCAAGCAGGGGGTCGTCTGGTCGGGCAGCAGCACTGGACAGGTCTACAACACGATGGACGGCGGCAAGACCTGGAACAACGTCACGAACTTCACCGATCTGCCGGCGAACGCGAACTTTGTCACCGTTGAGGCCGGACACGGCGACATCAATACGGCCTACGTGCTCGCGAACATTGGCTTCGGCCGAGGTGGTGTTCCCGCAGGCCCGGAGCAGCACTACATCTATCGCACGCATGACGGCGGCAAGAGCTGGACTCGCATTGCCATCGGCTTGCCGGTCGATGAGCGCACTGGCAGTCAGGTACACGTCATTCGCGAAGATCCCAAACAGAAGGGATTGCTGTTCGCCGGCACCGAAACAACCGTCTACGTTTCATTTGACGATGGCGATCACTGGCAGTCGCTGCGGCTCAATCTGCCGAGCACGTCGATCCGCGACATGGTGTTTCATACTAACGATCACATGAACGATCTGGTCATCGGCACCTACGGCCGCGGATTCTGGGTGCTCGACGACATGAGTCCGTTGCGCGAAGTCGCAGCGAGGGCTCAGCAGATCGCTTCGGGGGCGGCGTATTTGTTCAAACCGGGCGATGCTATTCGTTCGCGGATGAATGGCAACTGGGACCAGCCGATGAACCCCGAGTTGCCGCACGCGCAGAACCCGCCTTTCGGAGCGCTCATTTATTACCACCTGAGCACCAAGCCGGCAGGGGAGATCACGCTGCAGTTCTTCGACTCGGCGAATAATTTGGTGCGCACGATCACCAGCACACCGCCGCCGATGTACCAGCGGCCCCCATATCCTGATTATTGGTTGATGCCTTCTTCGGCGCGCGCTCTCTCGATGAACGTCGGGACGAATCGGATCAATTGGGATCTGCGTTATGACGATCCGCCCGGCTACAACGCCGACATCAATAATCAGATGAATTCCGCGCCGGGCCAGGTCACGCCGGGGCCCCACGGGCCGCTCGCGTTGCCGGGAACGTACACCGTCAAACTGCTGGTGGACGGTGCCATGTTCACGCAGACCCTCGTCGTGCACAACGATCCGCGGGTCGGTGAGAGCGCGACGGTAATGTCGGCCCTGCGGGCACAGAACAAACTGGCGATGGCCGCCGGGCAGGGCATGAAGGACAGCTTCACCGCCAACGAGGAGGTGACCGTGTTGCGGGCACAGCTGACCGCGAAGGCGCGCGGCTCGCTGCCCGCCGATGTCGCAACAGCCGCGACTACGCTCAATGCGAAGCTGGCAACGATCGGTGGACCCAGGGCCCCCGGCGGACGCGGCGGCGGCGGTGGATTTGGCGGCGGACCGGGCGCCGTCCGAGCGCGGGGCAGTGTGGTCACGTTCTCCGCGATTAACGCGCTCTTTAATACGGCCCTCGCGCCGCTCGTGCAGAACGGCATCGACATGGCACCCACGAAGGCGGAGATCGACACGTGGGAATCCGGTTGCAAGGAGTTCACGGCGACGCTGAACGCGTGGAATACAAAGCTCGGCGTGGATCTGATTGAATTCAACAGCCTCCTGACAAAGAACAACCTGACGCCGCTGAAGATCACGCCGACGGGGCTGACCGCGCCGCCGTCGTGCACGTTCGTTTGGCCCGAGGCGAAAGCCCGCAGGGCGAAATAGAGAACCTAATCCTGGATACGCCGGCAAGTGGCGGTTCCCACAGCCAAATCTAGAAATGGGGAAGTTAGAAATCTGGGGCACTCCGGCGTTCTGGGATTTTCTTGACTTTCTCCCACCTTTCGATTATTAGGAGCTAGCCAGTTTTCTTACAACCCGTGTTTACCGTAACTCTTACTTGACCACCGTTGAGGTTTTTTGAGCCGTTGCCTATTCACATGGGAAGTAATTATGGCCGTCACTAACCAGCTGGTGCTCAAGCCAGAGGCGAGAAAGTGACTTCATTCTTAACCCACTGCGCAGGTGACCCAGATGGCCACCCTCATGGAGGACAAGATGGACGCTCTCAGGGCACTCGTTCCAAGCGAATACTACTTCCCGGTATTAGCGTTGATACTTCTCATTGGGCTGCTTGCAGCTGCATTCTTTTGGCCGAAATGGAGATTCCAACGACCAAATTATGTGTTAGCCGCTGTTATCGCGATCCTGTTGCTAATCCTAATGAGATCCAGCGTATCTGATCGATGGTCGTGGATGATCGGACTGTTGCCGACGCTGCTGGTCGCATATCAGGCATTCTATCTGTGGCTGTCCCAACCTAGAGAGGTCGAAGGAACCAGAACTGACGATACTGAAGAGTTAAAATCAGCTCGTCAGCGAGCGCATAGAGCTATTGCTAGTCAGTTCGGCCTCAAGACTCTGTTCATCCGCTACGGTTTTCCGGCCGCGTTGCTTGGTATCATCGGGCTCGTTATTCTGAATGTACTCATCAAGCCAGGTCAGTTTTTATCGCTGATTACCCTAATTGGTCCGAGCCCTGAGGTAGTAAGAGTCGATCCCCACACGGTTACCAGGGTACTGTTAGGTCTTCGGATGGGAGCGCTGGGCGCGTACTTGTATGTGCTTTTGGAACTCGGGCGCCGTACCTTCCGCAATGATGTGACCGGTGCCAGCGCCATGTGGTGTCTGGTGACGCTAGTCCTGGGGCCGGTGTTGGCGGGGACGGTTGCAGTGTTGTGGCGAATGGAAGCCCCGCCTCCCGAGGCCTCAAGTTGGTGGCCCGGAGGCGTGGTGCTGTTTTTCGCGGGCTATGCTCCACGACGAGTGATTGCCGCGATCGAACAAGCCGCGGTTCAACTATTGAAACTTGGCGGCCCGTCGGGGGTCGCGCCTACTCGACAAATCCCTCTGAGCCAAGTTCGCGGTATTGGTCCTCAAATCGAAGAACGTCTGAGCGAGGAAGGCATCGATGACGTCAACGCCCTCGCGTCGGCGGAGCCTATCAGGCTGTTGCGTAATACCAGTTTTGACCTGCGGCAGATTTTGACCTGGATTGATGAGGCGATTCTCATCGTGACTCTTCCGCGGAGCTGGCAGGCGCTCGAAGACGAGGGGATTACTGGCGCTATTGATCTCGCGTGGTACTCGTATGGACTTGATATGACAATCCCGACCAATATGTCTCCTCAGGAAGTAGACGCGCTCAGAGCAGAGCACGAGAAGGCATTTCAGGGTTTAGCTGATAGGGCGAAAATGGAAAAGCAAAGTCTGCTTGCAACCATTCAACGACTTCGAGAAGATCGGCAAGTTCAAGATGTTTGGGCTCTCTACAATAGCTTCACCGAGTCATTGGGCGGTACGGGCACCGGTGACGGTGGAACTGTTAGTAACGTAACCCAACCAGCATCGGAACCGGGTTAGCACGCACGGCGCGCGAGAAACAGCAACCTGAAGATCGTACTTAAAACATTTGTGCGGCGGGCTGCACTCCTGCCCGGCAGCCCGCTACGTCACCAACTTATAACCGTGGCCGCGCATGGTGAGAAAATGCCGAGGGTTCTTCGCGTCGTCTTCCAGCTTCTGCCGCAACCAGCCCACGTGAACGTCAACGGTGCGCGTCATCATTCCGGTTTCATAACCCCAAACCTCGCGCAACAGTTCATCGCGCGAATGCGAACGCCGCGTTGGGCGATAGAGTAGCTCAGCAGTTGAAACTCGCGCGCGGAGAGTTCGACCTGCTTACCGTTGCTATGCACCTCGGTGCTCCGAAACTTCACAATCACTGAGCCAAAGCTAAACGCGTCGAACGGTTCCGCTGCGCTCGCCGCGGTCCGGCTGCGCCGCAGCAGTGCTTCCAGCCGGGCCAGCAGCTCGAATGGTTTGCAAAGATAGTCATCCGCGCCCAGCTTCAGGCTGTCTCATGGCTTTCGGCAACGGCAACGCAAAAGTTTATTTACTTCCGGGAACCGCATGGGGTATAAAGCTGCCTTACTTTTTTGACGAAGCTAGGGCTGGTTTCATAACTTCATTAAAGAGAAAAATCAAACTCAAAAAACCAAAGACGTGTGGAGCAACAATGAATAGAAAATCCGCCTTGTCGTTAGTCACTCTCGTTATTTTGGTCGGAGCACTTCTGAGTTACACCCAAAGTGCATCTTCGAACTCATCTAACCTGAAGATCGCGATGCCGGGAGTGTTGCCCGCCTCTTCCAACTTATTCCTGCCGCCGCCGACAACATTCACCGTTACGAAAACGGCCGACACAAATGATGGCGTGTGCGACGCCGATTGCTCCTTACGTGAGGCAATCCGCGCGTCCAACGCCGACGTCAGCGCGAATCCGGCGAACATTGATCTGCAATCATCGGCTAACTACAACCTGACGCTAAACAACGCCACGCAGGAAAACGCCGCGGCCACAGGAGACCTCGACATCGTTGCGAACAACCACACCGTAACCATCAATGGCAACGGTTCGACGGTGAGCGCGGCCGGGCTAAATGGCGGTACTTCGCGCGATCGTGTGTTTCAAATAGTGAGCGGCGCCAATAACGTAACATTCACGGACATGACCATCGCCGACGGCCGCGCTGCTGACGACGGGACCAGTGGAGCGAGCACTAACCCCGCATCACAAAACACTAACCGCTTCGGCGGCGGCATTCTTAACAACGGCGGCAGTGTCACGCTGACCAACGTCACTGTCCAGTCGTGTCAGGCACTGGGGAAGGGCGATAGCGTTGTGAATGATCACACAACCCTCGATGCGTTCGGCGGCGGCCTCGCGAGTGTTGGCGCCACCGGCAACGTGATAATTACCGGGAGTACGTTCACCCTCAACGCTGCGATTGGCGGTAACGGCGGCAACTTCAACAACGGCGCCGGCTCCAATGCGAGTGGCGGCTCGATCTATTTCGAAGGCGGCACGCTCAACCTCAACGGCTCACGAGTCGACAACAGCAATGCCACCGGGGGTATCGGCGGCAACGGGCCCGGTAACCAACAAAACGGTGGCATTGGCGGCATTGCCAAGGGCGGTGGCGCCTACATCGGTGCTGGTACCGTTACGGTCAATAATTCCACGTTTGAGAGTTGCACCGCGGCGGGTGGTAATTCAGGCACCGGACAGAACGGTACCAATGCTGGTGCGGACAGCAGCGGCGGCGCCATGTACAGTGCCGGTAACGTCACCCTATCCAACTCAACCTTCGATTTGAATACAGCAACTGGCGGCGATGCCGGCGATGCGTTCGGCCCGGACTGTTTTGGTGCTCATCAGGCGGGCGGCGGAGGGGCCGCTCGTGGCGGCGCGATCCTCGCCGACGCCGGAAGCCTAATCATCGACACCGCGACGTTTGCCAACAATTCTGCCAACGGCGGTAACGGCGGAGATGGCGGACCGACGAATGTCGGAACCTGCGCTCAAAGCGAACACGGCGCCGGCGGCCTCGCGCACGGTGGCGCGATTACCAACAACAATGCGGCGACTTTGAATATCAAGCACGCAACGATCAGCGGTAACAGCGCTCAGGCCGGCAACACCGGTGTTAACCAAAGCGGAGCTACCAGGCCACCTCGTTTGGTTGCTGAAGGTACCGGTGGCGGTATTCGCGTAGGTCCGGGGAGTGTGACTCTGGAGAATACAATCATCGCCGGCAATACCGCTGCGAACGGTTTGGGCGACACAACCGGCGCGCCTACTCCCGGACCAAACGTCGATGGCGCTGTAGTTAGTTTGGGCCATAACCTAATCGGCAACGCCGCCGAGGCAACGGGATTCATTGGCGCTGGTGATCAAACCGGCGCGAATCCCATGCTCGTGGCGTTGGCTAACAACGGTGGGCCAACCGAAACGATGGCCCTTTCGCCCGGCAGTCCCGCAATCGATGCGGGTACCGCCGCCGGCGCTACAACCGATCAGCGAGGCATGCCGCGCCCGGTAGACGACCCTGGAGTTGCGAATACTGGAGGAAGCGACGGCACGGATATCGGCGCCTATGAATCAGCGGTTCTTTGCAGCCTTACTTGTCCAGCCGACATTAGCGTGTCAAACGATACGAACGCATGCGGTGCAGCTGTCAACTACACAGCTCCTTCCGGAACCGGTTGCGGCACAGTTTCGTGCGACCATGCCTCTGGATCATTCTTCGGAGTGGGACAGACGACGGTCACCTGCACCAGCACGGCTGGTCCAACCTGCAGCTTCAAAGTCACTGTCGACGATACGCAAAATCCGACAATCACCGCTCCGCCCGATGCGAACTACCAGTGTGCGAGTCAGGTGCCTCCTGCATCTCCATCACAAGCAACCGCTTCGGACAATTGTGGAACGCCGACTGTGACTGTTTCCGAGTCAAACAACGGCGGTGCTGGTTCGCCATTAAGTCCGTTAATTATCACGCGGACCTACAAAGCCACCGACGGCGCCGGTTTAATGGCCAGCGTTTCACAAACAATCACTGTCATCGACAACACCCCGCCGACGATTACATGTCCGGCCAACATCACTGTGAATGCCCCATCCGGAAGCTGCTCGGCTGTGGTGAATTTCACCGTGACCGGAAACGACAATTGTTCATCGGCGACGATAGTAAGCTCGAAAGCGTCAGGTTCGGTCTTTGCTGTCGGTACGACCACAGTCGTCTCAACGGCTACTGACGCCGCCGGCAACTCCAGCAGTTGCAGCTTTATGGTAACGGTAAAGGACGTGCAGGGTCCGGTCATCACCACGAATGGCCGGACAATCACGCTATGGCCCCCCAATCATAAGTACGAGACGATTAAGATCACGGATCTGGTGGCAAGCGCCAGTGACCTATGTGATCCGGGTGTTGGGCTCAGCAGTGTGGTTATTTCCAAGGTGACTAGTGATGAGCCTGACAACAGTAGCGGTGACGGCAACACAACTCACGACATAGTGATCGCGCCAGACTGCAAGACGGTTCAGTTGCGTTCTGAAAGAATGGGCGGCAGCAACGGCCGCGTTTACACCATCACGTTTAAGGTTACTGATGCTTCAGGCAACTCGACGACCGCGACCGCAAAAGTCACCGTGCCAAAATCACAAAATGGTTCACCCGCGGTGGACGATGGGCCCCATTACACGGTCACAAGCAGCTGTCCATGACTTCTTTCGTTGGGGACCCCCGTCCTCCACTTGAAAGGAAAGGGTGTCGGTATCGCCAGCGGGGTCGCCAATTCCCGCGGCGGCTACCGCTTTGTCTGGAAGCTGATAGCGCTCGGCGTGACGGGGCTCTTCTCCGCGATACTCTCGGCGCGCAGTCTGTGGAGCCCGCAACGGGGTCAATCGCGATAGTTCAACAATCCGAATATGGAAACGCGGTCGCACGGCAGGTGTGATCTGCTGGGATCGGGTTCTGCCGGAGACCGGGTCATGAGGTCGGTACCGGGAGCGGTCTCGATGTCAATCCTGCGGAAAGTCTAATGAAATCGGTTTTCCGGACTTGATGACTGAATTCGCCACGAGAATCGCGTTCCGCAAAGGGAAGTTGTGCGAGCCCTCGACTCGGGATCGCGATCCGGAGGCCAGGGATCGGGTCCGGCAAAGAGAAAGCGTCATCCAAAACTCCTTCGGCTCTGCGGCAGTTCCGCTGGCTCAATGAATATTTCGGCGCACGATGGCGACGGTCATGTCGTCTGCCAGCGGCTTGGTGGCGGCGAAGTCCTGGACCGCGCCCAGCACTGAAAACAGGACTGCATCGGCTGAATCGTTTCGGGCGTTCCGTAGTTGTTTCTCAATTCGCGAGTAGCCGAACTCTTCTTCTGATTTGTTGAGCGACTCAAGGAGGCCGTCGGAATACGTGAGCAGGACATCGCCCGGGCCCAAATCAACCCGGCCACGGACGTAGGGAGCTCCAGCGACCACACCGAGTAAGAGACCTCCTTCGGAAAGAAATTCGAGTTTGCCGTTCGCGCGCAGCAGCATGGCCGGAGGATGTCCGGCGCTGCAGTATTCAAGCATGCCGGTTACCGGATCGAGCCGCGCGAGAAACAGGCTCGCGAGGGGCACGGCGGACGCCATCAAACAAAGATCGCGGTTGACGCCGGCAACTATCTGTTCCGGATCCGAAGATACATGCGTGCGGTTCGCCACCAGGCCCACCAGATGCGTGGTCCACATGCCGGCCGCCAGGCCTTTGCCGCAGATGTCGCCGAGGGCCATGACCAATCCCTGGTTAACGTCCCTGACGGTGAAAAAATCACCGGCCAGGTGACGCACGGCAAAAATCTCGCTGGCAATTTCAAAGTCACCACAACGAACCAGCCGTGGCGCGCATAAACGACGATGCACCTGGGCAGCTTCGAAGATCGAGGTGTGCAGCTCGGCATAGTCTTTCTGCAGAGCTTCCAACTTGATCTCCAACTCTTCACGGCGCGACTTCACTGTGCTGCGGCGTCGCGATGGAGACGGCCGCACCTCAATCGCGCGCTGTGTTCCCAACCCGGCCTTGAATGCTTGACTCATGAATGGTCACCTCAACCTACGAATTTGTAACCGCTACCATGAACGGTAAGAATGAAGCGAGGCTCTTCCGGACTGGGTTCCAGCTTTTGCCTGAGATGAACGATGTGCGTATCGACAGTGCGAGTGTTCGGATAGTTCTCGTACCCCCACACCGCATCCAGCAGCCGATCGCGGCTGAGGGTTTCCGTCGGGTGCGCGACGAAGTATGCGAGCAGGGCGAACTCCTTGGCTGAGAGTTCGACTGGCAAACCGTTGCGGCGCACTTCGTTGCTGCGGATGTTGACCTCGATATCGCTGAATCGATAGATCTCGGTGGCGGCTGTCTGCGGGGTGACGCGTCGCAGCACGGCTTTCACCCTGGCCATCAATTCGCGAATGGAAAAAGGTTTGGTGACGTAATCGTCGGCGCCTAACTCAAGGCCCACGACTTTGTCGATCTCCTGGCCCCTTGCCGTCAACATAATAATCGGCAGCGAAGGCTTTTTAGCTTTCAGTTGCTTACAGACATCGAGGCCGCTCATCCTCGGCATCATGACGTCGAGCACGACCAGATCCGGGTCGTCACCCAGAGCACGCTCGAGGCCGGCTACACCATCTCCCGCGCTGATTACTTCATAGCCTTCGTATTCGAAGTTGTCGCTCAGGCCGGCCACCATTGCGGGTTCGTCTTCAACAATCAGGATGCGGGTTTTGCGGCCGCCCGGGGCTTCGGCATTTCCATTGGCCGGGCCGGTGGTAACCTGGCCGCCGTTCACCCCTTCACTTGATGCCCCGTTGAATTTAAATTTTCTTTTCATATTCTGATGAACCTTCTATGTCGCGTGATTCGCTGCCGTTTGAGTGCCCGAAGTGAATGGCAGAGAGAGCGTAAACTTACTGCCTTTGCCCGGCGTGCTGTCGACCGCAATTTCGCCGCCGTGCGCCTGGGTAATGTGTCGGACCAAAGACAGGCCCAGGCCGCTGCCTTTCGTATTGTGCACCAGAGGATCTCCAGTGCGATAAAACTTCTCAAAAATCTTTGCCTGGTCGCGGCGGGCGATGCCGATGCCTCGATCCCTTACCTCGAGTTTCAGAGTTCCATTTTCGCGGTAAAGCTTTACCCCGAGGAACTTCTCCTCGGCTGAGTATTTCAGCGCATTGTTAACTAAATTGACGAGGGCGCGGGCGATAGCTTCGCGGTCAACGCGCACTGGCGGCAAGTCTTCGTCGATGTTTTCCTCAAAGGCGAAACCCTGCTGCTCAATCTGGTAGCGATAGGACTCGAGCGTGTTGTGGACCAGTTCGGCGATATCCGTCTCGCGGAATTCATACTCCTTGCGGCCGGCCTCGATGCGAGAGAAGTCCAGAATGTTATTGATGAGCGCAGTCAGCCGCTCACTCTCTTTGCGAATGATGCGGTAGTACTGCTGCTTCTTGTCGGTGGTGGTGATCCGACCGAGTTCGAGTGTTTCAGCATACAGGCGTATCAAAGCGAGGGGCGTGCGCAACTCGTGCGATACGTTCGAGACGAAATCGGATTTCAGCCGTGCCAGGGCCATCTCTTTCGACACCACGTGTCTGGTCAGAACCAGCCCGCCAATGATCATGAGGGAAAGAATACCGAGGATCACGAAACTGCGATGGACCAGAGTCTGGCCCAGAGCGGCCGCACTCGTGCCCTGATACTTAATGGCCAGGGTGAGGCCGCGAAAACTATCGTCGAACTTGCGCGTGACTTCGGGCTTTCCATCACCCCAACCTGTCGTTGCGGTGAGCGGCTTGATCTCCCTTCCCATATCGGGGTCGGGTTGATAAATCATCAAGGCCAGCGGGTTTCCACCCTGGTCATTTGATTGCTCGTTGGCCATTTCGTCGAGTACGCCGGAAAAAAGAGTTTGCCTGAGAAAGCATGGATCGAAGGTGGCGCCGCCGATGACCACTCGATCTTTTGGCAATTGCGGCAAGATGAACATCGCAGTGGCCAGATAAGTATCGCCATAACTGCGCTTGGTCAGACCACCATAGATATTTGGCCGAGCGCGCCGGTGCAGGTCCACAACAGCGCTCTTACCCTCCATTGTCATCCAATGATAGTTTTCGATGATGTGATCGTGTTCTTCTTTGAAAGCCTTGTCGGTCATCTGTTGCGGTTGCGACCGCATCACCAGTCCTTTTTCATCAAACAGGAAGACATGCGACAGCCAGGGGCTTTTGGACAGTACGAGGTCGAGCTTCCTTTCCTTCTCGTGGATATCGTCGTCGGGAGAAGGGAACTGATCTCTCGCTTCCTCAGCCAGGGCGAAGGCTTTCTTGTTGATCCTCTTTTCAGTGAGCGCCAGCCGATCCTGAAAATCACGATGAAGCGCTGCTTCCAGCACCTTGTCCCGCTCAAAGGCTCTTAGCTGACTGAAGTTGACATAGATCAGAGCTGCCGCCGGCAGGAGCACCGCCAACCCAAGGGTCAGCACGAGGCGAAAGCGATTGAAGCCGCCCGTGAAACTTCTTTTCTTCAATTTCATTTTGCCCTCTGAAGCGAAAACTACAGTGCTGATAAGGTCCCAGCATACGCCTGGTTGCCACCGTCGTTGTCAAGCTGAAGTAAAAAAGTGTTAAGAGTTGTGAAGTCAGGTGGCGATGAGCCGATACGGATTCGCGTTTGCGGCAAACGGTTAACGCTCCTCATCACGATCGGGGATCAGGTTGTTCAATGACTTTCGTCGACGCTACGCGTGAGGTCCACGAACTCGAGAAGAACCACCGCCCCCCTCACGTTGTTGTTGTCTTTGCCCCGGCCGGTAGCGTATATTCAAAGGCAAGGAAGTAGCCCTGACTTCCGATTCAATATTGACAGCCAAAACGTTGTCAGCCCAAGGTCCTCTCATTTATTCAAAGCACCGCCCCGCTTTTTGGTTTTGATGTCCGATCAATTGCCTGACCGCTATCTGCCCCAGCCTTCTCGGGCGCCCAGGCTGTTTGACCGAAATGGAGTTGGTATTGCCCACTGCTGCCGGAACGAAATTTAGTACTCGCTCACCACTGCTCGCGCCCGACGCGATCCTGCAGAATCGTTACAGGATCATTCGGCAACTAGGTCGAGGCGGAATGGGCGCAGTGTACGAAGCGATCGACCAGCGCCTGGATGCGATTGTCGCACTGAAGGAAACCTTCTCGGTTGACGAGGTCCTCCGCCGGCAGTTCGAGCAGGAGGCGCGGCTACTCGCTCAACTTCATCATCCGGCCCTGCCGCGAGTCAGCGACTATTTCACCGAGGACGATCGAGCATTTTTAGTGATGCAGTTCATTTCGGGTGCGGACCTCGCCGAGATCATTTCCCAACAGCCGGGACCATTTCCGCGAAACCAGGTCATCGCCTGGGCCGATCAACTGCTCGACGCGCTCATTTACCTGCACACGCGCGACCGGCAGATTATTCATCGTGACATCAAGCCGCACAATCTGAAAGTTACGGCTAACGGGCAGATTGCGCTCCTGGATTTTGGACTCGCCAAAACACAAACGACAGACCTGTCGGGAAACAATTCTTCAAACAGCATCTTCGGATACACGCGGCGTTATTCTCCGATTGAACAGATCCAGGACCAGGGAACCACTCCGCAAAGCGACATCTACGCGCTGGGCGCAACGCTCTATCATTTGTTAACCGGGGTGAAGCCGCCGGATGCGCTTGCCCGGGTGGCTGCGCTGGCTACCTCTAAACCAGATCCCCTGATACCGGCCCACGAGGTTCATCGATCCGTCGGCTCTGAGGTAGCGGCGATACTCTGCCGCGCTCTGGCCCTTAACGCAGAAGATCGTTATCCGACCGCGAACGAATTTCGTGGCGCCCTCGCGAGAGTAGGTCGCAGTGAGACGCCGGCTGCTAATGGTTTTGCCGGCCTGTCGAGTGCCGAGGCGGCGAGTGACCTAACGCTCAACACAATGGTTGTAAGGAGAGCCTCATCGGCTGCTATCGATCCATTCGGTTCCTATTCGATCCTAAAACCTGCCGAGACTACCTGGGCCGGCGCCAACACAAATCGTCTTACAAGCTGGATTGCCCTCTCGTTGATCTTCGTGGTTGTTGCCGGCTACGGGACGATGTATGGCTTCGGGGGCTGGATGGATAGAAAGCCGCCGGGTTTCGACTCGGCCAGGGTTACTTCCCGGACGGCTGCGGCCACCAACGTTCGACTGGGTGGCGCTGAGAACTCACGCGCAAGGGTTTCAGTCACTAACCCTACTTCGCCTGCATCAGTTGGAGAAGGGAATCGAAAGGTCGAGCCCCAAAAGCGCCGGCCAGCCAAGCCTGATGCTCCGCGTCCAAAACCGGCCGGGGCTAAACCGCCGCAGTTCTCGATCACGCCTTAATCCGCCGCCCCCACCCGCTGCAGTCACTCCTGCTATTGACACATTGCTACGAGAAACGCCTCGCGGGGAAGGCTATTCGCGGTGCGAAGGATCCGGCCCATAAAACTTCCAACTCGATCTGAAGTCGCGGGTTAATTTCTGGTTGGTCAGAATCGCCCTCACCATTTCCACAGGCATTCGGTTCTCTTTGTAAATCCAGTCGTGAAACGCGCGGTTAGTCATCTTCTTTGAATCGACCAGTTCGCGATGCAGCGAATAGAACTGCAGCCCGCCGATCAAATAAGCAATCTGGTAGAGCGGGCCGTAGCTGCCGTCAAATGAGCGGCGGACTTCGGCGGTCGCGTTGTCACGCTCGTGTCCCACCCGATCAACCAGAAAATCTATGCACTCCTGTGGGGTCATCTTCTCAAGATGAAAGCTGAGTGAGAAGATGATCCGCGCACAGCGATGCATGCGCCAGAAGAGCATGCCGATGCGATTCTCAGGTGTCTTCGGAAAGTTCAGATCCCAGAAAAGCATTTCCCAGTAGAGAGCGCCGCCTTCGGTCCAGAAAGGCGTGCCGAACAGTCCACGATAGGCTTTGTAGCGGGCGTTCATAAAACCCTGAAGATGGTGACCCGGGATCAATTCATGAAAGACGGTGGCGCGCGAGAAGTGCACGTTGTTGCCGCGCATGCTCATCATCTTCTGTTCATGCGACATCGTGCTGGTCGGGAACGAAACCTGGATCACTTCGCCGCCGAGAAAGAACGGACTAACGAGTTGACGCTCGGGTGACAGCATCTCCATCCGCCAGGTATCCCGGGCCATTTCCGGCACCGTAATCAAGTCGTGGTCGTCGACGAACTTGATTGCTTCCAGAGCGAGGTCGCGAATCATCTCGGGTTGTTTGCCGGGCTCGACGTACAGGTTCTTGACGTGCTCGAGCGCTTTCTTCCAGTCATCGCCATACCCGAGGTCACGCGATGCCTTCTTCATCTCACCTTCGCACCAGGCCATTTCCTTGTTGGCGATCGCGATTAGTTCTTCGGGCGTGTAGGGAATCATCTCGGACTGCAATTCGCTGAGAAGTGCTTCGCGGCCGATTGGATCGCCGATGATGTCGCTGGCATCGCCGGCCCTGGGGGCCGGGACTGTTCGTTGTTGGCCTGGTCCAAATCCTGGGCCTTGCGCTCCAGCTCCACCGCCCGTTCCTCGATTTGCCGGCGAAGCTGAATTGGTCGCTCCTTCAGCCCGCAGACCGACGACGCGCTCACTCAGGAATGCAGCATAAGTGGTGAGGGTTTGATCGAGCGTCTTGTACGGCTCCTCGTTCCACCAGCTAAACAACGGATCGTAGCCGTTGTAGAAGGTGTACCAGTTTCGCAGATTGTTTCTGAGATTATTTATTGCTCCCACAGCGCGGAAGGCGACGACCTTCTTGACCTTGATTACGTCGCTGCCTTCGGAGTTTCCTCTCAGTCCGGCCTCTACCAGCTTGCGGGTCTCGTCGATCTGTTTCTTCAGCGCCGTTAGTGAGGCCGCAGTCTTGGCAGAGTCGATCCGATCCATGCGCCGCCGGGCTTCTTCCAGCTCGACAATCGTTTTTGAAAATGGAAGCAGCGGAGCGATCTCGGTCTGCTGCTTCTCTTCGAGGTCCAGTTGTCGCACTTCATGTTCGAGGTGGTTCCGAAAGAGCAGGTAATCAACTTTTCCTTCCAGGGTCATCGAATCAAAATTCAAAGCCTTAAGTCGCTCGAGCGCGTCACCGTAGAATTTGCGAAATCGTTCGCGACGGGCTGGGGAGCCGGCAACGGGAAAGGAGCGCTGCAGGCTGCCGCGATCAACGACGTAGTATTCGATGATGGGACGCATCTCGCTGTCGCGAAGAGCAGGTTCATTCGGCTGCGGTGTGGGGGCGATCCTTGTTTCACGCAGGGCTTTGCTTTTCGGGTGCGCCACACCTTGAATCAGCAGGCAGCCAATCAGAATGAATATGGCGCAAGGGGTGCCGGTTGCGGCGTTTCGTCCTGAGGTCATTCGAGCTCCTTTGAAGTCGAAGGCTGAGACTGCTAACGGGCGCACATACTAACCCAAACGCGCTGAATGATCACTCAGCTTCCCGATATCCAGCGAAGGATCGCGGACGTCCTGTTCTGCAGCGGGCCCAGTCCGCTCAGCCTCGAGACTCACCTGCCAGGGCTGTTCGCGCCAGGCGCTCAGGCCAACAGGATGTCCGCGCTCCACTCATCTGCGACTTGCGACTTCCTAAGGGCCTTTGTTAAGATTCGTCTTCGTATTAATACGACTGACGAGTAACAGACTTGTCTGATTCGAATTTTTGATAGGATGCTCCAGAAGACCTTCGTCATGAATCGCACTAAGACACGATTCACGTTTTGATTGCCGGGCCAGCTGCGGCGGGCCGGCGACGAGGGCGCTCCTATCGAATCCGATCATTTGGTTTAGTAAATCTTGAATAGCAGATCGAGTCGGGAGGAGCGCTAACGGGCGTGATTCCCGCGGCTCAGCCGCCTGATGTGCTGAAAGCCCTCGGCCGCCAGATGTTTAGCTCTTTAGGAGCGGCATATTGTGGTTTCGCTCCCAAGGAAGCGAAGGGGTAGTCGCCGAGCGGGGCCTATGAACATCTCGCACCCAACGGAGCGAGAACACTGCGAGTTATCGAACGCAACGGCCGGGATTCCGGTATGTTTCTGAGCTAATCGATGAGCGAGATCAACGTACAACTCAAAGACGGCACGGCGGCGCAGGTCCCGGAATCGGCGACCGTAGCCGACGCTTTGAAGAAGCTCGATCGCGATCTGGCGAAGCAGGCTTTGGCGGCGCGCGTTAACGGCCGCGAAGTCGATTTGGCGGCAACGCTGGACGCGGCCGGCAACGGAGACGCCATCAAGATTGAACCGGTGCTGCCCCAGACTCTGGAGGGCCTGGATGTCCTGCGTCATTCAACCGCGCATTTGCTGGCTGCGGCCGTGCTCGACTTATTCCCGGGAACCAAGCTGGGGATTGGGCCGGCGCTGCTCGAGGATCCACGCTATGGTTTCTTCTATGACGTGATCGCGCCTCGGGCTTTGACTGAGGCCGACTTGCCGGTGATCGAAAAGCGAATGCGCGACATTGCCAAGCGCAACATGCCATACCGGCGTGACGAGATTTCCAAAACTGAAGCCCTGCGAATTTTTGGCGAACGCGAAGAGCCCTTGAAGTGCGAACTGATTGAGGAGAAAGCCGGTGAAGTAGTCTCCGTCTATTACATCGACGGCTCACCCTTCATCGACTTCTGTCTCGGACCACATGTGCCGAACACTAACCGTTTGCGCGCGTTCAAGGTTCTTTCTCTGGCTGGAGCTTACTGGAAAGGAGACGCCGAGAACCCGCAGATGCAGCGCATCTATGGTACGGCTTTCTTTTCACCGGAAGAGCTCGACGCCTGGCTCAAGCAACGCGAAGAAGCAGAGAAGAGAGATCATCGCCGGTTGGGTCGCGAACTCGACCTGTACTCGATTCAGGAGGAGTACGGCCAGGGTCTGGTCCTCTGGCACCCGAAAGGCGGAATGATTCGCAAGCAGATGGAGGACTATCTGCGCGAGGAACTTGAACGGCGCCAATACGGGCTGGTGTTTACGCCGCATATCGCCAGACGTGAGCTGTGGCAGGTAAGCGGCCACGAAGAGAACTACGCGGACGTGATGTTCTCGCCGACCGAATTGGAAGGAACGGAGTTCCGGCTCAAGCCCATGAACTGCCCGTTCCATATTGGCATCTACAAGTCTACGCAGAGATCATATCGCGACCTGCCTTTGCGATATGCCGAACTGGGTACTTGTTATCGCGCCGAGTTGTCCGGGACCCTGCACGGTCTGATGCGCGTGCGCGGGTTCACGCAGGACGATGCCCACATTTTTTGTACGCCTGAGACGGTCCGCAATGAGATTGTTAACTGTGTTCAGTTTGCTTTCGCTCTGCTTGGCGCTTTCGGTTTCACCGAATTCAAAATCGAATTGTCAGTCCGGGGAAGCGATTCCTCGAAGAAGTATCTCGGCTCGGACGAGAACTGGGAGCGCGGGGAACAGGCTCTGGTTGAAGCCCTGACGGAACAGAGTCTTCCCTATGAACGCATGGAAGATGAAGCTGCGTTCTATGGACCGAAGATCGACATCAAGGTTAAGGATTCGATTGGCCGCCTATGGCAATTGACGACGGTTCAGTTTGATTTCAATCTGCCGCAGCGGTTCCAGCTCGAGTACATCGGCGAGGACAATAAGCCGCATCAGCCGATCATGATTCATCGCGCATTGTTTGGCTCGATGGAACGGTTTTTTGGCGTCCTGATTGAGCATTATGCCGGCGCGTTCCCGCTCTGGCTGGCCCCGATTCAGGTGACCGTGCTGCCGATCACTGATCGGATAAATGATTATGCCGGGCAAGTCGCCGACGGATTGCGCGCCGCCGGCCTGCGCACGGAAGTGAACACTCGCAGCGACAAGATTGGCGCTAAGATACGGGACGCGCAAATGCAGAAGGTCCCTTTCATGCTGGTGCTCGGCGATCGTGAGCTCGAGGAAGGCAAAGTTGCCGTTCGAGAAAGATTGAAAGGCGACATCGGTGCGATGTCCCTCGCGGAATTTACGGAAATGGCGCAGCGTTTGGTTTCGACGCGCGCTTTGGCTAACACATAGTTTCAGGTTTCAGGTGTCAGGTTCCACCGCGGAACTGCAAACCGGAAATTTGAAACCCTTACCCAGGAGGTGCAGCAATAGCTACAGGTTTTAGAGGTCGCGGCCGCCCCGACTTTCGTCGCGCGCCGGTCATTCGCATCAACGAGCGTATTCGCGTCCCACAGGTTCGCGTGGTCGCTGAAGACGGTGAAGAGTTCGGCGTCATGGACACGCGCGACGCAATTCGCGCCGCGCGAGAAAAAGGCATGGACCTGGTTGAGGTAGCGCCCAATGCCGAACCGCCGGTGTGCAAAATCATCGACTATGGCAAGTACCAGTACCTGGCCAAAAAGAAGGCCAACGAAGCCAAGAAGAAACAGGTCGTCATCACCGTCAAGGAAGTAAAGTTCCGCCCGGGCACGGATGAACACGACTATAGCTACCGGATGAAGCACGCGCGGGAATGGTTAACCGAAGGCGATAAGGTGAAGGCGACCATTTGGTTTCGCGGCCGCGAAATGACGCACCGTGAATTAGGCGCGAGAATTCTGGAGAAGCTGGAAAAGGATCTGGCGGACATCAGCGAGGTCGAGATGCGGCCCCGGATGGAAGGGAACCAGATGTTCACCATCTTTGGGCCGAAGCGGAATAAGGGCGGCAGCCCCAAAGCAGATCGTCCGGCTGCGCCGGCAGGCCAGGGTGTGCCGAGCAAACCAGCACCGGCAGCGCCATCCACACCGGCTGCTCAGGTCGCACCTGCAAGTGCGCCACCACCGGCTGCTGCTCCGGCGCCAGTTGCGCCGGCCGCACCTGCTGCGGCACCGGCTGCTCCGGAGGGCCCGGCCGCTCCGGGTGAAAAGCAACCCGGGTCATAGATGACCCGATTTAAGATTTGAGGTCTGAGATTTGAAATCAAAGATCTCCGGATTGAGATTTGAAATTTGAAAGGGAGCAATAATGCCAAAACTAAAAACACATAAGGGAGCGGCCAAGCGTTTCCGCGTCACGGGTACGGGCAAGATCAAGCGTGGTCATTCGCACGCGCGCCATATCCTGACCAAGAAGACAAATAAGCGAAAGCGATATTTGGATGTAGATGTTCTGGTAGCAGACGGTGATTTGGATCGGGTCAGACGAATGCTGCCGTACGGAAGAGACTAAGTGGTCGCGCCTGAAACGCGCGGGTAATGCCGGCAGGAGCCGGCGAGCCGCAGGCAAGGATGCCTGCGCTCCAGTGAAAGGAAGTAATTATGCCGAGAGCAAAAAGAGGAAATAAACGCCTGGAACGGCGCAAGAAAATTCTGAAGTTAGCCAAGGGGTATCGTGGAACCAAGTCGAAGCTTTATCGATCAGCTAAAGAGTCAGTCGAGCGTGGGTTGAACTTTGCTTATACCGGACGCAAATTGAAGAAGCGCGATTTTCGCTCACTCTGGATCGTCCGAATTAGCGCGGCGGCGCGTCTTAATGGGCTGAGCTATTCGCAATTCATCCACGGTTTGAAGCTCGCTGGAATTGAACTCGATCGCAAAATCCTTGCTGACTTTGCCGCCAAACAGCCCGAGTCCTTTACTGAACTCGCTTCACAGGCAAAGACAGCCCTGGAGAATAAGCCGCAAGTGAGCGCGGCCGCGTGAGGCTCTGACTCTGGGAGGAATTCAATGAAAACGCACTCGCCAAATCGGCAGTCAATCTTGAAGTTGTTGACTGGAGTCTGCCTGGTGGTAGCTGCTCCGCTGGGTTTGTTTGCGCAGGGCAACGACGCGGCGAAACCACCGACGGCGGATCAGTTTGTGGGGATTTATAAGGGAACCGCAAAAAAAGCGTCCGGCAGAAACGTGGACCTGAAAATTGAAATCAGGGCCCACGGCAGTGAACTTTACGGCAGAGTCTCTACTCCACGAGCGTCCGAGGAGGTTTTTTCCCCCAGTAGTCTGGTGGATGGCAAGCTTAGGATCAGACTTGGGGTGGCCGGTGCTCCGGAAACACTCGTCCTGCAAATACGCGACGGCAAGTTAGTAGGTGTGTGGCAGGTTGGACAAGAAGCTCGGGCGCTGACGTTTGAGCGGCTGTTGCCGGGAGCGAACGAGCCCGCCGTCGCGGTGACTAAAGCGCCCGAACCGTCAGCGCAACTACTAACCGGGGAATGGGAGGCCGCCGCCGATGCGCAGGGACAGACCGTGCCGTTTACTTTGGTGCTTAAAGTAGATGGCGAGAAAGTGACCGGCGGCAGCAGCAGCTCGCAGCTCGGCGACTTGACAATTTCGTCGGGCAGCTGGAAAGACGGGAAACTGGCGGTGGTCCTCGAAGGCGGGGCCGCTCCGATAGCTCTGGTAGCGACTCTGGTCGAAGGAAAACTGGTGGGTGATTACGATTACGGCGGTCAGTTGCAGGGTAAGTGGGTCGCCGCCAAGAAGAAGCCTTAGTGAGTCGAGTCTTGAGTTGAATGACTGAGAGCAATCAGGATCCAATGCGGCAAATCGATGCCGCGCGCGAAGCGTTCGAGCGAGAGTTCGAACGCTTTGTGCGATTTACCGGTGAGTTGGCGACGCCTGATCTAAGTCTGGCGGGAGCCGAAGACGAACTGCGGGCTCTGACGGAAGTGCGCATCCGGCACACCGGAAAAAAGAGCACCATAGCCGCCTGCAAAAAGCTTATCGGGCGGATCCAACCTGATGAACGAGCAGCATTTGGTCAACTCGTACAGCAGACCGAGACGAAGATTGGCAACGCGCTTGAAGAGGTTTCGGGACGTCTTAAGACTTTCATCGAAGCCGCCCGCACTGAACGCGAAAGTATCGACGTCACCATGCCCGGACGCCGCGCGCGTCCCGGACACCTGCACCCAATCACGCTGATGCGCGAGCGGATCGAAGACATCTTTGTTTCGCTCGGCTATGCCGTCGAAGACGACCGCGAAATTGAAACGGACTTCTACAATTTCGACGCACTCAATATTCCGGAAGGACATCCGGCGCGCGACCCGCAGGATACCTTTTACACGACTGATGGTTTTGCGTTGCGCTCGCAAACTTCGACCGTGCAGATTCATGCGATGCAAAGACGCGGCGCGCCGGTGCGCATGATCGCACCCGGTCGAGTCTTTCGCCGCGACACCCCTGATCCGACACACAATCCGATGTTCTTTCAGGTCGAAGGTCTCTGCGTGGACCGCGGGATTACCATGGCGCATTTGAAAGGCACGCTGGCGGAGTTTGTGCATCGACTTTTCGGCCCCGATACCCGTACCCGTTTCAGGCCATCCTACTTTCCGTTCACCGAGCCGAGCGCGGAAGTCGACTACAGCTGTTTTAACTGCGGCGGAGAGGGCTGTCGCATCTGTAAAGGATCCGGCTGGATCGAGCTGGGTGGTTCCGGCATGGTTCATCCAAATGTGCTGCGCGCGGCGAACGTGGATCCGGAAGAGTTCACCGGCTTTGCCTTCGGCCTGGGGATCGATCGCACCTGCGCGCGAATTTATCAATTGGATGACATCCGGCTCTTGTTTGAGAACGATGTCAGGTTTCTCGAGCAGTTTAGATAAGGAGGTCAGTCGTTAGTTGGCGGTGGTTAGTTGTGTTCTCATTCGAGGGCTGACCACAGACAACTGACCAGACTTCTGACCACTGACAAATGCTGATAAGTTACAACTGGCAACGCGAACTGACGGGCACTACGCTTAACCCTCTTGATCTGAGGGAACGGCTGACGAGTGTCGGCCTGACGGTCGATGCGGTCGAAGAACGGGATGGCGATTACGTTCTGGATGTAGAAGTCGCCTCCAATCGCGGCGACTGTCTTTCTCACATTGGTGTCGCGCGCGAATTGGCGGTGATCGAACGGTCCGCAGTCCAACCCCCAAACTCCAAAGTCGAAAACGCGAACGGCAAGACTGGCGATTTTGCCGCGGTTGAAATCAAAGATGCGGATCTTTGTCCACGCTACGCCGCCCGAGTGATTCGCGGGGTAAAGATCGCCCCATCACCCGACTGGCTGAAAAAGCGGCTCGAAGTTCTGGGCCAGCGTCCCATTAACAACGTCGCGGACATAACCAACTACGTGCTTCACGAGTTTGGGCAACCGCTGCACGCATTCGACCTGGCCAAACTGGGCGAGGGTCGAATCGTAGTCAGACGCGCAGCCAAAGACGAGTTGATCAAGACGCTTGATGGAGTCGAGCGTAAACTCGATCCGGACATGCTGGTCATCGCCGACGCAACGCGCCCGGTGGCCGTCGCCGGGGTGATGGGCGGCGAAGAGTCCGAGATATCAAACGCCACCGCAGATGTGCTGATCGAGAGTGCCTGGTTCAATCCTGCGTCGGTGCGAAGGACGGCCCGGCTGCTGGGTTTGCATACCGAGGCCTCACATCGTTTTGAACGCGGGGTCGATCCCGAAGGTGTCCTCAGAGCGCAGGAACGCTGCGTCGCCTTGATCTGCGAGATAGCCGGCGGGGTAGCGTCAACAGACGTGCTTGACGTTTATCCGGCGCCTTTCGAGGCGAAGGCCGTTGAACTGCGTCCTGAACGTGTAGCTGCGATTACCGGGGTTACGATTGCGCGCGAAGAAATGGTGCGCATCCTCAGCGCCCTTGGTTTCGAACCGATTAGCCACGGTGTCGGGAAGCTCTCATTCAAAGTTCCAACCTGGCGCCACGACGTGGCCATTGAAGAAGATTTGGTGGAAGAGGTAGTGCGTCACGCAGGCTTTGATCAGATTAAGACGGAGCTTCCACCGGCGAGCATGGCCGGCGAGTATCACTCGAGCGAGCGGCGCAAGCGGTTTCTGCGCAAGGCCCTCTCAGCACTCGGATTCGACGAAGGAATTACGCTGAGCTTCACCGAAATGACCGGTGAGATTGAGCTGATCCCGGAGTTTTCGGGACACCCAAAGGCGACGCCGGTGGTGCTGATGAATCCGATCATTGAGGGCGCCTCGTGGATGCGGCAGACTTTACTTCCCGGTCTGCTCCATTCGGTCCGGCACAACTTCAATCATGGCAATCGCGACGTGATGCTGTTCGAAACCGGCCGGGTGTTCAGCGTGATTGAACCGGGGGAACTGCCGCTCGAAAGGGAAGCCATAGCTGTGGTTTCAACCGGAGGCGCAGTGGAAGCTAACCGTGCGCAGGCCGGACGCGAACTGGATTTTTTTGATCTCAAGGGTGCGCTCGAATCGGCTGTAGCCGGGATGAACCTGCCGCCGCTCGATTTTGAGATGGCCGCGATCAAACATTTGCGGCCCGGGCAGTCTGCCGCCGTGAGCTTGAGTGGGAAGAGGGTTGGTTCGATTGGGCGTCTGGCTGAAACCATTGCCGGTTCGCATAAGTTTCGCGCGCCGGTCTTCGTCGCTGAAGTTGATCTCACATCGCTGCTCGAGAGCGGCGAGTTGCCGGTGCTCTATTCTCGGCTGGCCCGTTTCCCGTCGATCGTCCGCGACGTTTCCCTCCTTATAGATCGCAAAGTGACGGTGGGCGAGTTGCTGAGCGCAGCCCGCGATTCCCGCGCCCAGCATTTCACCGGCGCGCACTTCGTGGGCGCCTATGACGGCGAGGGGATTGCCGACAGCCAACGTTCGGTGACACTCCGTTTTGAATACCGCGCCGACGACCGCACCCTGCGCGATGAAGAAGTAGACGAGATACACTGGAAACTGGTAGAGAGTCTTAAAACGAAGTTCAGCGCTGAGGTGCGGTGAGTAAGGGTCGCGTTGCGGCGAAACTCAAAGCGGCATTAGGGCCCGTTCCGCCCCTGCCGGGCTGGTCGCTGGGGGCTTTCTGTGCCCATGGTGCGCGATGGGCTACAGATCTTTCGCTGCTCCGCGGCTCGCACAAGCCGACCCCAGGATTAATCTTGCGCTCGCGCGGAGTAAGTCGGATAATCAGCCGAACTTCGCCGGCGGTTAGGGAGAGACGAAACAGATGGTATCGAATGGACTCGAAAAATTCTCGCACCTGGAAGATAAGATCTATCGCACGATCGAACTGACCAAGACTCTGCGCCAGGAAAAGGACGACCTGGAAAGACAAATGGCGACGGTTCGGAATTTGGGCGGCGACCGGCAGGAACTAGTGACTCAGATAGAACGCCTGATGGCCGAGCGCGAAGCGATTCGCGTCAAGATCCAGAACATGCTCGACGCCGTGGCGGCGGCCGATCCTGAAATCGCGGAGGCACTACGCGGATGAGCTCAAACAACGACTTTGACCGGAACTCGGATCCGTCGCCGACCATTAAGGTTGAAATTTACGATCAGGCTTACACGGTGCGTTCCGACGGCGACCCGGACTATCTCAAGGAACTGGCCGAGTATGTCGATCAGCGCATGCGTGAGATCTCTTCGGGGACGCTGACCGTGGATTCTCGCAAAGTGGCCATCCTGGCCGCGCTTTACATTGCGGATGAACTGCATCAGCTGAGAAAGTTGCACGAACAGGCGGACGAGCAATTAGCCACCCGCAGTTCCGAATGTTCAGAGATGCTGGATCGCTTACTCAAAGTGCCTCGCAGTCTGACCCGTCCGGCTGCTTCTTCCTAAGTTAATTTCCTATCCGCGGATTTCACAGATTGTGCGTAAGTAAATTGGTTGAGCGTATTTCGCCGCGCTCCTCAGATCGTCTTCGTTTTCTGAGTAATCTGAGTAACCCGCGGATAGTAAGTTAACTAACAAACTTAACCGACCTTATGTTAATATCCGTCCGGCGGAGGGAAGGTTCTGCCGGGTTCGTCACCGAGCAAAGATGATTGAGCCAACGTCGTTGAAAAGGGAGACCGACGGCGCGCGCTAGTGCATTTCTTCATCGTTAAGAAAGGCCGATGGCGAGCGACGAAAAAAAGGTCACCCACCTGTTAACTCAGGTTCAATTACGGCTTCGGAACGGCTGGGCGGTTTTCCCTCCTGCTATTTTTTTGGTAGCGCAAGTTGTTGACTTGCGATCGCGCAAGCTGACAGCGGGCGCTATTTTGCTTTCATGAAACTTCTACTAATAGGTGATGTCGTCGGGAAGCCGGGCCGGACGGCTCTGCTCGATCGTTTGCAGGACCTCAAAGAACAGCATGAGATCGACTTCACGGTGATGAACGCCGAGAATGTCGCGGGGGGATTTTCGATCACCGCGGCCATCGCCGATCACCTTTTCTCGGCCGGGATAGATGTGATGACTTCCGGAAATCACATCTTTGACAAGCAGGAAGTCATCGCGTACATCGATAAGCAGCCGCGCCTCCTGCGCCCGGCAAACTACCCGCCGCACACTCCCGGGAAGGGGATGTGGGTGGGTGAAGTTAAGGGCGTCCGGGTGGCCGTGATGAACTTTCTCGGCCGGGTGTTCATGCAGCCGGCAGATGACCCTTTCCGCCTCGCGAATGAATTGATTGCCACGCTCTCTGACGACGTCAAGATTCGCATCGTGGACATGCACGCGGAAGCAACCTCAGAAAAGATGGCCATGGGATGGTTTCTCGACGGGCGGGTTTCAGCGGTGGTCGGCACTCACACCCACGTGCAAACTGCCGATGAGCGAATCCTGCACGAAGGTACTGCGTATCTGACGGACCTGGGAATGACGGGCAGCTATGGCGGTGTGATTGGCATGAAGAAGGGCGACATCATTAATCGGTTTACTTCGCCCATTCATCGCAAGCCCGATCACTCCAAGAGCGAAGTGCGCATCTGCGGCGCGATCGTGGACGTGGATGAAGAGACAGGGCGAGCGCGGTCGATTGAACGAATTAATCTCAGTCACGAGCAGTAGCTAAAGCGCTGGGTCCAGGCGAAGGCTTCTACAAATTAAAGTGGCGCTTCGTTGTCAGGAATGGCTTCATCAGTAAGTTCCGTCTCGGTAGGTGGGGCCAGCAGCATTTCAGCAAAGCCTGGCGGCATCGAACGCACTCGGCCATTGCCGTCGGTGACGACGTGACCGGTTTCGCCTTCGGCAATCACCACCCCGTCACCCTCGCGGACAATTTCATAACCAAAGCGCAAAGACCGTCGCCGTAATTCAGTGATGTGAGTTCTCACACACAGGACGTCGTCGTAGTAGGCAGGAGCTTTGTAGCGGCAATAACTTTCGGCCACCACCAGAAAAGAATTTTCGTTTTCTTCCATATCGCGGTACGAGAATCCCCGGGCCCGGCAGAATTCGGTGCGGCCAATCTCAAACCATACGAGATAGTTGGCGTGATACACGACGCCCATCTTGTCGGTCTCGGCATAGCGCACACGCAGCAGGGCCTCGTGCCACTCGTTCATCTCATCCTGTTCGTCCGTGTTCATGGTTCCAGAGTTTCCGCGATCCCGGCTCCGTGAGAAGCCAGATATTTATAGATCCATGTCAAAACAAAACCAGCTGGCAAAATAGAAAATTATGTCCGGTTCAATAAATGTTTAGCTCCGATGGAACCTAAACTCGAACCGCCGCCGCATAGTTAGCTTCAAGTTCCATGTTCAGGCTAAACTGATTACTGTTTTAGCGGACTATAAGAGCGAAATATCTGGATGTCAAAGAATGGAGGGTGGACATGCTGTCCGCCTGAGCGCGTAGCGCGAACACTTCAACGATAAAGGCACAGCCTCGATGTCAAAGAGAACTCAGATGTATGCGGCGGTACTCGCCACCGTGGTTCTACTCGTAACCGGACTCTCACGAATAACTTCGTCGCAAACGAGCCCCCTGGTCGCGCGGAACGCGGCCCTGGTCGCCGCGACCAAAGAAGTTCTGCAAGAGACGAGCGAACTCCGCCAACTGGCCATCCTGCGCCCGGTGCAAAGCTCCACCCAGTCGCGCTTAGAAATAGAGCGCATGCTGGTGAAGAACCTTGATGAAGAAACAACTCCGGCGCAATTGCACGCGGCTGAGGTTACTTTGAAGAGGCTTGGATTGGCCCCCGCAGACTTTCATTATCGTGCCCTGATAGTAAGTGTGCTGACAGAGCAGGTGGCCGGATATTACGAGCCGAAGACGGGCGAATTCCATTTGGCCGACTGGATCGATCTCGACGGCCAGCGGCCGGTGATGGCGCACGAACTTACCCACGCGCTGCAGGATCAGCATTTCAATTTGCGACGGTTCGAGCATTGGCCAAAAGGAGATTCAGACAGCGAACTGGCTGCTCACGCTTTGATCGAAGGCGATGCGACCCTGGCGATGGCGCTATACGTGAGCCGGAATCCTTTGCGTGCTCTGGCGTTTCTGAAATCCATGAGCTCGATGGGCGTGACATCCCAGGAACTCGAGAAGGCGCCGCGCGCTCTCCGCGAAACTCTGTTGTTTCCTTACCAACAGGGAACCGATTGGACCAGGAGCCTGCATAAGCAGGGTGGGTGGGATCGGGTGTCGAAGGCTTTCAGCGAACTGCCGCAATCGACTGAGCAGATCATGCATCCGGATAAATACCTGGCGCACGAAGCTCCAGTGAAAGTGACGCTGCCCGATATTACGAACCTGTTGAATAGCTCAGAGCGCGCCGCTGCGAAGTCAGTACCACCTTCGTCAGCAATCGGGTCAAACACTCAAGCGAGCATGCACCGTGACGTTCTTGCCGGGAGTGCGGGCCTCCTGCCCCCTTTGAGCGCCCAGCACGAACAATCAGGTTCAAAACTCAATCACGCGCGGGATGCGCGGGCCACGTGGAGGCGCCTCGACTATGACGTCCAGGGCGAATGGGGCTTCTTTCTCATCCTCGATGAATTTCTCAAAGCACCGAACGAGTCCCGCCGGGCGGCGGCAGGTTGGGGCGGTGATCGCTACGCAATCTACGAAGGCCCTAAAGGCGAAGTCCTATTCGCGTCCGTCTCGGCCTGGGACACCGAGAACGATGCGCGCGAATTCTTCGACGCATACGTGAAGAGGACCGAACGCTGCTATCCGAGCGCAACCCCATTGGATCCGAAACCCAATTCCCAATCCCCAACCCCTTCGAGAGCTTTCTTGACCCCTGACGGCACGGTCATTATCAAACTCCGTGGAAAACATGTGGCAATACTCGAAGGGCTTACAGAGGGAATGAATAGCAGGACCGTGCTAAAGACTTTGCTGGCTGACTCGTCCCCCGGAAACTAAATTTGCGACCCCTTCAAAGAGGTCTTTTGCAGGCAAGAAAACAGATTTAGAAAACGGTTGTTCTCCTCGTCTGAGAGCAACCCGACCCTCTTTCTCCTGGGTCAGTAAGAAACGTTTGGGGTGAAAGCGGGCTGGCTTTGGCTGGCCCGCTTTTTTGTGTGACCGGGAGGTTTGGAGCACTGCCCTTAAGTGACCCGCTGATGAGCGGCGAGAGATCTGAAGCCGATGGCGCGGGTCAGGGGCGACTAGTCAGTCACCAAGCCAGGCTCTTTAGGGGCGATACGTCTCGCCCGTTTCCGCTCCGGTGTCTAAATATTAAGAAGATTCTACGTGCGCCAATTGATTCCACCGATTCAAGGGTTTTGTTGGAGATATCCTAAAAGCCTTGTGCATGGTCCAGACAAATTGCCGCAACTCAAGCACTTGTGATATTTTTCCTCGGACATAATCATTTTTAAAAGTTCAGTAATCAGTAGTTAGTGTCTGTTGGGACTACGCATGGCTGAGATAGAGCCTGATGTTGCGCCAGCTTCGGGATTCAAGGTGCGGCCGCTTTCCCGGGTCGTTCGGGACCGGTCGTCTGCGGGGCAACCGGGCGAATCACACGACGGGAAGCAGGAACCCGAGGGCAGGACCCCGAACGCTGCCGGCGAGCCGGAGTCATCACTGCCTAATGCGCACGGAGCGGACGGGGCGTCCGCGCGCCCAGGTAAACACTCTCGCCTGCGCGCGTTGACCGACGACCTGCGAGAGGTTGAAGCCAGAATCAAAGTCGGCGGTGGGCCTGACAAAATAGCCAAGCAGCACAAAGCGCGCAAGCTTACTGCGCGTGAGCGAATTGATCTTCTCCTCGACACGGATACATATAAACAGGAAATCGGACTGCTGGTCGCTTACGACCAGTATGAAGGTGGCGCGCCGGCGGCGGGAGTGGTCACGACAATCGGTCGTGTCAACGGTCGTGAAGTTGTGGTGGTCGCGAATGATGCCACCGTGAAAGCCGGCTCCTGGTGGCCTGAGACCATCAAGAAGATTTTACGCGCGCAGGAGATCGCGATGCGCTCACATGTGCCGATCGTCTACTTGGTAGATTCGGCCGGGGTGAATCTTCCTTATCAGGGCGGAGTCTTTCCGGGTCAGTACGGCGCGTCGAGGATCTTCTACTACAACTCGATCATGCGACGCTATTTGAAGGTGCCGCAGGTTGCCGCAGTGATGGGGCCGTGCATAGCGGGTGGTGCGTATCTGCCGGCCCTCTCAGACATCATCATCATGGTCGAAGGTACTTCGTTCATGGGTCTTGGCGGCGCGAACCTGGTGAAGGGCGCAACCGGTCAGAGCATCGATAATGAAAGTCTCGGCGGGGCGCGCACTCATAATGAACTTTCGGGCGTAGCCCATTACCGAGTCGAGAGTGATGAAGATTGTCTGGCGAAGATTCGTGAGTTCGTTTCTGAACTGCCGACCAGGCCGCAGCCCGCGGTCTCGATTACTGAGAGCGTTCCAACCAGGACTCCTCTCGAGAAAATCTACGAGATCATTCCGGAAGATCATCGCCAGCCCTACAACATGCGCGAGCTTCTGGATTGCGTGCTGGATCTGGGTCATCTGGATGAGTTTCAGGCTGACTATGCAAAGGAAGTCATTACCGGTCATGCCCGAATCCGGGGGATTCAGGTAGGAGTCATCTCAAACAATCGCGGGATGTTTCGTGACCCGGCAGGAGGCGCGCCAAAATTTGGCGGTATCATCTATACCGAATCGGCGGAGAAAGTGGCCTACTTTATCGAAACGTGTAGCCGTCATCAGACGCCGCTTTTGTTCGTACAGGATGTCTCGGGATTCATGGTCGGTTCGGAGGCTGAGCACTCGGGCATAATTCGGGCCGGCGCGCGCTTTGTCGAAGCGATGGCGACGGCTTTGGTGCCGAAGATTGTTTTGACGGTTAATCACGCGTCGGGCGCCGGCTACTACGCGATGGCCGGGCAGGGCTTTGATCCTGATTTCATCTTCAGTTGGCCCAGTGGTCGCATGGGGGTGATGGAAGGCGAGTCCGCGGTGCAGGCCGTCTTTGGCAGCGAGCTCGAGCGATTGAAAAAGAACGGGCAGGATCCCCCTCCGGAACTGGAGTTGGAGATGCAGAAGGTACGTCAAACGTACGAACGCGATCTGGACGCCAAGTATTCCGCGGCCCGCGGCTTTGTCGATGCCGTGATCGCTCCGGAAGATACCCGCAATGCTCTGGAGCTTGCGTTAAAGTTGAGTTTGAATTATTCAGGTCCGCATCTGGGACAGTTTGTGTTACCCGCGGTTTTGGCGTAAGAGTATCCGCGGCCTACTTGATTTGCAGTTCACGATACGGCGCGCAGGCGCATAGAAACCAACAAAGGAGATTACTCGTGAGAAAGAGCACCATCTATCTTTTCGTTCTGGGACTGGCTGTGGTCGTAATGACGGCCCTGGCGAGCGGGGGACTGGTAGTATCCGCACAGAACTCGAACTCGTCGATGACCATGGCGCCCACCATGGCCAACTCAAACACCAAGAGTAAGACCGGCATGAAGAGAAAGCCGCGCCGGCATACCAGGCGCAAGCCGGCAGCAAATACAACGACCACTGGCGACGCCAGCATGGCCGCCGCACCAATGACCACCAAGAGGACCGGACGTTGCGATCCAATGCAGCATGAGCAGACTGATCTTTCCGGCACCTATACCGGCAAAGTAAATTACCCGGATGCTTCGTTGACAGGCGACGCAACGCTCACCATCATGGGCAATAACTTTAGCCTGGCTGCGGGTTCCACCACGCAGTCGGGTCGAGTAACCGCGGTGACCACCTGTGGCTACACGGGTGTAACGATGATGTTTGGCGATTTGACTCCGCCAACTCCGAGCCCTAATCCGCCGGCAGCGCTGCCGGCAGTTTCATTGCGCGCCAAAAAGATGGGCGACAGAGTAACCCTGATGTCGGTTCCGGGCGAGAAGCGAATGTTCTCGTTTGGATCAGGCGGGGGCATGATGGGAAAGGCGAAGCCTCGGAAACACCGGGCCAGCCGCAAGCCCAAGGCTGGTAGTACGCCGCCACCGGCGAAGATGAAGATGTAATCGGAGCCCGGATTAGCGAACGAGGCACGGGGAGAGTGGCGAGACAGAATGGCAGCCGTCGCGCGATTGGCTGAGTAATTGCTTTCTGTTCGGGTTGGCTCTGCCCGTGTCTTCTTCTGTAAACCAGTCGCACGCGATTCAGATGAGAGAAAAAATTCGTATTGCCGCGGGTCAGGGGTTCTGGGGCGATTTGCCTGATGCGCCCGTGCGCCAGGTCGAAGAGGGGCCGATTGACTATTTGATGCTCGACTATCTGGCCGAGGTCACGATGTCGATCATGCAGAAGCAGAAGACCCGTGATCCGAATGCGGGTTACGCACGCGATTTTGTTCCCCTGATGAAGCAGATACTGCCGGCTTGTATCGAACGCAATATTCGCGTGACCGCGAATGCCGGCGGAGTAAATGTCGAAGGATGCGCGGCGGCCGTTCGTGAAGTTGCTCTGGAATTGGGCCTGGGCGGCAAGCTAAAAATTGGGATCGTTACCGGGGATAATATCCTCGATCAGATCGACGATCTGCTTGCCCGCGGAATCGAGTTGCGCAACATGGACACAGGCGAACCGTTATCGAGGGTTCGCGATCGTATTCAGAGCGCGAACGTTTATCTGGGCGCGGCGCCGATGGTGGAGGCGCTGAATCGCGGCGCGCAAATCGTGATCACCGGCCGGGCCACGGACACGGGCCTGACGCTCGCACCGCTGATGCATGAATTCGGCTGGGCGCCGGACGATTGGAACAGAATCGCGGCCGGCACAATTGCGGGTCACATTATTGAATGCGGCGCGCAATGTAGTGGTGGAAATTGTCAGTATGAATGGCGCAGCATTCCCAGCCTCGCCAATGTCGGTTTTCCAATTGTCGAAGCGTCGCCCGACGGCACCTTCGTGATAACGAAACATGAGCGTACCGGCGGCTGGGTGATTATTCCGTCGATCAAAGAACAGTTAGTTTATGAGATGGGCGATCCGCATTCGTACATCACGCCGGACTGCATCGCGGATTTCACTACCGTGCGCCTCGAGTACGAAGGTCGGGATCGCGTTCGGTGTTTTGGCATCGAGGGCCGTCCGGCGACCGATACTTTCAAGGTTTCGATAAGTTATTCGGCGGGCTACAAGGCTGTGGGAACGCTGGTCTACTCCTGGCCGGAAGCATACGACAAGGCCCGGGCAGCAGACAGGATACTGCGCGCGCGTCTGGATCGGCTCGGATTGAAGTTCGATCAAATCCTAACGGAGTTTGTAGGCGCGAATGCGACGCATGGACCGCTGGCCGGGGAACCTTCACCCGACCTGCCGGAAGTTCAATTGCGTGTAGGCGTGCGCAGTGAAAATCGCTCGGCGGTTGAGAGATTTGCCAAGGAGATCGCGCCATTGGTTTTGACCGGCCCCCCCGGTGTGACCGGTTTTGCCGGAGGACGGCCAAAGGTCGAAGAGATTATTGCTTACTGGCCGGCACTGATGCCGAAAAGTGAGATCACGTCACGCGTTGAAATAATTGAGGTGTGAGGGTTCACTGGATTTGTTCTTCACTCTCCCCTGGCAGCAGGGCAAAGCTTGGGAGCTGTATTCAGCAACAATCGCGTTCGCTTGGGACAACAATTAAGGGCGTCGACGATTCAGGCCCTCACCCCAACCTTCTGGCAAACTGAGAGACCGGGAAAATGAAAAATGAAGGTCCAACTAGTACAACTTGCGCACGCCAGATCGGGTGATAAGGGCGATACCGCGAACGTCGGGTTGATCGCTTTGCGCGACGACCTTTATCCGTTGTTGGTCCGAGAAGTGACCGCCGAGCGCGTCAAGGAGCATTTCCGCGGCATCTGCCTGGGTGAGGTCGAGAGATTTGAGTTGCCGAATCTTGGGGCCTTGAATTTTCTGCTGCACCAAAGCTTAGGTGGAGGTGGCACGGTGTCTCTGATGACGGATGCGCAGGGCAAGACATTTTCGACTGCTCTCCTCAGAATGAAGATTGAAGTATCTGAAGATGAGGCTGCGAGCCTTGGGCTTTAGAGCTAATCGACCTCGCCGGTCTTTGTGATCGCCATGAACCCCGAGCGCGACTTCGCTATCAATCATGGTTTCGCATCTGTTGGTGATATCCGTCTGCATTATGCCGAATGCGGCACGGGTGACAATCTCGTTATCCTGCTTCATGGTTTTCCGGAGTGTTGGTATTCGTGGCGGCATCAACTACTCGTGCTCGGCCGGAAATTTCACGTCGTAGCGCCGGACATGCGCGGATACAATCTGAGCGACAAGCCCGCCCGAGTCCAAGATTACAACATTAATCTTTTAGTGGGGGACGTTGCCGGCCTGATTCATTACTTCGGCAAGGACAAAGCTGCAATTGTCGCCCACGACTGGGGAGCGGTCGTCGCCTGGGCCCTGGCCCAGAGACGTCCTGAACTGGTCTCAAAACTGGTTGCGATGCAGGTGCCACCTCCAGCCGCGTGGCGCGCGAATTTTTCTTTTCGGCAACTGCTGCACAGTTGGTACATGTTCTTTTTTCAGATACCACGTCTGCCTGAGAGATGGGCGAGAGCAAATGATTTCGCCCGGCTCGGCAAGATGTTTAGAGAGACGACCGCGAGGAGTGGTGTCTTCACGAACGAGGATATCGAAGTGTACAAGGAAGCGTTACGGCAGTCCGGCGCCTTGACCGCGGGAATCAACTACTATCGCGCCAACGTTTTCAAGAGTCTGTTTCGCGTCGGAGTTGAGACGCCGAAGGAAGGTAGCGGTCGCATTCGAGTTCCGACCTTATTTATCTATGGTGAGCAGGATCACGCGGTTCTGCCGACCACGGTGAGCAATGTGGGTAGATTCATCGACGCACCCTATTCCGAATTGAGAATTCCCAATAGTGCGCATTGGGTCCAGAATGAAGCGGTTGCGGAAGTTAATGAAGCCCTGTTGAATTTTCTCGGAGCCAACTCTGCGACCGCAAATTAGGGCATCAATATACTTGGCTCCGCAGCCGGGGAGGTGTATAGTCTAAATGCACCACCACCCTCAAACAAAGGACGGCCTTTTCCGAATGGCAAAGCGTGTTGACCTGGACGCAATGATTCCTCGCGAAGATTTTGGTATCACCGACGAGGCATACGTGTTGGAGCTTATTCGCGACTTTCCGATTAACCACCTAGAAGCAGACAGTCCAATTCGGCGGTTGTTAAGGAAGCCGGACTTTCAGCGCGAAACTAATCACTGGACACCTGATCAGCTTGTCACTTTCCTTGCGAGTTATGTCGATGCTGAAGTTATTCCGTCGCTTATTTTGTGGAAAGCCCCACGTTATATTTTCGTCATCGATGGCGGACATCGACTAAGCGCGTTAAGAGCCTGGATGGAAGATGATTACGGCGACGGCACGATCTCGCTCAGGTTCTATAAAGGCGATATTTCCGACGAACAAAGAGCGATTGCAAAGCGAACACGGAAACTTGTCGAGAAACACGTTGGGCGCTACTCGACGTTCCGTAGTCAAGTAGACGCGCAGGGGATCGTATCAACCAAAGAAAGTCGTCGGGCGCAAGTGTTATTCACTCGGGCGCTCGCGTTGCAGTGGGTTCCGACTGACAACCCAAACGTCGCGGAAACCTCATTTTTCAAAATCAACTCACAAGGGACTCCGCTCGACGAAACAGAAACGCTGTTAATTAAGAACCGCAAGAAACCAATAGCAATCAGCGCCCGAGCAATCTTACGGGCCGGGAGTGGTCACAAATATTGGCTGGCATTTGGGCCTGAGCGTACGAAACAAATGGAAGAGGTGGCGGAGGAATTTCACAATCTTCTATTTGACCCGGAAATCGAGTCGCCTCTCAAGACGCTAGAATTGCCCTTAGGCGGCCAGGTGTCGCCCGTTAACGCGCTCGCGTTGCTCATCGAGTTTCTTACGATTGCGGGGACTCGCGAAAAAGAGGGCAAATCGATTGACAAATACACCGAGGACAGCACCGGCGACGAAACGATCGAAGTAGTTAAAAACGCGCTCCAGGTTCTTCGCCGGATCACCGGAAACGGGCCATCAAGTCTCGGATTACACCCAGCCGTGTATTTTTATAACGAGCGCGGAAAGTACAGCAAGTTTCTCTTTCTTGGGATGACGGCGTTAATTCAGGAAAAGCTCGGAAATAACGACGCCCAATTTTTCAAGACATTTACCAAGGTGCGTGGTGGCGTCGAACATTTCCTGATTGAAAATAAATCACTTATCGGCCTTGTGCTTCAGAACCTGGGCAAGACCCAGCGGGTTCCGAAAATGAGAGAACTGTTTGAGTACCTGGTTACTGAATTGAAGGCGAATAAGCCCATTAAACTAGAGAATGCAATCGCTCAACTGGGATTGCGTGGCCGAATATTGGATATTAACGCGATCCAAACAGCGCCAACGATCTCAGACGAAACAAAGTCAATGCTTTATATCAAGACCGCAATCAAGAAAGCTCTGCA
>JBBRMS010000035.1:0-42490 GCA_038230715.1 Pyrinomonadales bacterium
ATCAATCGCTTCAAGTTCGATGCCGGCGATTCGAATCCGACGGGTGTTGGTCTCAGGGTCGCCGGCACCGGCTCGACTCTAACGGGCAACTTCATCGGCACCGACGTTAGTGGCACTCTCGATCTGGGTAACGAAGGCAGCGGTCTCTATGTTACTGGATCGTCCGCGACCATCGGTGGAAACACTCCCGACGTCTTCAACCTGATCTCCGGCAACAATATCGACGGGATCCTGTTTAGTAACAGCAATAGCAATGTGATCCAGGGGAATCTCGTCGGAACGAAGACCAACGGCGCCAGCCCGTTGGGCAACAGCGGGAACGGCATCACTCTCAAGGGAGGCGGCTCAGTATTCAACACCATCGGCGGCGCGGGCTCGGGCGAAGGCAACACCGTTTCCTTTAACGGTTTGACCGGCGGCGACGGTGTGAATGTCGCGACGGCCGGCATTGGCAACAGCATCCGCGGCAACTCAATCTTCTCGAACGGGAGCGGCGCAAGCGATCTAGGCATCGACCTCGACGTGGACGGCCCAACTGCAAACGATACGAAGGACCTGGATTCCGGGCCGAACAACCTACAGAACTTCCCGCTCATCACGTCAGCGCTGGTGACTGGAAGTACGAGGACCATCACCGGAACACTGAACTCGGCAACGGGGCAGACATTTGACATCGACTTCTACGTGAGTTCTTCCTGCGACGCCTCAGGGAATGGCGAAGGGCAGACCTATCTTGGCTCGACTTCGGTTACGACCGACGGAACCACGGGTGACGCGTCGTTCACCTTCCATCCGAACGTTAATGCAACGGCGATGACGGCTGGAAAAGCTATTACGGCTACGGCAACTTCGACCGGAGCGTCTTTCAACACCTCGGAGTTCTCGGCGTGCTTCACGGTAGTAGACGGTTCGCCTGGGGCGGGAGACATCCAGTTCACGTCGGCCACTTACTCGGTTGCCGAAAACGTAGCCGGCCAGACCGTCGGCATTACCCTGACCCGCGTCGGCGGGAGCAACGGATCGATCTCGGCCCAGTTCAATACTACGAACGGTAGTGCGACGGCCGGGTCCGACTATACCAACGCCAGTCAGACCGTGACCTTTGGTGAGGGTGAAACCAGCAAGACAATCAATGTGACGATCATCGACGACTCGATCTATGAAGGCAACGAAACGGTGAACCTCTCTTTGGGTGCGTCGAACATCAATGCCGCGCAACCCGATGGCGGCGCATCCGTGGTGGCTGATCCTCACGCGGCGGTTTTGACGATCACTGAGAATGATCCGGCCCCGTCGTTCACGATTGATGACGTCACGCACGTCGAGGGCAACAGCGGTACGACGACTTATCAGTTTACGGTTACCAAGACGGGCAGCACGGCGCTTAACGCCGGGGTGAGCTACCAGACGCAGAACAGCACGGCGACCACTGCCGATAATGATTACCAGACCTCGTCGGGCACGCTTTCGTTCCTGCCTTCGGACACGACCAAGAACATAACCGTGCTGGTAAATGGCGACACGATCGTCGAACCGAACGAAGCGTTCTTCGTCAACCTGACCAGTCCAACTAATGCCACGATTAGTGACAACCAGGGCCTGGGCACGATTACCAACGACGATACCGATGTAAGTGTAGCCGTCTCGCCCCTGTCAGTTGCGGAAGATGGAGCACCAAATCTCGTCTATACTTTCACCAGAACCGGAGTCACCAGTGGTGCATTGACGGTGAACTTCTCGGTCGGCGGAGGCGCGGCCTTTGGCGCCGATTACACGCAGACCGGCGCCGCCTCGTTTACCGCGACGACCGGCACGGTAACCTTCGGCGCAGGGAACTCAACCGCCACCGTAACGGTTGATCCGACGAGCGACTCGACGGTAGAAGGGGATGAGACAGTTGTCCTTACTGTCACTTCCGGCACCGGCTACAACGTCGGCAGTCCCAGCGCCGCGACCGGCACCGTCAACAACGACGATACGGATGTCACCATCGGAGTTTCGCCCGCTTCCGTTTCTGAGGATGGAGTAGCCAACCTGGTCTACACCTTTAGCAGAACGGGCGTGACCAGTAATACTTTGACGGTAAACTTCTCGGTTGGTGGCACTGCGACCTTCGCGACGGATTACACGCAGAGCGGGGGCGCGACGTTTGGCGCTGCCAGCGGCACAGTCACCTTTGGCGCAGGTAATTCCACCGCCACAGTAACAATAGACCCGACCCCCGACATCAGTTTCGAACCGAATGAAACTGTAGTTCTGACCGTGACGTCCGGCACCGGCTACACCGCCGGCAGCCCCAGCGCGGCGACCGGAACGATTAACAACGACGACGCGGCTGGCGGGATTATCCAATTCACCGCGAACAACTATGCCACCACCGAAAACTCTCGGAAGGTGACGATTACGGTCCAGCGCCTGGGTGATACCAGTGGCCCTGTGACCGTGAACTACGCCACCCCTGATAACAGCGAAGCGACGGTAGTTAGTCCCTGCAGCGCAAATATTTCCGGCATTGCCTCGCCGCGGTGCGACTTCACCACAGCCCTGGGCACGATACGCTTTGCTGACGCCGACAACGCGCCGAAGACCTTTGACATTCTGATTTCACAGGACAGCTACGTGGAACCTCCGGAGAACCTGACGATCACGCTCTCGAACCTTACCGGTTCAGCGGTCTTTGGGGTTAACTCGACGGCTATGGTAACTATTGCCGACGACGATTTCTCGGCGCCAACCACAAATCCGATAGACGATGCGACTAATTTTGTGCGCCAGCATTATCACGATTTTCTGAATCGCGAACCCGACCAGAGCGGCCTCGATTTCTGGACCAATGAAATCACTTCCTGCGGTTCCAACCAGCAGTGTATTGACTTCAAGCGAGTACAGGTTTCGGCGGCTTTCTATCTCTCGATTGAGTTTCAGGACACCGGGTATCTCGTCGAGCGTTTTTACAAGTCGTCTTACGGTGACGTTAACGGCTCCTCGACCTTCGGCGGCGCGCATCAACTTCCAGTGCCGGTGGTAAGGTTCAGCGAGTTTCTCGGCGATACCCAGGAGATTGGACAGGGCGTCATAGTGGGAGCGACGGGCTGGCCGCAGGCCCTGGAGAACAACAAGGCTGCGTTCGCCGATAAGTTTGTGCAGCGGGCACGATTTGTCGCAGCCTTCCCGCTCTCGATGACTCCGGCGCAGTTCGTCGATAAGCTAAATCTAAATGCCGGCAATCCTCTGTCGCAGGCCGAGCGCGATCAACTGGTCGCTGGGCTGGCATCCAGCGCCAAGACGCGCGCCCAGGTGCTCAGAGCAGTGGCCGAGGATCAGGACTTGAAAGATTCAGAGTTCAACCGCGCGTTCGTGCTGATGCAATACTTTGGTTACCTGCGCCGCAATGCGAACGTCGCCCCCGACTCGGATTATTCAGGCTATGACTTCTGGCTAACCAAGCTGAACCAGTTCAACGGCAATTTCCAAAACGCTGACATGGTCAAGGCGTTCATCACCTCGAGCGAATATCGCGGTCGCTCAGGACCTTGAGCATTATGTTTGTCGGCTCAGACAAGAACGATCCCTGAAACACACGAACCCTTTGGTTCCCTGTGCTTTCGCGGATCGAAGTACCAGAAGGGCCCTGAGCTGGCAAAATAAGACTCAACGTTCCACCGTTCCTTCTTGACACCGTCTACCCTCGTTCCTATGATCACCTGTTGATTTTGAATTCCACCAGCAAAGTAGACTAGAGAATGTTTGGATCCAGCATAGGACGGGCGGGGCAGCGAATCATCGATGCGATGGTGCGCTGGCTGGCTCGCGGGCACATCAGCCCAAACATTCTGACCTTCATCGGCGTTGCTATTAACGTCGGTTCAGGCATGCTATTTGGCTTTGGCAGGTTCTTCTGGGCCGGCATTGTCCTTATTGTTGCCAATCTTTTCGACATGCTCGACGGTCAGGTGGCCCGGCTGTCCGGCCGGGTGACAAGCTTTGGCGGATTTCTGGATTCATCCCTCGACCGCTTGTCGGACATGGTGGTGTTTGTGGGTTTGATGGTTTTTTACGCTCGCGACACTCAATTTCATTCGACCCTGAATGTCTTCCTGGCCGGAGCCGGAATGATGGGATCGGTGATGGTGAGTTACGCCAGCGCCCGCGCAGAGAGCATGATCCCCAAGTGCGACGTTGGTTTTCTGCGCCGACCAGAGCGGGTAGTGCTGTTTATTATTGGCGCGCTCTCGACCGTTTCCGGCTCGCGCAATTTCTTCGCGAATCGGATGCCGGCGGTACTCTGGGTTCTGGCGGTGGGATCTTACTGGACCTTTGCCCACCGGATGTATCATACCTGGCGCGAAGTGAACAAAAGCGAAGCCCAGGAAGCGAAGGCCCTGGCCGCTGCTAAGCAAGGTGGTCAAGCCCCGGAATTGCTGCACGAGCCGTCTCTGGCGCATAAGGCAAGCTGAACTTGCCAGTTGTTTTCCGCGTCCGGATTAGGCGCACTCGTATGCTAACGAACGATCTATTAACGAGAAAGCCTTGACTAATTGACCGTCTCAGTTCTAATTTAGTCCCGCGTTTTGATCTTCCAGAGGTAACATATCTTGATTAACTGCCCCTCTTGTGGTTCCAACTTCGAAGGTGATCTTCGTCTGGGCTGTCCGTCCTGCGGCGCCCGATCTGTCGGGCCGCCCCTGGCGCAGGCAGCACACGAACTGCCTTCGTATGGCCGCGCGGTTTTGGTGGCCGGCAGCGGTCTGTTCATGGCCGGCGTTTTTGTCGCTTCAGTGATCGCCGCACTGGTTGAGTTCGGCGCCTTTCCCCCGCGTTTTTGGTCTGTGATCGCCGCAGGTGAGGTAGCGTCCTGGCGATTGAAATGGGTCGTAATTCCCGTGGCTCTGATCGTCCTCTGGGGTGGGGCGAGAATAATCCGCAGTATCCAGGCGGCCCCGACTAAGTTTATCGGGCTGCGAGCCGCGCGCATGGGCTGGGCGGCCTCGGGCGTGGTGACGGTAATGATCGCGGCCCTGATTGCTCTTACTATTCCCGTCCGGCTGGAGAGACGCCAGTGGGGAATTGAGGCCGGCGATTACGCCCGCTACTACACTCGGGCGCGGGCCCTGCTGGAGTACCGTGATCTGCACGGAACGCTGCCCGCGCAGGATGACCTGATCAAAGAGTTGGGCACTTTGCCTGATCCCGACGGTTCGATTGCCGATGCACTTCGCAGCTCTGACGTTACCGGGTACGAAGCGAGCACAGTGGTCGCGGCTACCTCAGCCAAGAGTAAGCTACCGGTACCTCGAGGAAGCGCCATCCGCAACGCTATTACCGCATCTGGCCCAGCGACTGAACGCGGTGTCTCCTTCACAAATTACAAATGGCGTTTAGCCGGTGAAGACAAGATTCTTAACACCGATGATGACGTGATTCTAGAGGACGGAGTCATCGTTAAAGTGTCCGACTTGCCGCCATCGTCAGTTCGAACTCCTCCCAACACACCCTAAGGGTCAGTATGTCTTTCCTGGTCCGCTTCCGTCGTCAGAAAGAAGATCCGGAAGTCGCCCGCTGCGCGCTTTTGTTGCGCGCCGGGCGCCTGGGCGAAGCTACAGTTCTGGGCACCGATGTGGATGGCGACGGTAACACGATGCTCTCGTACAGCTACACCATCGGCGGCGTCGACTATCAAACCTTCCAAAGACTGGACGGCGACCAGTTACTGCGCACCCACGATTACCTGCCAGGCGCCAGAGTCGTCCTCAGATACGATCCTCGGCGGCCTGCCAATTCATGCGTTGTCTGATGGTCAGTTGTCAGTTGTCAGTAGTTTGTTGTTAACTTGTGGCCTGTTTACAACTGACTACTGACGAACCGACGACTGACCTTTCTTCATGTTTCGCAAAATCCTAATTGCCAACCGGGGTGAGATCGCCGCGCGTGTGATTCGCGCTTGCCGCGATCTGCGGGTCGCGCCGGTGGCTGTGTTTTCGACAGCCGACGCTGGGGCTTTGCATGTGCGCATGGCGGACGACGCCTACGCGATTGGTCCTGCTCCGTCGAATCAGAGTTACCTTAATATCGACGCGCTGCTGAGCGCCGCTAAACAAAGTGGCGCTGAAGCGATTCATCCCGGTTATGGCTTCCTGGCCGAAAACGCGGAGTTCGCCAGGGCCGTTAACGCCGCGGGTTTGACCTTTATTGGGCCGAGCCCCGAAGCCATGGACATCATGGGATCGAAGACCAGCGCGCGCCGGGCCGCCATCGAGGCCGGCGTGCCGGTAGTGCCGGGAACGACGGAGACTCTGCAGAGCTACGAAGCAGCGCGGGAAACTGCGAACAAGTTTGGATATCCGGTGATGTTGAAAGCCGCAGCCGGAGGCGGCGGCAAAGGCATGCGTCAGGTGGCCCAGGAAGGCGAGCTCCGATCCGCCTTTGAGGCGGCCCAATCGGAAGCTGCGGCAGCTTTCGCCAATGCTGAAATCTATCTGGAGAAGCTGGTCGAACGGCCTCGTCATATTGAGATTCAGATCTTCTCTGACTCGCACGGCAACCACGTGCACTTGGGAGAGCGCGAATGTTCGATTCAGCGCCGTCATCAGAAAGTGATCGAGGAGTGTCCTTCGCCGATTAATGACTTGTCTCTGCGCGAACGCATGGGCGCGGCCGCGATCAAAATCGCTCAGAAGGTGAATTACATCGGGGCCGGAACGGTCGAGTTTCTGTTTTCGGACGCGACGCGAGAGTTCTACTTTCTCGAAATGAACACGCGTCTTCAGGTCGAGCATCCGGTGACCGAACTGGTTACCGGAATTGATTTGGTGCGCGAGCAGATTACGGTTGCGGCAGGTGATCGGTTGTCATTCGACCAGTCTGAGGTGCATTGGCGCGGGCATGCAATCGAGTGCCGGGTCTACGCTGAAGATCCCGCAAACAACTTCCTGCCTTCGCCGGGTCAGATCACTTTTCTGCGGCGTCCGGCCGGCCCGGGAGTGCGCGATGATGGCGGTGTCAGCGAGGGGGATGAGGTTTCGATCTACTACGATCCGATGATTTCCAAACTGGCGGTGTGGGGCCGGAGTCGAGCGGAAGCGATCGAACGTTTGACCCGGGCCCTGGACGAATACGCGGTGGGGGGAATAGAGACCACGCTGCCTTTCTTTCGCGAGATTGTGCGCGACGAAGAATTTCTCGCCGGCCACCTCGACACCGGGTTCATTGCGCGATTTAACGAGCGGCGCGAGGCGCGCCCGCATCCTGTGGGCGAAGCGCCGGCTTCCAGCCCGCAGCAGGATATCGCCAGCATCGCGGCAGCGCTGGCATACGCGCGAGCCCAGCGCCGAGTATCAGCCAACGATGCACCAGCTCAGCAGAGTAGATGGAAGGTCGCGGGCCGCATGGCGCGGCTTTCCCGCGAACCGGGCTAGAAGAGGTTCTAGCAATGTTTATGAACTCGGGCCGGAGAAGACTTGAGTGAATCAGAAAACGAAGTTCGCGTTCTATAACCATCTTGCTACTCAAGCGAATGTTCCAATCGTCATGGTCTCAGCCATCGACCACTTATGAAACTAGAAGCCGTTATCGGAGAGCATCAAAGCGAAATCGAAATCCGAGAGGATAGCGGAAGGGTGTGGGCTGAAATCGATGGTCGTCACTACGAACTGGACGTGCACGAGTCCGGCGCTGGTGGCTACCTGCTGATTTCGGATGGCCAGGTCTTTGAATGTCGTGTCGAAGGCCGGGCAGAGTCAGGTAAGCAAATCGAAGTGGTGGTCGGCACCCGCCGCTACTCGATCACCCTGACCGATCCGAGGAAACTCAAAAGCGCCACTTCCGCCAGTGCTCATGGCGACAACGCCGCGCGCATCGTCGCTCCGATGCCGGGCAAAGTTGTTCGGATCATGGTCGAGGTCGGGACTGAGGTTGCAGCCGGCGACGGCATCCTGGTAGTCGAAGCCATGAAGATGCAGAACGAGATGAAGTCACCCAAGGTTGGAAAGGTTTTGGCCCTGAATGTTGAACCCGGCGCCACGGTCAACGGTGGTGATGTGTTGGCGGTGATTGAATAAGCGAGAAGGAGGGCGGTAACGCGGTGACTCGGAAAAACAACGCGAACGATAGTGCTATAGCTTCCCGCGTCCCCGCGTCCTCAGACCTACGTGTCCTGCTCTGGGATCTCGACGGCACCCTCGTGCGCGGCCAGCGCTATGGGGTATTCAAGGACTATACAGTCCCGATGCTTGAACGCGTCTTTGGCACTGCCGGCTCGTTGGGCGGAATGATGGTTTCCGGGGTGACCGATCTGCAGATTATTGAGACGGCGTTGAGCGCCGCGGGCATCACTCGCGATCAGATCCTGGCCCGCAAGGACGAGCTGTTGAGTTGTTACATCGACGAGATGAAACGCGCGACCGGAAACGGGGCACACTTGATCGAAGCCATACCGGGCGGACGCGAGGTTCTGCAGCGAGTCGCAGGTCATCCGCGTTACCTTTCGGGACTACTCACTGGCAACATCAAGCCGGCGGCTTATTTGAAGTTGGAACTAACCGGGTTGTCGGAGTTCTTTAAGATACCCGGTGCCTTCGGCGATGAGTCCTTCGATCGCCGGGATTTGCCCGCGTTCGCGGCGCAAAGAATTAACGAACATCTCAACGCCGAACTGCAACCCGAACAATTCATCGTCATCGGTGACACACCCAACGACATCGCCTGTGCCCGGCATTTCGGCGCGCGGGTTTTGGCAGTGGCCACGGGGCGCATGCATTCAGCTGAAGAATTGCAGGCTTACGAACCGGACGCCCTGGTGCCTGATCTGCTGGATGTTGAACTGGTTATGCGAACGTTGGATGAGCTCTAAGCCTGCCACAGCTGGACGCGGATTAACACGGACAAGACAAGGTCGGGTTCTTATCAGTGCCGGTCGTGTTCATCTGTGGCCGTTAGATCCGGTGGAAGCCCTTCAGGATATCCTGTGTAGTCAAACGAAGAATAACCGGCCGGCCGTGTGGGCAGGTGGTTGGTGAAGAGGTCAACAGCAGGCGATCGATCAGCCAAAGCATCTTCTCAGGCGCGAGTGGCATGTTGACTTTGATAGCTGCATGACAAGCGAGTGAAGCAGCGATCTCGTCTCGCAAAGTCGCGCGCGCGGCGCCTCGCTTTTCTGAATCAACTGTATCCAGAACTTCCGCGAGCACGTTACGTGCTTCGCTGGCCGGTAGATCTGCCGGAGTGGCCTTGATGGCTACTGTCCGGCCCGAGAGCCTCATTAGCTCGAATCCGTAACTTTCAAGTTCTTCCGAGACGGTGTCGAAGGCCGCGGCCTGCGCTGGGGTGAGATCAAACGTCTCAGGTATCAGCATCTGTTGCGATTCGGCCCGGCGTGCCGTTTCCGAGGCCCGGTACTTATCGAATAAAACACGTTCATGAGCGACGTGTTGATCGATCAGCAGCAAACCTTCGTTATCCGTGGCGATGATGAAACTTTCATCGAGCTGACCCAGGGGCCGGATATTCGCGCTCAGCGATTCCACCGGAACCTCGCGCACAAACTTAAGCGCGGAATCCAAAGGCGGCAGTCCCGACAGAGTACTGGCCGCTATGCTATCCGGAAACGATTGCGGAAAGTTTTGCGGTCGCGTCTCTTCGTTGCTCAGTTGAGCCGTGGCGGAAACGACGATGGGATGCTCCGGAGATCTTAGCGGCGACGTTTCAAAAGGCTCGCTCGCTGATGATGGTTCGCGCAGCGGAGCAGTGGCGAATCCAAAGCCAATTCGATCCTGTTGCGGTTGAGGACGCAAACCAAAATCTTCTCTGGGTCGATCTGCGGCCGGCGGCGAGTCGACAGCCACGACTTGTTCGACGCCGGCGCCCGCTTCTGAATCCTCAGCCAAAGCCGTGGGGGCAGAATCGCGAATCTCTGCTGCCGGCGCATAGCCGGCGCTGGCCAGCCCGGCACGCACGGCTTCGCGGACCGCATCGGCGACCGCGGCGGCCCGGCGAAAACGGACCTCAGTCTTGGCCGGATGAACGTTGACGTCAACTTCCTCGAGCGGCACTTCAATGAACAAGAGCGCGACCGGATAAACCCCGTGCGGCAGAATCGAGCGATAGCCTTCGGAGAGCGCACGCCCAATTAAACGATCGCGAACGAAGCGGCCATTGACGAAAAGAAATTGCGAGTCGCGTGAAGTGCGGCGCTCACGAGGGGCCGAAACGAAACCCTGCACCCGCGCCAGCCGGACCGGGAAAGCAGATTCAGAATCGCCGCCGCGGTTATCGACTTCCAACAAACCGTCGAGGAACTGGGCGCCGAAGACCTGATAAGCACGCTCGCGTAGATCCTGCGCCGGGGCCACGCGCAAGGTCTCGCGACCGTTGTTGGTGAGCGTGAAAGCGATCTCAGGATGGGCCAGGGCGTAGTGCGTGGCCAGGTTGGTCAGGTGATAGCTTTCCGTCGCTTCCGATCTCAGGAATTTTCTGCGCGCCGGAGTATTGAAAAACAGATCGCGCACGGCGATGGTGGTTCCGCGCGGATGGGCAGCGTCCTTCACGTCGCGCATCCTTCCGCCTTCAATCACAACCCGGCTGGCCGCGGCGTTGTCGGCGGTGCCGGTAATCAACTCGACTTTGGCGACCGAGGCAATGGAAGCCAACGCTTCACCTCGAAACCCCAGGGTGCTGATCGCGTTGAGGTCATCCGCCTTGCTGATCTTTGAAGTCGCATGTCTTTCGAAGGCGAGGACGGCATCGTCGCGGGTCATGCCTTCGCCGTCATCGGTAATCTTTAAGAGCCGGCGACCTCCGGCTTCGACGTCGATCACGATCCGGGTTGCGCCCGCATCGATCGAGTTTTCGACCAGTTCCTTGGCGACCGAAGCCGGCCGCTCGACGACTTCACCCGCCGCGATTAGGTTTGAAATGTGATCTGGGAGGACGCGGATCTTGGACATGGTGATTACTTTGTGGAGCGCGGACATCCTGTCCGGCTGGGCGCGAAGCGCGAATTTTTGGTGTTATCAATGAAAAGGGCGCCTGCGCTGCGCGCGCTGGCGGGCAGGATGCCCGCGCTCCGTTACCCCTGGTCTTACAGATAAACAACTTCGTGATCGTTCGATCCCAGATCGATTGCGTCATAGATCCAGTCGAGCACATACCGTCCGTGCCGGGCCAGTAGTGAAGTGATGTTGATGTGACGCTCCTGCAGGCTCTTCCCCGGATAGAGAAGGTCGAAGGCGCGTTCTATCTGGCGATGCACTGCTTCGTCGCGGCCGACCTGAGCGCGATTAAAACGGGTCCGCAGCCCGTCAATTTGATAATTGATTTTGCGCCTGCCTTTGTCTAATGCATCAGCCAAAGTTGGATCGACGCGGCGTAGCTCCGCCTGCAGGTTATCCAGTTCGTCATTAAAAGTGCGCGTGGTCTGATCGAACGCCTGGGAAGTTTCTTTCCCTAAATATTCCTTAACCACGCGCGCCAGCACATGGTCCAGCCCGCCAAAGAAATCAATTAGCCCAATGCCGTAACGATCGAGTGAACGCCAGGTGTGCTTTTCAACCAGGGTCAGGCTGGCGCGATGAAGAATCGGCGTCGCCGGACGTTGGAGAATGCGATAGACCTCGGCAGTTTGAGCGAAATACGCAATCTCGGCTGCGCCACCATAATAGGCGACGGTCGGCAATAAATAGTCCTGTACGACGGCGCGCAAAGTTACGTTGGGACTAAACCGTTCGGGTTCGCGCAACGCCCAGTCCGCGAGTTCTTCGGTTGAGTGCTCTTCACTGCCGGCCTTGGTTTGATACCTCCCGTTAGCGTTTCGGGTCAAAGCATGACGCGCGCCCTGCTCATCGTGCCAGAACATCGGGAAGGAATTCTCTGACGGCGCGACCTGCGAGTGATAACCGTCCGCTTCCAGTTGGCGGCTGCGATCCACGATCGCCGTCGCGATTTCGTGAGCGTGCCGCGCAGCTTCGGCGTATAGCGGCGCCGCCACTTTCTTCAATTCGGAATCAAGCGGGTCGAGCAGGATTAAGCCCTTCTGCCCGATCAACATGGTCATCAACCGCGCGAACGCATCGCCAAATTTCTGTCCGGGTCCGTAGGCAGCGCGCAGAGTCTTTTCCAGGTCATCGCTAAATTCGGTCTTTGGCAGTCCGTCCAACAACTCCTGAATGCTCGCCTCGGCCGATTCGTCCAGCATCACCTGGCCCACGGGAATGCCGTCAGGGTGAATCTCAGCCGGGACTGAGACACTGCTGAGCACGCAATCACGATTGATGATCTCGGCTGTCGCGACTTCCGGGAAGTCGTGATCTTCGGTGGCGATCCAAAAGACAGGAACTGATTTGATCCCTCGTTGGGACATGCATTCGGCGAGTTTAATAGCCGAGAGTGCTTTGTAAATCGTGTACAGCGGACCGGTAAACAGTCCTGCCTGCTGTCCCGAGACGACTGCGATGCAGTCAGCGTCTCGCAGTTGTTGAATGTTCGCCAGGGTTTTCTCCCCCGCACCCCATTGACGGTTCAGTCGTTCGAGTGCATCGCAAACCGTGGCCCGATCAGTTTTGTGATTAGCCAGCACGCGGTCGCGGCGTTCGGAAACTTCGTAATGGGCGCGGACTGCTTCGGGATAGAAGCGTCGCAGGGCCATCGGATCGCGCAGGTAGTCGAGGAAGAGGCGCGTTTGCTGAGGAATTTGATCGAACGGAATCGTCTCGACGCGCAGTCCAGCCTGCTCGGGGGTACTGTGACAGGCAATTTCGGCGGTGCTCAAATTTGGGGTTGCTCCTGACGGACAATTCTACGCGTCGGGCCCTTGATGCGCCAGCGAGGAGCCGGCAGCAGTGAGGGTCGCTGCATTCGGAGGTGAGTTTTTTAGAGCGTGAGTTGCCTGGCTCAGTAGTTGGGCGATCTCGGCAGCCGCTGCGTCATCAGGACGTTGTAGCGGAGCGCGCACCGCGCCTCCAACCAAACCAACAATTTCCATCGCAGTCTTCAATCCGCCGATGCCATACGTCTTTGTTACCGCGCGGGCTAGCGGCGTCAGGCCCTCCTGCAAAGACTTTGCTCGATCAATTTCCCCCGCCTGCAGTGCGCGATAGATTTCAGTGCATAGCTCGGGAGTGACACACCCTACAGCGAGGATGCCGCCGCGAGCGCCGGCTTGCAGCGTCTCACACAGCACAGTGCCGTTTCCGATCATCACCGCAAAGTCCCGGGGTGTCAGACGAACAGTCTCGGCGAACTTGTCGACGTCGGCAGAACTGTCTTTCATGCCAATGATGTTCTCGTGTTCACTCAGATGCGCGGCGGTCTCTGGCTCGATCTTGATGCCCGTCAGGTCCGGCATGCTGTACAGGATAACCGGTACGCGGGCAGCATCAGCGATCGCGCGATAGTGATGGACCAGAGCGTTCTGAGTAATCGCGGATCTGTAGAAGCTCGGGGTGATGACGAGCACGGCCGCAGCGCCGGCCTTTGCCGCCCGCTCAATCTCGTGGATAGTTCCGCGAGTGCTCTGCTGTCCGGCCCCGGCGATGAAAGTTAAGTCTTCGGGCACCGACCGGCGCGCGGTCTCGATCACTTGCAGGTATTCCGCTTCGTCGAGGTTGGCTCGCTCGCCGGTTGAGCCAAGAATGACATAACCGATGATTCCCGTTTTGTTCCAGGCCGCCAGGTTCTGCGAGAGACCGCCGGCATCAATTTCTTCTGTCGACAGAAACGGCGTCGTCACCGGTAACAGTATTCCGTTTAGATTGATTGCCATGTTTAGGTTCGTGATTATAGCGAGCGAGCTCAGGATGAAGCAATTAGGCCCGATCTACGACAGACTCTCGTTTGCACAAACCCCGCAGAGCGGCAGAAGGATCCACAGCCCACGGCGTGAGCCGTGGGGTGGCAGAGAGTGTTCCGGGAGCCGCGGAGCGGCGAAACAACAAGCTGGATTGCCCTCGACCTGTTTCGCCCGCCGGGGCTCGACAGTCCTCGGCCCGCTTTCCACGGCTGACGCCGTGGGCTACAGATCTTTTGCCGCTCCGCGGCGATGGTGAATGATCTGAGGTCTTTCAACCTTTTCAAAGCTGCCCTTAGTTTCTCCTTTATTGCCCTGGAAGATGTTTGGGTTGCGGCTCTCAGCCCCCTCCCTTTATAATTCGACCTCGGTTTCCGTCCCAACATAGAGAACGCAAAATGCCATACCTAAAGCCTGAGCGCCCCGAAAAGGTTACGGCGCCTTCTTTGAAAGCCAGTAAGGCACGCGGTGAACGCCTTGTTTGCCTGACGGCTTACGATTATCCAACGGCTCGCCTCGTCGACGAGGCCGGCATCGATATCATCCTGGTCGGCGACAGTGTGGGTAATGTCGTGTTGGGTTACGGCAACACGGTGCCGGTAACGCTGGACGACATTCTGATTCACGTTAAGGCCGTTCGCCGCGGTGTGCAACGCGCGCTGCTGGTGGCAGACATGCCTTACGGATCGTTTCACACCGGTGCGGACGATACTGTGCGGGCGGCGCTCCGTCTGGTGAAGGAATCGGGTGCGGAAGCCGTCAAGCTCGAAGGCGGACAAAAACGAGTCAAGCTGGTTGAGCGGCTGGTCAACGAAGAAATCTCGGTGATGGGTCACATCGGCTTGACGCCACAATCGATTAATCAACTGGGAGCTTACCGGGTGCAGGGAAAGACGGCGGATGCGGCGCGCCAACTGCTCGATGATGCGTACGCGCTGGAAGCGGCGGGGGCTTTCGCGATCGTTTTGGAATTGGTACCGCGGGAAATAGCTGAACTGATAACCAACAGCGTCAGCATTCCCACGATTGGCATCGGGGCCGGGGTGCATTGCGACGTACAAGTGCTGGTCTTCCATGATCTATTGGGTCTGGCGTTCGGCAAGCTGCCGCGCTTTGTACGTGAATACGCCAACCTGCGCGAGACGATCACCGACGCGATCACACATTGGGCCGAAGACGTGCGCAACGGAAGTTATCCGTCGGAAAAGGAATCGTACGGATTGCCGGCTGAGGCTGCGGAGGAGCTGAAGCTAGAACTCAAGAAGGTGAACGAGTAAGTACGAAGCCGCAAAAAAGCACAAAAGGCACAAGCAGGCGATCTTAAAAGGATCGAGCCCTTTTTCTGGTTGCTGCGCCTTTTGTGCCTTTTTGTGGCCATCACTTTATGGAAATCATTAACCGCCGCAAGCGCATGATGTCGGTCGCGCACAGACTGCGCCGTGAAGAAAACCGCACCATTGGTTTTGTGCCCACGATGGGTGCGCTGCATGAAGGGCACCTCAGTTTGATTCATGAAGCGCGCGCGATGTGCGACGTGGTCGTGGTTTCCGTCTTTGTTAATCCGGCCCAGTTCAGTCCGAAAGAAGACTTCAATGCTTACCCGCGCGACCTTACCCGAGACGCCGCTTTGCTGGCCGAATACAACGTCGATTACGTTTTTGCGCCCACGGTTGAAGATATCTACCCGCCGGGTTTTGCTACTTACGTCACGGTTGAGGGCGCGACAGACAAGTTGGAGGGCGCGTCTCGTCCCGGTCACTTTCGCGGAGTCACGACAGTGGTTGCGATCCTTTTGAATACCGTCAAACCCGACTTCGCTTTTTTTGGACAGAAGGATGCGCAGCAGGCAGTACTGATCAAACGCATGGTGCGGGATCTCGCTTTCAGTGCCGAAATCGTTGTGCTGCCCATCGTCCGTGAAGAATCAGGTTTGGCGATGTCATCGCGGAACAGTTATCTGAACGATGAACAACGCCGGGCGGCGACGGTTCTCAATCGAGCCCTCACCCAAGCCCGCGAAGCTTACGAGCAGGGTGAGCAGAATGCGACGCGCTTGACCGAACTGGTGCGGGCGGCTATTGGTAATGAGTCGCTCGTGCGGATCGATTATGTGAGCGTGAACGACGCTGAGACTCTGGAGAAACTGGAAAAGATTGGCGATCGCCCCGCACTGATTTCACTCGCGGTGTTTATCGGGAACACGCGGCTGATTGATAATGTGGTGCTGGGAAAGACGAGGGGCCAGGAAGCAGCTGGGGGTTGAGTTTTACTTCGCCTCTTTGCGCCTCTGCGTGAGCTAATAATCACGCCAAGGCGCAAAATTGCGAAGAGATCACGCAATGGCAAAACAGAAAGCGCACATTTCATTTACGCTTAACCGCGAATCAGCCGAGGTGGCTTTCGCGCCGCACAAGACCCTGCTCGAAGTCCTGCGCGAAGATCTTGGTTTGACCGGCACCAAGCATGGTTGCGAGTTGGGCGAGTGCGGCACCTGTACCATCCTGGTAGATGGCCGCGCAATTCTCTCCTGCCTGATGCTGGGCCTCGATGCTGAGGGTCGTGACGTGGAGACGATCGAAGGCATGGCCGACGGTGCCCAGCTTCATCCGTTGCAGGTGACCTTTGCCGATACGGGCGCGGCGCAGTGCGGTTACTGTTCGCCGGGCTTTCTGCTGGCCGCCAAAGAGTTGATTGATAAGAATGCAAAACCCTCGCGTGAAGAGATCAGGGAAGCAATGTCAGGAAACCTCTGTCGCTGCACCGGCTATATCAAGATTTACGAAGCCATCGAACAGGCGGCGGCGCGGATGCGCGGCGAAGAGATGGAATTGCCGCATGAGAGTGTTTATGGGTTGTGAGTAGGGGCAGGGCTTGTTCCTGCCCGAATACCAACGGCGAACTAACGGTCGGCGGGGACGAGCCCCGCCCCCACAATCATGGCAAACAGTCAAGACAACGGGAAGCCGCTCAACGTAGTCGGTAAACCCTTTCGCAAGGTCGACGCGCGTGCCAAATGCACGGGCCAGACGAAGTTTGCCGACGACATCTTTCTGCCGCGGATGCTCTACTGCAAGATCCTCCGCAGCCACCATCCGCATGCACTCATCAAGAATATCGATCTAACTAAGGCCCTGGCTCTGCCCGGAGTTGTCGCGATCATTACCGGAAAGGATTTGCCGATTCCTTACGGCATTCTTCCGGTTAGTCAGGACGAGCACGCACTCTGCATCGACAAGGTGCGTTTTGTCGGCGATCCGGTCGCGGCCGTCGCGGCCATCGATGAGGACGTCGCGTTCGATGCGATGAACCTGATCGAAGTGGAATACGAACGGCTCAATACAATCTCGTCGATTGAAGAGGCGATCATGATCGATGAGCCGCGGATTCACGAGTACGGGGACGAGGCCAACATCCATAAAAAGGTCTCCCTCGAATTCGGTGAAGTGGAAGAGGGATTTGCGGAAGCCGACCTGGTGCGTGAAGACATCTTTTTCTATGAAGGCAACACTCACCTGCCCATGGAGCAGCATGCGGCGGTTGCCTATCTGGACACCGACGAGAAACTCACGCTCTGGAGCTCCACCCAGACACCGCATTATGTTCATCGCGCCTTAACCAAAGTGCTGGAGATGCCGGCCAGTCACATTCGCGTCATCGCCACGCCCAATGGCGGCGGCTTTGGCGGCAAGAGCGATCCCTTCAATCACGAAGTGGTGGTTTGCAAACTTTCGATGCTGACGGGACGTCCGGTGAAAGTAACGCTGACCCGCGAAGAAGTTTTTTATTGTCATCGTGGCCGCCATCCGGTGCTGATGCAGGTTAAGACCGGGGTGAAAAAGGATGGGGCGATCACCGCGATGCATTTCAAATCCTTTCTGGATGGCGGCGCCTATGGCAGCTATGGAGTAGCGAGTACTTTCTACACCGGCGCGCTGCAGACTGTCACCTACGAAGTGCCGCGTTACAAATTCGAAGGCCTGCGCGCCTTCACAAACAAACCCCCGTGCGGACCCAAGCGTGGACATGGCACGCCGCAGCCACGCTATGCCCTCGAAGTTCAGCTGGATAAAATCGCCGAAGAGTTGCGTCTGGATCCGGCCGAGATGCGGCGTCAACATCTGGTCAAGCCGAATACCGTCACCGCGAACTATCTGCGCATCGGCAGCATGGGGCTGGGTGCCTGCATCGATAAAATTGTTGAGGGCTCTGAGTGGAAAAACAAGTTCTCGTGGAACGTGCCACAGGCTGAAGCGACAGCGAGGTCAGGACCGGGTGCGGTAGCGACCGGGTCGACCTCAGACAGTGAGCGCAAGTTGCCCTACGGCAAGGGCATCGGCATCGCCTGCAGTTCTTATATCTGCGGCGCAGGTTTGCCGATCTACTGGAACAACATGCCGCAGTCGGGTGTGCAACTGCGGCTGGATCGGCAGGGTGGGGTTTGCGTGATGTGCGGTTCGACGGATATCGGTCAGGGCTCGGATTCTATTCTGGCTTACATCGTCGCGGAAGTCCTGGGGATCGATCCATTCGACATTCGCGTCGTCACCGCCGACACCGATCTGACCCCGGTTGATCTGGGCAGTTATTCGAGCCGCGTGACTTTGATGACCGGCAATGCCGCCATCCAGGCTGCCGAACGCGCCCGCGAGCTTTTGACGATTGCAGTTGCCGAAAAATTGAAGCTGCCTATTGAAAACATTTCCTTCGCCGAGCGACGCGCTTTTGATGTCGAGAATCCCGAAGTAGGCGTAACATTTGCCGCAGCGGTGGTCCTGGCGGAATCAAAGTTTGGCACCATCGGCACGGTCGGTTCTTATTCGCCGCCACGTTCTCCGGGCAAGTACAAGGGCGCCGGTGTTGGACCTTCGCCGGCGTACAGCTATTCCGCGGCCGTGGCTGAGGTCGATGTGGACCCACGAACGGGCATCGTGACGGTCGAACGCGTTTGGATTGCTCATGACATCGGTAAGTCGATAAATCCGATGCTGGTGATGGGTCAGGTCGAAGGCAGTGTCTACATGGGCCTCGGCGAAATCCTGATGGAAGAGATGACCTATCGCGCGAATCGCAACCTCGTGCACAAAATTCCATCGCTGCTGGAATACAAGAGTCCGACGACAATGGAGATGTGCGACGTCAAGACTTACCTAATCGAGGATCCGGATCCGAATGGCCCCTTCGGTGCTAAGGAAGTTGGCCAGGGCCCTCTGCTCCCGGTGCCCCCCGCGGTAGCCAATGCGGTTTACAATGCAGTCGGTGTGCGCATCGACGAAGTGCCAATCATGCCGGAGAAAGTTCTCAAGGCGATGCGCGATAAAGCGAAGGGCGGCAGCGGGCGCTTTGGCCCAACATCAATTCCCTCGGTTAACTGGCCCGAGCCTTTGCGAGTGCTGACACCTGCGGAGGGTGGTGACGGGCGCGAGATGCCGAGCGTGGCAGTGCATTCTTAATCTCATGAAACGATATCTACCTTTCATCATCATCATCGGCGTACTGCTCGCAGTCGCCGGCATCTTTTCGTTGACCTTGCGCAAAGGGAACAACGGCCCCGGTTCGGATCTTGGGATGCCGAACTCAGGTCAGCCGTCGCCAACAGCCGGGAACACTGCCGCGCCAACTCAATCGCCTGCGAACACCGCCGGGTTAACCAAACCAAATGTGAAAGTCAGTTCGGCGGTGGTGCTCGACGAGTACGGCGACTATCAGTGCCCGCCCTGCGGTCAGCTCTATCCGGACCTGAAAGCCATCGAGCACGAATACGGTAATCAGGTGCAGATTGTCTTTCATCATTTCCCCCTGACCCGGATTCATAAGAACGCCCTGGCCGCGGCCCAGACAGCCGAGGCGGCACGTAGCCAAAATAAGTTCTGGGAGATGCACGACCGCCTCTATCGCAACCAAAAAGAGTGGGCGGAGTTGGATGATCCGCGGCCAGTCTTTCTGGCTTATGCGCGACAGCTGAATCTCAACGTGAACCAGCTCAGGCAGGATATGGAGAGCAATCAGGTTGACCAAAGAATAAGCGCGGATATGCAGAAGGGGTCTTCGCTTGGCGTCACCGGCACCCCCACGGTCTTTCTGGATGGCAACATGTTGCGCTACGAGGCCACCAACGCGGACGGCGTGCGTCGCGGGATAAATGTCCTGCTGGAAAGAAAAGCTGTCAAATAGTCGCTCGCTCTTAATCTGAAGTGCGCTGACTTGTCAGCGCTTTGGTAGTCTGCGACCTTTCACCGACAGGAGGCGGTTGCGAGAAGTGACCGCGATAAGTCGCGACCTGAGAAAGCGGCGACAAGTCACCGCGCTCCACATTTCGCGCTTCATGTGGAGTACGAGTTCCAACAGAAACCAAAGCCGAACCTCAGCTATTAACTTGTTGGGCTCTGCGACTTAAACTTCCGAAGCTCAAGTTCTGGTTGACATGTCGCCCACCTGCCTTTATAGTGCAGCCCCGTAGGTCGCCTTTGATGCCAGCTTCGGCCGTCACCCCCCGCATCAAATCGACGGATATCCAATGTTCAAGTTAAGACGCCTTCAAATTACGGGCTTTAAGTCCTTCGCAGACCATACTGACCTCCTCTTCACTGGTGAGGGCATAACGGGTGTGGTCGGGCCGAATGGCTGCGGCAAGAGCAACGTGGCCGACGCCATTGCCTGGGTCCTGGGCGAGCAGCGCGTCAAGCACCTTCGCGGCGCGGAAATGAAAGATGTCATCTTTCAGGGCTCGCGCAATCGTAAACCCAGCGGAATGGCTGAAGTCGTCCTGCACATGGTGCGCGACGAGGTGGTCGAGCACGAGCCGGACATCGAAGACATTGATTCGACCCTCGAACAGATCGACGAACACAGCGCCGTGTTTGAAGAAGCCGCAATCGCGGCCGCCCCACCTGAAGCGCTTGAACCTGTTCTCAAATCACCCTTAGACTCCACCGCGGCCGAAGCGGAGCCAACGGCTGAGATCGCAACGCCGGGCGAAGCCAAATTTAAAACTCCGGCACATCGTCACTGGCGCCGCCGCAATCTAGCGCTTGAGTTTGCGCCTGGTGAAGCCGTCTCAGTCACGCGCCGGCTCTATCGCTCGGGCGAAAGCGAGTACCTGCTGAATGATCGGCCCTGCCGGCTGCGAGACATTCAGGATCTTTTCTCGGGCACCGGACTCTCCGGTGGTCACTACGCCATCATCGAGCAGGGACGCATCGGCCAAATCCTTTCCGCCAAGCCGATGGATCGCCGCACCATCATTGAAGAGGCCGCCGGTATCACGAAGTTTCGCGTGCGCCAGCGCGCCGCTGAGACGCGTCTGGAATCAGCTCGCTCAAACCTGAGCCGCGTTTCCGACATCATTGCCGAGATCGAACGGCAGGTGAACAGCCTGCGCCGCCAAGCCGCGAAGGCGCGTCGTTATCGAATTCAAAAAGAAGAACTGCGGGAACTTCTCCGCCAGGTCTATGTCGCTGAAGAGCGCAGCCTGGTCGATCTGCTTGCCAAGTCGCAAGCACAACTTGAGAGTGCCACCGAGGAAGATCGCCGTCTGGCCACAGAGTTGGCCGCCAGGGAAGAGACCAGCCGTACGGCCACCCAGAGCGCGCGCGACCTGGAAGATGAGCTGACCCAACTGCGGGCCGCGATTGCGGACGCAGCCTTGCAACGCGATCGCCGGATCCGCGAGCGGGTCTATCAGGAAGAACAAGTCCAGACGCTGACCAAGCGCCGCACCGACATCGAAAACGAAGTCGAGGCACTCAACTCGCGGATGGTTATTGTCGAATCCGAATTGGAGCGTTTGCGTCAGGCTGAAGCTCAGCTTAGCGCTGAAAATGAACGGGCTATTCTCGCGCTCAGAGCGGCTGAAGAGTCGCACGCCCAAAAGCTTTCCGAAGTTGCTCAGGCCGAACATCAGATTGAAACCGCGCGAGTTGAACTGCTCACGCACACAGCGGCCGTGGAACGTCTAAACGAGTTGGCGCGGCAGCTCGAGTTTGGACTCGAGAAGTTGACGCAACAGGCCGAAGGCCTCGCTCGTGAAGGTGAGCGGGCGTCCGCCGCGCATGCCGAGCGCACTGCTGAGGCCGAAACGCTCAACCAGCAAATAATTGTTACCCGCGCAAAACTCGGCCGGCTCACCACTGAACGCGAGGCCGCGGTCAAGGCTGTTATCGAAGGCCACGAACGAGTGTCGGACAGCGACGCCGAACAGACACGCGTACGCGACGACTATTCGCGCGCGCTGCACCGGCTCGAGAGTTTCAAGGAACTCGACCAGCGCCGTACCCATTACTCTTTGGCGGTCCAGGAAGCTTTTTCAGCTAATGAGAGCGAGTCCTTTCATCTGATCGGAACTCTGGCCGACAGCATTCAGGTTGATGCGCGCTGGGAGCGAGCAGTCGAAGGCGTGTTCGGATCTGCTCTGCAATCCATTCTGGTACCGACGCCTGACGATGCCATTCGCGCCGCCGGCTGGTTGAAGACAAATCAAGCGGGCCGCGCAACGTTTTTGGTGACTGGTATTCATGGCGGCAGCGAAGATACTGACCTCGACTTGCGGATGTTCCGAGAGATCGAAACCGACACTCGGGAGCGACAGTATGTGCCGGTGGGGATTGATGGCCCACGCATAGCCGACGTGATGCGGGCGTCTCGCGAATTGCTGCTCGTGCTCGAACGGACGATGCCCGAACGAATGAATGCACGCGTGGTCGATACTCTCGACGACGCCACCGCTTTGTCTTTGGCTACCGGCGACATGTTTGTAACCACCGATGGCGACTGGGTCGCCGGCGGACAGCTCGTCAACGCGGGCAACGGCCGGGCCCTCGAAGAAGGCGCGGGCCTGTTGACCTTCAAACGTGAATTGCGCGAACTGGAATCGCGTGTCGCCGACCTGGCGGCCCAACTTGCGGTGACTGAAGTAGCGGTCAAAGACGCGCGGGCCGAACTTACCGGGCTGGAAGAGTCCGTGGTCCTACTTAACGCTTCGATTGCTCGCGAGGACCGCGAGGCTATGGCCCGCGAACTAAATTACGGAACCCTGCAACAGGACATTGAGCGGGCCGAGCGCCACCTGCGCGTGGTCAATGATGACACCGCGCGCCTGGAGCAGGAGCGCCGCGAACTGGAAGAGAGCCGGACCCGGAGTCTGAGTGAGGCCGAAGTGGCCGAGACCCTGCGGCGCGCTACCCAGGATAGAATTGAGCTAACTACCAACGTGCTCGCCGGAATTCGTCGCGACGCCGAAGCTGAGAGTGAGATTCTGAATCAGCAGCGTGCGGAAGCCGCCGCCGCCGCCGAGCGCCGCCGCTCAACCACTTCTGACCTGCGCCGGCTTGAGACTGAGCGCGAAGAAGTAACCACCCGCATCGCCCGGCATCATCTGGAATTGAATGACGCCGGCACACGTCTGGGCGAACTGCAGACCTCGATCGCTGAAATTGATCGTCTGGCGGCCACCGTAGATGAAGAGAAGGCGCGCGAAGAGGAACAGATTGCCGGATCGACTACCCGGCTGGTCGATGCCCGAATTCAGGCCGATGCCCTGGCGAACGAACTGGCTGAGCTCAACCGCAACGCGGCAGCTTCGCGTGATGCTCGCGCGGCTATCGAGGTCCAGCGCGCCGAAGCTATGGCCCGGGTCAACTTTGTGCGCGAATCCTGCGCCAACGAATTGGGCCAGAGTCTGGAAGATCTCTCCCGTGAAGTTCAACTCAGCGACGAATTCGAACTCGAAGTCGAGCGCATTCGGGTTGAAGAATGGCGGGAACGTCTGGAGAACTTCGGCGCCGTCAACATGATGGCCCTCGAAGAGCTTTCCGAAAACGAGGAGCGCCTGGTGTTTTTGACCACGCAACGCGAGGACATCACCAAAGGGATCGCGGCCACCGAAGAGGCCCTGCGCGAGATCAAGCGCCGTTCGCGCGAGCGCTTCCGCGATGCCTTCGAAAAGATCAACGCGAACTTCAGCGAGTTCTTCAACGAGTTGTTTGGCGGTGGTCGCGGTGAAATGAGCTTGATCGATAACGACGACGATCTCGAATCAGGCATCGACATTGTGGCCCAACCTCCCGGCAAGCGTCTGCAGAATGTGCTCCTGCTATCGGGTGGTGAGAAGGCCATGGCCGCGCTCGCGCTCGTGCTTGGCATTTTCCAATACCGCCCTTCGCCGTTCTGCCTGCTCGATGAAGTTGACGCGCCGCTCGATGAAGCGAACGTCGGCCGCTTTACCAAGAAGGTTGTGGACATGTCGGCCAACACCCAGTTCATCGTGATTACCCACAACAAACGCACAATGGAAACCGCGCGCGCCCTCTACGGCGTGACGATGGAAGAAGTTGGCGTCTCGAAACTCGTCTCCGTCCGGTTTGAATAAAACCGGAGCGCGGCATCGCTGCTCGCTCTGAGCGAACCAATTCCCAGCTTGCGTTCCGCGCCTTCATCGTCTAAAAGTAAAACCCCAGCCGATGCGAGCAAGTATGCAATCCATTTCAAAGATGATCCGGAAAGAAACTATTTTGAAATTGCCCTTAGCCGCGCTCGTTATCATCAGCGCTGCTTTCTTTTCGTTCGCGCAGGAAACCAAGCGCAACGATCGCCCGGCTGAGAAGGCTGCGCCATCCCCGCAACGGCGCGAAGACAATAAGAAACCACCCGACCCCACCCGTTACTCATATGAATTCGCCAAAGCGGAGTTTCTGATCAGCCACATCGTGATCGAGCACGACGCGCTTGGTCGCGGGAGGATCAGCTTCCAACGCCGGGGGGAAGAAACACCGATCGTCGAACCGATCGAATTATCGATTAGCGCACTCGGTCGAGTGCTGGGATTGTGGACGGAACTGCACTTTCTCGATTCGAGCGAGAACTATCAAACCGAAAAGAGCTTTGCGCACCTGGGCACATACAAGCTGCACATGGACGATAGCCTTCGGCAGCGCACCGCGGAATTCAACTGGAGCAACAACAAGGAAGCCTGGACCCTGGCCAACGAATACCGCAAAGTCTCTGACCAGGCCATCCTGATCTTCAATCTGAAACTTGCCCGCGAGATGCAGCCCCTTAACGCACCTTCGCTCTTGAATGAAATGGAGACCCTGCTCATCCGCAACGGCCTCTCCGACGCCTATCAACTAATACCGCTATTGAACGAGCTAAAGACCGACGAACACATCCCTCTCATCGCCCGCAACCACGCTGATCGGATCTTGAAGAAGATCGAGAAGTAAGGCCGCGGCTCAAGTGGGCAAAGCCGACGACATCGCATTAGCCCACAGCGCCAGCTGTGGGTAACGGTAATGCTTGTTGTCTATCGACAACGCGGCAGTCATCACCCTGGTGCGAAAGACAACCCCCCCGCGCAAACAACCATCCCGAATCATAAGGAACTCGACTGCGGCACTTTGCGCGCAATCATTCGGCAAGCGAGATTGACAGTCGAAGAGTTTATTGCGCTTCTCTACACTAACTTCTTTGCGCAACCTCCGGCGCCCAAGCCGGCTTAATCAACTTCATCTCCGGCAAACATGCGAAAGAAATCGACCAGACGGCACTCGGCCCAGAAGCGTTCTTCGCCGGAGTTGGCTGAAACAAACGCCACGTGGCCGCCGCGCTCGGTGGCCAGCAACAACACGTATCGGTTGGAAGCGATCTCGGGATCACGCAGAGGTTCGTAGGGGATGAAAGGATCGTCTTTGGCGTGGATGATCAAAGTCGCCACGCGGATGCGGCCGATGAGTGGACGCGAGCTGGCTTTGGCGTAGTAATCGTTCGCGTCAGCAAACCCGAAATGCGGCGCGACGTAACGGTTGTCGAATTGCTCGACACTGCGCACGTCTTTCAAGAGACTGGAATCATAACGGTCGGGGAACAGTTTTTCTTTAAGCCTGATGCGGTTCTTCAAGCGGCGCAGAAAGTCCTGTTGATAAATCCAGTTGCGCCGCCGGGCGATCAGGTTGGTGCTGGCGCGCAAATCAATCGACGGTGAAACTGCGCAGACTGCTTTCAATTCCGCGGGTGGATTGTCGCCGTACTCCCCCGCGAGCTTGAGGACCATGTTGCCACCCAGCGAGTAGCCGGCAACGAACAAAGCCGGCAAGTGATCGCCTGAAATCAATTCGTCGATCACCGCGCGCAGATCAGCAGTCAGACCTCCGTGATAGAGCGTTTCGGACAAGTGCTCAGTCCCGCCGCAGTTGCGATAGTTCATGCGCACGATGTTAAAGCCGGCGCGAAACATTTTAGCGGCGGTGGTCAGCATGTACGAGGAAGCGGTCGAGCCTTCCATGCCGTGCCAGATTACGAGGGTCGGATGTTCGGTGCGGTGGGGCTGCCAACGGCAACGGGCCAGAACCTGGCTGCCCGGATCGACCTGAAAAAGCCGCTCTTCATCTCCCGTGCGATCGGCGAGGCTAAATCGCCTGGGCCAGAGATAGGCGCCGATGGTTTGGGCGTCCCCTTGTTTGAGCAATGGATGAGGAATGAAAGGCCTGGTTTCGAAGAGGTGAGCGATGCGAGCGAGGAGGGTGGCGATTGAGGTTACGTCCTGGGGCATGAACATTTCCTTTTCACGCCGAAGACGTGAGACCTGGAGAGCGGTGACTTGTTACCGCTCTCTGATGCCGCGACCTGACTAAGATTTCCTGCTCGCGGCGACAAGTCGCCGCTTACCAAAGCGCTGACAAGTCAGCGCACTCCAAATCACTTGAAACTGATGATCACATCGACGATTTGCTTCGAGGCGGTCGGCCTCATTTCAACTTCCACCTTCGCGCGCGCACCGGTTCGTTGGATCAGGCCGGTCATGAATTCGCGCAGGCCTTTGACGCGAAATTCATCTAAATAAGACTCGTCAAAGACTGCGTTCGAACCAAGCGTCCACTTCGCTCGCAGCCGTTCGACTTCTGCCTCAGGCAGCCCGTTGACGATCACGTTTCCCATGAAGTATCGCTGTCCTTCGTTAATCGTGAACCGGTAACTCACGCGACGCGACGCATCATCGAACTCGCTGGATTCCTTCACGCCAGCGCTGATATAACCCCGGTGACCGAAAGCTTTGCGGACCTCCATGAGTCCTTTATCGATCTTGAGGCCATCAGCGAGTTCTCCCGGCTTCATACCGAGGGCTTCGTTCAGGTCCTCGTTTAGCACGGCCTGATTGCCAGTCCAATCGGCTGAACCCCACGAATAAACCAGGCCTTCATCAACCGGAATGGTGAACGCGACGCCGCCCGGGCACCGACCTTCTTCTACCGTGGCCGTTGGTTGCTTGAACTGCGCTCGCAGATAACCGATGTGTCGATAGAGGGGGAAGAGAGCGTGTTCAGCAAATGTGCCTGCGTCCTTTCGCGAATAATTCATCTTCAGCAAAGGCTGCGAAGCCTTGATCAGTTCAGCTTCCGAAATCGCGTTGGCGCCGGGGAAGTGCACAGAGCAGACAGGAATCTTAACGCCTTCGACGGTAAAAAGAATCTCCTGGCGACCCGTGGCCATGTTGGTGTAAGGCATATGCTCAACCCGGCCGTTGATTTGTTTTTGGCCCAGCAATCGCTGCAAGGCTGCGGCGATCTTGTCGGTTGTGGTGCCGGCTTCAGGCGCCGTGCCGTCAAAGAAAGGAACGTCCAGGCGGATCGTGCGCGCCATTTCCTCCTCGCTGAACCAGACAAAGTTTTCAAAGACTACGGGCAGGTTGCGGGACGCTTCTTCGACGTCAAAGATGATAGTGGCATCGTTGTCAGCAGTGCGAACTCGGTAACCAAGTTTCTTGAACAAGCCGGACTGCATCAGTTTGTCGGCGGCTGCGTCGGCGATCGCGGGGCTGAAAGGGTCGCCCACCTTAAGGCCACTCGCTTTGATCGCCTGGGGCACGGTCATCTTTTTGAGACCGACGAATTCGATTCGGCGCAGGGTGGTCTGGTTCTGTGCCGAGCAGGGGGAACTTATCACGATCAGCAAACATAAGAGGACGGGGCCCCAGGTAAGAGTGCTGAACGGTTGGTTGTGTTGCTTTCTCATCAGGTTGACTCGGCGCTTTCAGGTAAAGCATCTTCGAGGTAGTCCGATTCTATCTTGTATAGTTTGAGCATGGAAGGCAGTAAGGCAAAGCCAACTAAGCGCGAATTGATTATCCTGACGTGGGAGCGTCTGGATTGCGCGCCGATTGGTGAAGACGAACTGAGCGCGATTCAAAAGGCGATTCGCGATCACACCGGACAAGACGAAAGCCCGGCGGCGATTGCGCGGGTGCTGGCTGATGAAGGTGCTGAGCTGCGTCATCCGGAAGTGATCGAGTTTGATGCGCGCTGGCGCGAAGCGAAGATCGAGAGTGAGAGTGCGAACTTCAAAGGGCTGGAGGCGCTGTTAGCCGGAAAGCCATTGCGACTGAGCAAAGCCGAGGCTTTGATCGCAAAACTGGAAACGCTGCGGCAGCGCTCGGATGAGCAGGCTGAAAAAGAAGTGCGGCGTGTGGCGGTCAGCGGGAGGCAGCTCGCGGAACTGCTGGCGAAGGATTCGACGCTCGATCAGCTTCAGCGTGCCGAACATGCCGAGATTGCCGAGTGGCTCAAAGTTTGGGTTCAGACACCGAACTTGTTTGCCGATTGGCTTGATCTGCGGCGTCGCTCGCCAGAGTTTCAGAAGAAGTTTGGTGCGTCGAGCAAACTCCGGTAAAGCCGGTGCGCGCAGCGTGAACGATGATTGAGTAGATTAAGGGTTGAGCGTGTTGTGCACGCTCGAACCGCATGTCCGCTATCCATTGATTTCGCAGACCTTCGAGATTTCACGGTTGAGCATGGACCGGTGGTCGCTTAGTGAAAGGATTCGCCTTCTCGTACGCGTGCGCGAGACGCAGCAGGGTCGCTTCGCTCCAGTAAGGCCCCAGCAGTTGCATACCAATCGGAAGCTCCCTGGGCGACAAGCCGCAGGGGACGCTGATCCCAGGGATTCCGGCCAGGTTCGCCGTCACCGTAAAGATGTCATTCAAATACATGGCTAAGGGATCGTCAGACTTTTCGCCGAAGAGAAATGCGGGCGTGGGCGTAGTCGGCGTCAGCACGGCATCGCACTTCTCGAAGGCCCGGGCAAAGTCCTGGCGCAAAAGCATCCGCACCTTCTGGGCTTTCAAGTAATAGGCGTCGTAGTAACCAGCCGATAGAACGTAAGTGCCGAGCATGATGCGCCGCTTAACTTCGGCGCCAAAGCCTTCGTCGCGCGTTTTGCGATACATCTGCTTGAGCGCAGGGGCGTCCTCGGCACGGTAGCCGTAACGAACTCCGTCAAAGCGGGCCAGATTCGAAGAAGCTTCCGCGGTCGCGATAATGTAGTAAACCGCTATGGCGTACTTTGCGTGGGGCAAATCGATGTCGACAATCTCCGCGCCCAGATCACGATACACGGCGATTGATGATTCAATAGCGGCGCGGACATCTTTGCTCAAGCCTTCACCCAACAACACTCGTGAGACGCCCAAACGCATTCCTTTGATATCTCCGCTCAGTTCAGCCGAGTAATCCGGGACCGGCGTGTCGGCAGTGGTCGCATCGTGCGGGTCGCGTCCGGCGATGACTTGCAACACCGCAGCGGCATCGCTAGCGGTGCGCGCGAGGACACCGATCTGATCAAGAGACGAACCGAAGGCGACCAGGCCATACCGAGACACGCGGCCATAGGTTGGTTTCAATCCGATTACTCCGCAGAAAGCCGCGGGTTGGCGCACCGAGCCGCCAGTGTCGGAACCCAGAGTTGCGGGGACAATGCCGGCGGCGACGGCTGCAGCCGAACCTCCGGACGATCCGCCTGGTACGCGAGTAACGTCCCAGGGATTCCTGACTGGTCCAAAGGCGGAGTTTTCATTTGACGACCCCATGGCAAATTCATCGCAGTTGGTTTTGCCGATAATCACGGAACCGGCGCTAAGCAGGCGAGCAATCGCCGTCGCGTCGTAGGGCGGGTGGTATGGGCCGAGGATGCGTGAGCCGCATGAGGCCTGCATCCCCTGGACGCAGATATTGTCTTTGACGGCGATCGGGATGCCGGCGAGAGGCTTGGACGCGCCTTCAGTCTTTAGCGAAGCGTCGATTCCTGCCGCACGATTCAAAGCGCCGTCACGATCGATCTCAAGAAACGCATTGAGCGGCTTGTTTAGTTTCTCTGCGGCGTCTACGGCGGATTCCGTCACGGTGCGGGCGGTTTGATCGCCGCGCGAAATGGCGTCTCGAAGGTGTGCGATGCTTTCAGACATGGTTGACAGGTTGGGTGTTCTAATGACTCTTCGTGGATTTCAGTAGCGATCAATATCTGTCTGCGGCTCGCCGCTTGATGTGCGGGAAGCCTGTGCCTTTACGTGTCCGCCAAACGATGTGAAAGGCTGCGTCTCGTTTTTCTGCGAACAACGAGGTCGGGATCTCTCTGACTTAAAGAGATTTTCAGAGGCAAATCCTTTATCCCAAAACCTTCGGCACGCGGAAATGCCCGGCTGCCGCATCGGGCGCCTGATCCAGCGCCAGCCTCTGTCCCAGGGACGGCTGAACTTCATCTGCGCGCCAGGACACGGTCCGTTCGCCCTCGGGAGTCAGCCCACCCAGGGCCGGGTCAACCGAGTTGGTATCAATCGCGTTTAGTTGTTCTATGTAAGCGACGATTTCGGAAATCTGCGGTGCGAACATACGTCGTTCGTCGTCGGTAATTTCGAGGTGCGCCAGCTGCGCAATCTTTTCGATGTCGGCTTCGGTAATTGGCATGATTAATCTTTCGCGTGTGCCTCGCGGCGTGCGATGCAGTTTTCAGCGGCGCGAATAAAGCGGTCGCGCAGATCCGGATCGACGATCTCGCGTGCTGCCGACTTCAACTCATCAGGAATTGGATCGCGGGGTTCATCCTGAGAACGGTCCCGTGGTTGGGAATCGGCGCGGACCCTCTCGACAATCACCGGATCAATACGGAACTCGATTGTTTCAACCACCTCGCGTCCCAGCAGGCGGTTGATGCGGGCGATCAGTTCGTCGGCCATCGACTGCATTTGCTTTTGCCAGATGGCATCGGCAACCGAAACCACGAGGGTGGTTCGATGAAGCCTGAAGGGAATCGCGTGCCTGCGCAAACCTTCGCCAGCCGCACGAGTCCAGGCGAGCTTAGTGGCCACCTCAGCCATCTCCGGGTTGGTGCCGGCGGCGCTCAGGAGTTTGGGCAATATGCGCGCAACGTCTATCATCTGAAACCTGATCGAATCGGGAAATCAACGCTGAAGTTTAATGGAAGATAAGCTAAACAACCAAGCGAGTGTCCTCGAGGCTGTTGATCCGAACAAGTTTCCGGGCCTCGCCTTGCCAAAGATTGTCCTCGCGTCTGCTAGTCCTCGTCGCGCTGAGATTCTGCGTTCCGTGGGTTGGCCTTTTGAAACTCTGCCCCAGGATATTGACGAGACGCGACGAGCTTCGGAAGAGGCGGCGGCCTACGTCCAGCGGCTGGCTCGAACCAAAGCTGAAGCCGCCGCGCAAAGCCGTCCGGATGTCTTGATCGTAGGCGCCGACACTACCGTTTTGATTGGTGAAGAGATTTTGGAAAAGCCACAAAATCATGATGATGCGCGGCGCATGTTGCGACAACTAAGTGGCCAATGGCATCAGGTGCTGACCGGTGTAGCGATAGTCGGCCCTTCAGAAACACGAATCGCTTGCGCCACGACAGAAGTGAAATTTGCAGCGATGAGGGCAGAAGAGATTGATTGGTATGTATCGAGCTGCGAGCCGATGGACAAAGCGGGCGCTTATGCGATTCAGGGACCCGGTTCGCGCTTCATTGAAGGAATCAGAGGGGAGTATTTTAACGTCGTAGGGCTGCCGGTGCGGCTGCTTTACGAGATGGTGCGAAAATCTCCGCTGAAGTAAGTTCGCTGGAATGAAACTAAACGTGCTGCGCACGCCGGCAAGATGTCCGCGATCCGTAGTCTTTAAAGTAACTTGCTCAGTCGATCAGCCAATTGCTTGGCGAGGTCGGCCGACGGATCCATCCCGCCGATGGTGGCGGCCACTCCACCCTGCTTGTTGATGATCACCACTGACGGGAGCTGGTCGACTCCCAGTTTTTTGGAAACCGCGCCGTCCGGATCGCGCAACACCGTCACCTTATACTTTCGGCCTAACTCGCGCAGCTGTTCGTCGGCAGCATAATTTTTCGACTTCGGGGATTCGGATTCAATGCTGACCCAGTAAACCGCGACACCGCGGCCGGCGTTCTGATCGGCCAGCTTCTTCACCGCTTCCATCTGGTTTTTCGTCAGCGGCAGCCAGGAAGCGCCAAATGCCAGCACCACAACTTCCCCCCGCAAGCTGGCTGACGTTACCGTTTCGCCGTCAACCGAACGCAGAGAGAAATCCGGCGACTGGTTCAGCGCCGGCACGGGTACCGAGACACTCATCGCCACTGCCAGGGCACAGACCGCCAGCGCGGTGGCTTTGCGTACTTTGCTTAACATCATGACTTCCTTTTCCTCGTCGCCTACCCCGTCGTTATTTCCGGAGACCGGCGCCCAACGAGCATTTAGATGTTGGCGGAGGGTGTCTCGTTGGAATAATTTCTTTTGCCTGAATCCCGCCCAAAATGAGCTTAATTGTTCGGCGGGGGGCCGCCGAGGATATCCTGGTGCAACTGGCGGTAATCTTCCCACGTGTCCATGTCGCGCGCAACATAGGGCGACGGCACGGGCAGCCGGGTCACGTCTTCACCGTGCTTGGCGAAGAACGAGCGCAGCCCAGTAGCGGGATCCAGCCCCATCAATTCATCTCGGTAAGCGAGATCGATTAGGACTGGATGTCCTCCGTGCCCGGCGTGTTCTGGCTGGACGAGGTGAGCACCGCTTCGCCAAGTCGCGATGACGGCATTGATAACCTCAGGTGGCACGCCGGGGTGGTCCACCAGGGCAATCAGCACCGCCCTCACTTCCGGCCGAACCGCCTCGACACCTCTGGCAATTGAAACACCCATCTCGCTATCAGGATCGGAATTGATTGCAAAGGTGAGATCGGCAGCGTGCAGGTGTGCCTGCAGGTCTTCCGCGCGATGGCCGGCGACGATCACGATGTCATCAACACCGGCTGCCTGAAGATTGCTGATGCAGCATTCGATTACAGTTTGATTACCGAAGGGAAGCAGCGCCTTGAAGACACCCATGCGACGCGAGCGTCCGGCGGCGAGCAGAATTGCAGAGATATCATTCAAAGAGGAGTTGTTCTGGTTTTTCGTCGCGTCTTCTGTTTTTCGTCGCGTCTATGGGTGAAGATATTTCACGCAAAAGAAGGAAGACTAAAGGGCCTACGATGTCGGTGTTTCGGTCGGCGGTTCCCACAATTCAATTCGATTGCCTTCAGGATCCATGATCCAGGCAAACTTGCCGTATTCGGTGTCTTCGATCTTAGGATCGACCTCCACACCTTCCTCACGAAGCTGGGTTAACAACCAGGCGAGATCGGCGACGCGATAGTTGATCATGAAGGGCGCCTTGCTCGGATCGAAATAGCGGGTGTTAGCGGGAAAGGCGGACCAAAGCGTCACTCCCTCCTGTTCGGTATTGTCAGCTTCACGCCACGGAAACGCGGCGCCGTTGGAACCATCGGCCTCGATACCCAAATGCGCGCGGTACCATTGGCGCAGACTGTCGGGGTCCTGCGACTTGAAAAATATCCCACCAATGCCTGTAACTTTTTTCATCGTGTTTTATCCTCTTAGAGTAATTCGTGGAGAGCGCGCAATGCGTACTCGCGGGTCATCTGCTTGCGCCAGTTCATGACGAAGTCTGTGTTGTCGAGTGGCCGAGCCTTGTTGTAACAGGCCTCTGCTGCGGCCTGCATATGTTCTTCGTCAAATGGTTGATCGATCAGTGCGGTTGCCGCTTCGTTCACCTGCACGGGTGAAGGTGCGACTGCGCCGAGGACGATCCTGGCATCCGCTACCCGGCCGTTCGCATTGTCGGTTTTGACCCAGGCAGCCACGCCGAGCACAGGGAAATCGAAAGCCCCGCGACGCCGCAGTTTCTGATAGGAAGCGCGCCAACCATTGATCGGTGGCAGATGAATATCGACCAGCAGCTCGTCCGGCCGCTTCTTCAGAAAATCAATACCATCGTCGTTATAGAAACCGGCCGCGTCGATCAAGCGCTCCCCGAGCGTCGACACCAGACGGAACCTTGCGCCGATTGCCACCATCACCGGGACGAGATCGGAAGACTGCACGGCCCAACACTTCGAACTCCCCGGTGCGACCCAACAAACGTCGCCGTCCTTTTTCAGGCAAAAATTGATCGCCTTCCGCCATTCATAATTCTGATCGTAGTAGTTGCAGCGCGTATCCAGCAGCAAGTTCCCGCCAATCGTGCCCATGTTCCGCAGCAGCGGCGTAGAGATGGTGCGCGCGGCGCTAGCAATCACCGGATAGTCGCGCAGAATGCCGCGATGTTCGCAGATATCCGCAAGCAAAACCGACGCGCCGATCCTGAGTCCGCTGTTTCCGTCGCCCTCGATGGTGTTTAGTTCGGGCACGCGCATGACCGAGATCACAGTGCGCGGCATCTGCTGCCGCCGTTTCATATTCGGATAGAGATCGGTACCGCCGGCGACAAACTGGGCTTCGGGCCCGGTGTCGCCGATGATCCTGACCGCGTCCGCGATGGTGCGCGGAGCGCAATAGTCGAATTTGGGTAGTCGCATCATGATGTCAATTCCAAATCGATGACGTCCAACTCAGCAATACTTGCAAAAGATTGATTAGCGGAACAATAAATGAAAACGGCATTGCAAATGCCGCACGCGGCGGTTAGTAGGCTACAGGGTCCTCGACCTCTTCTCCTCATTCAGAGTCGGGGCAAACCCTAGCCATTTCTGTCGAGGATCTAGCGTCGATGAATTGTTGCCAAGTTTGATTCCCCCAGTGCGGACAAAACGCTTGTACTTGAAGGCCTGTCAGGTTCCCTTAGACTGCCTCGTCAGGCTCGTTTCGTTTCTTTGATCTTCAACTCCGGATGTCGCGCTAGGAATCCGCCGCGCTTCAGTTTATAACGACCGGGCTTGAGCATGTCGTCGTCGTTCCAACCGCGCTTCAACCCTGCTTCATAGTCTTCCTGCGTAACCACTAACTCAACCTCATCGGGCGGGAGGGTGGTCGCCGAGCGCTCATCTTTTTTGTTCTTCATATAACGTCCTTTCGTCCGGCGTAGGTGGTCGGGCCGAGATGATTCGGATTAGGTTGCCGTACCGCTCGGCGAATACGGCGAACAGCATGCGGCTGGTTGAGTACCCAATAATAAAAAACCGCACCTCGTCAAACGAGTGTTCAGTATCCTGGCCCTCCAGTGCGTTCGGATCATAGAAGACCTCAGTCGCCTCGCCGAAGCTGACCCCGTGCTTCGCAAGATTCTCATGAGCTTTTTGATCGTCCCACTCGAACCTCAAGTCGAATCCTCCCCGTATTCTATGCTCGCGATTGCACATTTGCGAGCCACATCAGATCGAAACTACTTCGCCACGTCCTTCCTCACATACAACAGCAAATCAACCCCCGGCCGCAGGGCGTATGCTCCTTCATCCTTCCCTGAATCTACCCGCACGTACCGATCGCCGTAGGTCTCCTTGAGTTTTTCTTCCTGGGCCATCGATCCTATGATAATTGGTTCGTTGGTGGCTACGATGTCCTGGTAATAGCCCACCTTTTTGTAGTCGCGAAAGTACCAGGGCAGAGGCCAGTAGTCGGGCGAGACAAGCGCGATTCCCGTATCTGTCCCAGTGCCTATGCGCCTCGTGGTGCGTTCGATTTCGTCGAGCATTTGCAACAAATCGCGACGCGTGTGCGCATAGACGTAAGGGTACGCGTCATCGTCGTAATGAACAAAGTTGAGCTGATACATCTGAAATCCGCAGATGCCCGCGATCAGGATTGTGAGTACAAACAAAAGACGTGGCTGCCCGAATTCTCTAAGCTTCTGGTACGCCACCTCGAGAGCATAACCGGATGTCAGCGCTAAAGGGACTACGAAGTTCAAGCTAATCCACGGCGTCTTGTAACCAACCAGCGAATAACCAGCGAGCAAACCGAACGACCAAAGCGCAAGAAACAGCGCCAGGCGGCTCTTTGCCCACACGACCGCGATCAGGGCCCCGATTCCACCCAGAATTACGACAATGGACTCTTCCTGCAACAGCCAATAAAGATATTGATAAGGAGGGTGATAGTGTTCCGTGGTGCGCTGGCGCCAGAGATTCAATGTCTTCATCGCATCGCTGACGCCCTTGGGATAGTTAGTGAAAAACGATGAATAGAACAGGACGTTGACCAGGATGAAGACGGCGAAAGCCATCAACGCCACCGTTGCCAGCGGCACCGTCCCACCAAAACGTTCGATCGTCTCTTGCCAACGTTCACCCAGAGTTCCTTCCCCGGTTCGACCCACCGTCTCGCGCAACCAAAAGTAAACACCCGTCGTGATCAGCGCGATCAAGAGTACCGGCCCATTAATGATCCACGTCTCTTTCGTGGCGACCATCAGAGCCGCGGAGATCGACGCCAGGATCAGATAAGCGGATTGTCCCGAGTCGTAGTACTTCAAAGCCGCGACCACAATGCCGAAGGTGAAGAAAACGAAAAGCGATTCGTGGATGAAATAGCGAGAGAGATAAACCGCACCCGGTGAGATTGCGATCAAGCCTGCCGCCGACAGCGCCCCAATCGTGCCGATACGTTTGCGCAGCAGAAGTGCCAGCCAGATCGTGCCGACACCAAAGGCTGCCGTGACAAAGCGAATATTAAAGGTGGTCAGGCCCCAGTTGTCGCCAAAGGCCTTGCCGCCAAGAAACCTCGCCATCCAGGGAATGACTGCCGAGAAAAAGTAGAGCGTGGGTCCGTGATAATTTTCTGGGTTATAAGTGTACTGGCCGGTGCGAACCAGGGTGACCAGAAAGTTTCCGTTGACGCCTTCGTCGTGATGCAGTGGGACCAGCCCCAGATCAAACAGCCGCAGGAAGCCGCCGACCAACAAGATAGAAAGCGAAGACACTCGCCACCAGAGATCGGAAACCTCCGGGTTGATGGGCGAGTCTGCTGCCACGGTCGTCTTTGCCGGCGCGCCTTGGCCGCTGGATTTCTTACGGTTTGATTTTGTAGAGGTGATACTCACCTATTTTCATGACTTCCGGGTAACGACTGAAAAAATCGGTATCGACTGGCATTACTGAATGTTCCTGTGGATCGATCACAACATAATCGACGCCGTATTTATTGAGCAAGCTCGCGGCGTCCGATGAGCCGGAGTATATCTTCTTAATATCTGATTCGCGCTGGCCAGAATCGATCCCGTGGGTCCAGATGTGTCCCGGATATCCCATCAGCGATCTCCGCCCGGTCAGAAAAATCGGCGTGTTATGAATTGGCGCGTGGAGAATCGTGGCTTGCGCTGGTATCTGCTGCTTGATCATTTCGGCAAACGCGACCCCGTTGCGATCGAATTCCTGATACTCACCCTGACTGGTCATTAAAGCAAAGACGTCCAGGGCTCCAGCCAAAGTTAGGACGACAAACAAAGCGCCGGCCAGCACACGGTTCCATGTGCGTCCCTCCCATAAGCGCGCCAACAGCAAGGCGACGATTGGCGCCGAACCGATCCACCAGTAGAAGAGCACCTTAACGTTGTCCCAAATCCATGGCGCCAGTTTGACCACGTTGGGAATGATGAAGCAGAGCGTGAACGGCAAAAAGAAAAGCAGCAGCCGGCGCGAGACCAGATATTCGTCACCTTTCCACAGCAGTGCCGCGATTAAGAGCGGAATGAAGAGGCCGGTGTTCTTGAACCAGAACCAAAAGAAGTTTGCGGTGCCGCTGTCCCAGCCGAACTGCCAACCAATAAACGCGCGCGTGCTGACCGCACTGCCGTGCGTGGACCAAAGCAATTGCGGAATCGCAATCAGCGATCCGACCACCAGGAAGACGAGCCACTCGCGCCAGCGAGTCCAGTTGAGGACCGTCAGGCAAGCGCCCGCTCCCATCACGACGATGTAGCTGTGCGCGTGCACCAGCGGCAACAATCCGGCGACGACGCCCGCGGCGAGCATCCGGCGGGTGGAAGGCAAAATTAAGAAGGAAAAAGTAAAAAGTGAAGCAGGCTGATCGGTGAGGCGCGCTCCTTTGCTGACTGGATCTTTAGCTTTAGTCTTACTTCCACGATGCGCTTCCTTTTTGCCTTTTATCTTTTGATGTTTTCCTTCGTCTGCGTGCATCGCGGCCCACCATTGCGTGAATACAATTACGGCCAACGGAATGCCCAACAGAAATCCACGTTGTGGCACCAGTAGACTGGTTACGGCGTTGCCCCAACGCCAGCCGTCGGCGACTTCCGGCAGAATCGTGTACGAGTGAGGAATGTGTCTCAGAACCTGGAACACCCCGCCGTCGACTTTGTTCACATCGTCCCGCAACATCGCCCAGCCCAAGCCGCCATTAAGGACGATGATCAGCGGCGTCAGAATCGCTGCGGTGCGATTGCGCAGGAGCCTTTGACCAAAGCGGTGCAAGACCCCAACGAGCGCAACGCCGACCAGGTAGTTTTCGATGAACAGGGAATCGCGCAAACTGACCCCGCCGCGCACGAACATCGCCGAGATAAAGTCGGTCATGAAGGGATAGGTAAACCGCGCGCCGGCAAACGTCGGATCCTCAGGCGGAAAGTTCTGGCCGAAGGCAAAACGAGTGATCACGCTTAGATGGAAAGGGAGATCGCCATAGTTATTCAGCACGCCGGTGTAGAGGCCATCAGCTCCTTCAAACATCGCCCGCGAAAATACCAGCCACATGACGATCGCTACCCCGGCATAAAAAAGAAAATAGATAAACGCCCAACGATCGGGCGTGGTGGTCGCCCGGCTTATGCCCCCGATTGCGATCTTAATGTCCTGGTTGATTTGCTCTCGTATGTGCGGCTTACGAAGAAGTAGTGCGGGTGTTGCCAGAATGATCGCGGGCACGACTAGAGTCGCCGCCGTCAACCCGATCATCAGAGCAATGCCCAGACCGATCAGGCCCAGGAAGGCAAAGCCGATGCAGGTGCCGGTGCATAAACGCGAAGCGAGCGGTGCCTCTTCATCCCATGTGTAAGTGAGAATCGAACCGCTGGCAATGGCGATTAATGATAGGGCGAGCGAGAAGATCATCCGAACCTTCCAAGGTCGTGGATCACGGTAACTCTTGAATAGCGAAACCACCCTCGCACTCGTTATTAAATTGAGGGGTAAGACTTTGGAGATCGCGTTTCGTGTGAATGTTCGCCAAGTCCGCCTCGCGAGACCGAGGTTCATCGATCCACTAGACGCTCATGATGTCCTGTTCCTTGGACTTGGACAGTTCGTCGATCCTTGAGATGTAGGTGTCCGTCAGTTTTTGGATTTCATCCAACCCGTCGCGTTCGGCATCTTCGGAAATGGATTTGTCCTTGAGCATCTTTTTGAGCTTATCGTTTTCATCGCGACGGATGTTGCGGACGGCAGTGCGATGTTCTTCGGCAATGTCATGCACCTGCCGGGCAAGTTGCTTGCGACGCTCTTCGGTTAAGGGCGGAATCGGAATCCGGACCAGCTTGCCGTCGTTCGATGGATTCAACCCGAGATCGGCAGCTCGAATTGCTTTCTCAATATTAGCCACCTGCGTCTGATCCCAGGGCTGGACTGTAAGCATCTGCGGTTCAGGAGCATGCACGGACGCCATCTGGGTCAGCGGCGTGGGTGTGCCATAGTAATCAACCGAGATATTGTCGAGCAGGCTCACGGACGCGCGCCCGGTGCGCACGGTGGCCAGCTTGCGCCGCACATCTTCGATGGCAGATTCCATGCGCGGTTTGGTTTCTTTGATGATGTCTTTTTCGCTCATGACGAACTCCGTGGTGTGGCGGGGGCGTCTTGCCCTGAATGCGCGCAAGGTGCGCGCGCCACTTCGTGAATCAGATATCCTTAACCGTGAATAAGCAGAATGTAATTCATAGTCAAGAGTCGGAACAAGCTAGAGCTGGAACTCCAGACTAGGGTTTTTCCAAACAGACACGCGTTCCAATTCCCGAGTTACTTTGAACAACGCGAGCGATATTGCCCGGCGTGCGCATGTTGAAGACAACAATCGGCAGATTGTTGTCCATGCACAGCGAGATGGCTGAGGCGTCCATCACCTTCAACTGCTTTTCGAGTACTTCCTGATAGGTGATGCAGTCGAATCGGGTGGCGGTGGCGTCTTTCATCGGATCGGCCGAATACACGCCGTCGACCTTGGTCGCTTTCAAAATTACTTCGGCCTTGATCTCCAGGGCGCGCAAGGCAGCGGCCGAGTCGGTCGAGAAGAAAGGGTTCCCGGTACCGGCCGCAAAGATCACTATCCGTTTTTTTTCCAGGTGATGAATGGCCCGGCGCCGAATGAAGGGTTCAGCGAGTTGAGGGATATGAATCGCTGAAAGTACGCGAGTCTGGATTCCAGTCGTTTCCAACGCGTCCTGCAAGACCACCGCATTCATGACTGTCGCCAGCATGCCGATGTAGTCTGCGGAGGATCGGTCCATATTGCCGGCGCTCTTCGAAAGCCCCCGAAAGATATTGCCACCGCCCACAACCAGCGCGACCTGAATCCCGAGATCGTGCACCTGCTTGATCTCCTCGGCCACCTCGCGGGCAATATTTACATCGATGCCGAAGGTCTGCTCGCCCATCAGGGCCTCGCCGGAAATCTTCAGCAGAATGCGGTGGTAAGCGGCTGTTGTCTGCGGTTCGATACTCATTAATTGGATCTCTCTTGGCGTCTTTGCGTGTTTTTATGTTCACTCCAGAACGCGCAAAGGGGCCAAGAAATTCTTTAGCTGCCCGCGAGCTTTGCAACTTCATCGGTGAAGTCGTCCTCACGCTTTGCCAGACCTTCGCCCATCTTGTAACGAGCGAACCTCCGGATCGTGATCGTCTCGCCGGTCTGGGCAATCTTGTCAGTAATCAGCTCGCCAACTGTTTTAGCTGGGTCCTTGATAAAGGGCTGGTCCAGCAACACGAACTCCTCATAGAACTTGTTGAGCCGCCCCTCGACTATCTTGTCGATAACCTGATCCGGTTTGCTCGCGTTCTTAGGATCGTTCTTCGCCTGCGCGCGGGATATCTCTCGCTCTTTATCCAGCGTGTCTGCGGATACTTCTGCGCGTGAGATATGACGCGGCTCGGCGGCCGCGATGTGCATCGCGATGTCTTTCACGAGCTGCTGGAACTCGGCGCTGCGAGCGGCGAAGTCTGTCTCGCAATTGACTTCGACCAGGACGCCGACCTTGCCGCCCATGTGAATGTACGAGCCCACAACTCCTTCAGCAGCCACGCGGCCTTCTTTCTTTTTGGCCGAGGCCAGGCCGCGCTCTCGCAGAATTTCAATCGCGCGCTCTTCGTTGCCTTCGGCTTCGGTTAGAGCCTTCTTGCACTCCATCATTCCGGCGCCGGTTTTTTCACGCAGCGCCTTAATCCCGGCTGCGGTTATTTCTGCCATGATTGCTTGCTCTCCCTGAGTTTAGTGGCACAGATTTAAGTCTGTGGTTACTGTTGGACGACATCGACCGAAAGTCTGTGTCATTCATGAAAACGCGCAGCCCGGCGGGATCCCGCTGTTGAGGCTGCGCTCGTCGATGAATTGAGATTGCCCTGAATTCTAACTAACGGCGGCGACCTCCGCGGTCTCGCTTGCGGCTGCTTCGTTTTGCGCAGGTTCGCTCGCTTGAGCGCTCGCCGGTTCGGCGCTGAGCGCTGGAGCTGCAGGTTCCGTCACTGCCCCTGCTGCCGATAATTCGCTGCTCGCGGTTGCGACGGCTGAGGTCTCAGCGACTTCAGGTGCGCTGCCGGCGGCGGTTTCAGGTTTTTCTTCCGTGTCCTGCTCCGCTGTGGCGCCGCCTTCGGTCAACATCTGCTGACCCTCGAGCACCGCGTCGGCAATGCGGGCCGCGAAAAGACGAACTGCCCGGAGGGCGTCGTCGTTGCCCGGAATCACATAGTCGATTCCTTCCGGCGAACAATTTGTATCGACCACGGCTATCACCGGAATACCTAATTTGTTCGCTTCAGCGACGGCGATCTCTTCTTTGCGGACGTCGATGACGAAAACCAGATCCGGCAAACGCGTCATTGACTTGATGCCGGAGAGCACCTTCTCCAGGCTCTGTCGTTCGCGATCGAGTTTGATACGTTCTTTCTTGGTCAGCTTTTCATAGCGCCCGTCGGTCTGCATCACATCCAGATCCTTGAGACGCTTGATCGACTTTTGCACCGTCTGAAAATTCGTTAGCAAACCGCCCAGCCAACGCTGGTTGACGTAGTACTGACCCGAGCGTTCCGCTTCCTCGCGCACAGCGTCCTGGGCCTGGCGCTTGGTGCCTACGAAGAGTACGGTCTTGCCGCGATCTTCAGCTACCATGCTCGCGACGTACTGCAGGGCCTCGCGGAACATCTTCTGAGTTTTTTGTAAATCGATAATATAGATGCCGTTGCGCTCACCGAAAATGTATTCCTTCATTTTCGGGTTCCAACGACGTACCTGGTGACCGAAGTGAACACCGGCCTCCAGCAATTCTTTCATCGTAACCGTAACCAAAAAGCTTTCTCCTTTATGTCAATTGGTTTCTGTACTCGCCGCGACTAGTGCCTTCGCTTTGAAAGCAACCAATTAGAATCGCGACAATGGATTCTGAGAGCTCAA
>JBBRMS010000036.1:0-42018 GCA_038230715.1 Pyrinomonadales bacterium
CCGGGCCTGCGCCCTCAGGCCGGACGCGCAAAGCGGCAGTCAGGCCCAGCAGAACACTCTCGCGATCAGGTGCAACTCTTCCGGCTTCAAATTTCAAACCATCGAGAATAGCCAGTCTAATCTTTGCCAGTGTTTTGTCTTCGACTTTGGGTGCCGCTGTTTGATTGCCGGGTGTAGCCGCATTGCTCAACAGGACCGCACCGATCTTACCAAGTCCTTCAATCGCCCGGCTTCGTACCTGTGGGGGCTGACTCGTGTCATCCAGCATGGCTATCAGTGCATCCGCGCCCGCCGGTGATTCGACTTCGCCAATGGCGAAAGCGCACATCTGCCGCACATCGGTGTCGCGATCGGTTTTGAGTGACGCAATCAGCGCAGGCAGGTCGCGCTCATCGCCGATGCGTCCCAGAGCCAGCGCCGCACGTTTGCGAACAATCGGATGTGGCGAGTTTAAGAGCGCACTCAGGCTCGGATCCGAGCGCCGTTCATCCTCGGCGCGCACGATGCGCAGCATGGTGCTGTAGGAGATAGCCGTCGGGCTGTCTACGCGAGCGACTCCCTGACCTAAAGCAGTCGCAGCCAAAGCACTGAGAAGCAGCCCGGAGCAAAGCGTCTTTCGGAGAGTTACGGTTTGCATGATTGGTTCTGGGTTGAAAAGGATTGTACCGCGTGCGTAGCGCAGGCTACCAGCCTGCACACTATGGAGTCAGTGCTCTTGACCCTGGAAATACAAAAAGGGCGGACCACAAAGTCCGCCCCTTAAACCGAAATGCCAATTTGCGTCAGGCGTTGAATTCTAAACTCGTCAGAACGACTAGTTTGCTAAAGCAGCCGTTTTGCCATTCAATCCCTCGTCAGCCTTCCTGGATACGTCAGCTTTAACTGCGTCAAGCTTCGAAGCATCGATCACATTATCCTTGCGCTCGACCTTGGGCGTGGAAGCAGTTTTCATCTGGACCATTTTGCAGCTGCCTTCAAAAACCGCGCCTTGTTCGATCACCAGCGAAGGTGTCTGAATGTTGCCACTCAGTTTAGCTGCCCGACCCAGCTCTATCCTTTGACCGGCGATGATGTCGCCATTCACGACTCCATGGATCGTGCATACAGACACTTCTATGTTGGCGTCGACCTGTCCCCCCGAACCCACGATTAAGGTGCCGGTGCCTGAAGTGATACGGCCGGAAAAGCGGCCGTCAACGCGGAGCATCGATTTAAAGGAAGCTTCGCCGGTTACGACGGTGCCGCTGCCCACGAAGCCGCTGAGTGAACCGTCTTTGATCTCGCGCGCGATTGTCTCGCTCTCAGTCAAAGCCTTGGGGGTCGCAGCGTTTTCGGCGACCGGCCGCGTCTGCGTCTCGTTGCTTTGATATGGTGAATAACTGCGGTTTGCGTAGTTCTCGGTGTCGGTTTGGGTCTGGCTCTTATCTTCGCTTGGATTCTTTCCCATTCTGAGCATAACTAACCTCCGGTGATTAAATCGTCGAGGGGGTCGTCGGCGCCGGGAGGGGGTGACGAACAGCACGCGATCCGTTGGACTAACTGGAAAACTGGCCGCGGTGGCCAGTCCGAAGTGGAGAACCGCTCTACAGCGGGGCGAATATAATAAACAAAGGTGGCCCACCTGTCCAGCCTTTGTTTTTAATACGGCCCTGCTTCAAGTTATATCTTCGTTGCAGTTCCTCGATTGAGGACTCAGTCGCGAAATTCTGGTGGCTTGGGGTTTAATCGAGTGACCGTGCCAGTCCGAGATCTGACGTTCGGCGTTCTCAGAAGAGCGTCACTTCCGGTCAAGCTATGACTCTTCCAACAGAGTCTCAATCACCAGCTCCTCGCGGAAGTTCTCCAGTAGCGGGAAGTAAGGCGCCGCCCGGTCGAGGGCCGCGCGTGGCAAAAGGCCAACAATCTCGGCGCCGGCGATTTCTACTCCCAGACGATTCGCCGCAGTCTTTACAGCTTCAAAGGCTTGGGCCATCGTCGTCTGTTCGTAATCGATTAGGTTCATTGAGACCTGGACCAGGCCGCGTGACTGTAATTCAAAGCCGAGGGCTTTTAAGAAGGGGAGGCCGCCATCGCGTTCCCGCACCGTGTGCGCGATATGGCGCGCGACGGCAATGTCATTGGTGCGCAGATTGATATTGAAAGCAATCAGGAAGGGCCGGGCACCGACGGCGATTGCTCCGGCACTCGGGTGCAGCTTGAGATCCCCGATATCCGGGGTCCGATCGGGATTCGTTGCGATGTCAGTCCGCAGGCGCTCGAATCCCTTACCGCGCACATGCTCGAGTCTGGCCCGATCGGGACGCAGCGCTGCTCGCTCGTAGAAATAGACCGGGATGTTGAGTTCGCTCCAGATTCTCTGGCCGGCTTCGTGAGCGAGCTCTATGCACTCCGTCATCGTCACCTCACTGACGGGAATGAAGGGGAGCACATCGGTCGCGCCAATGCGCGGATGCTCCCCTCCATGTTGGCGCAGATCGATGAGTGCGGCGGCGGTGGCGACTGCGCGCAATGCCGCCTCAACAATTCTTTCGGGCGGGGCGACAAGGGTGATCACTGATCGATTGTGATCCGGGTCGACATGTCGGTTCAGCACAGTTGCGCCCGGAGCTGAGGCTGCCGCACTCGCAATGCGTGCGACCGTCTCGCCCTTGCGGCCTTCACTGAAGTTTGGTACACACTCAACTAGCATTGCCGATTTGCGATTGCCAATTGCCGATTGAATATTCGATGCGTTCGATGAGATTGGCTAACTGCAACGTGATTCTAAATCGGCAATTGGAAATCGGCAATCGACAATAAAAAGATGCCCATCGATCGCTTCATCAATGAACGCAAGACCGTCTGGCAGAGACTCGAGGAGTTGCTGGAATCTCTCGATCGAATGACTCTGCGGCGACTGCATCGCGAAGAGGTGCGGGAGTTGGGCCGCATCTACCGGCGCACTGCTTCCGACCTGGCAATCGCCCGCGCGGAATCGCGCGACCCGCGCCTGATCAATTATCTTAACAGCCTGGTAATCCGGGCACATGGCCGTATTTACAGGGCCAACGCGCAGGGGGGACATCGTCTCCGCGATTTCTTTGTCAGGGATTTCCCCCAATCATTTCGCCGCACCTGGCGCTATACTGCCACGGCTTTTGCGGTATTTCTGCTGTTTACCTCGGTTGCATTTTTAGGCACCCGCCACGATCCCGACTTTTCCGAGTTTGCGGGAGTCAGCCCCTTCTTTCGCGAATCGGTAATCAATAACCGGGTCCATTGGTGGGAGCGTTTGAACGAAGCGAATCAGATCGGTTCCTCGCAAATCTTCACCAATAATATTCAGGTGACGTTCTATGCGTTTGCCCTGGGAGCGATCTTTGGCCTGGGAACTTTATATGTCCTGGCTTTCAACGGCGCATCGTTCGGCGCGAGTGTGGCGCTCACTTATCGCGCCGGTTTCGGCAACGATCTCCTGAGCTTCGTGGTGGGTCACGGCGTGATCGAGTTGTCGTGCATCTTCATCGCCGGGGGAGCGGGCCTTTTGATCGGTACGGCGCTGTTGATGCCCGGAGATCTTTCGCGCGGCGATGCGCTCAAGTCACGCGGTATGGAAGCCGTGCGATTGATTATCGGTTGCATTCCGTTGCTGGTGTTGGCGGGCATTATCGAAGGCTTTATCTCGCCACAGCCGATCAGTCCGTTGATCAAAATCGGGATTGGCGTCATCACTGGAATCGCGATGTACTCGTATCTGTTGCTAGCTGGAAGAGACGATCCGGAAGATGATTTGTAGCGATGTGTTGCCACCCGCCTTCGCAGCGATCTTATAACCTTGACCCAGATTTCATCATCGCGCTGGACTTGCTGGTTGGCGAAGCCAGCAAGACGATCCACGAAGTCACACGAATATGCGAGTTCGGACTTGTTTAGTGTGATTTCAAAGCTCGTTTTGCTCCAGATGAGCCCCCAACCAATGAAGTCGACCCCGCAGGTTTCAAAGCAGCCCGCGCTCTTTAACTCTCAAATACGTTTCCAGAAGCCTGGGCGCCAAAGCAGCCGCGGTCACGTCCAATGCCAGCCCACCCTGGGCTTCAACTAATCGCAGCGCTGCTTCGCGCAGGTGAATGATCTCTTCGGCGACGGATTGCCGGAACAGTTCGCCTTCGTCCTGCGGCGCCTCTCGCACTACGGCTTTTAGATCTCGATCAGCGATGGTTACGATCAAAGGCAGATGACGTGGCCGTAGCAGCTTCATAGATGTCAGCAACTCTCGCGAGCCTTCTTCATCCACCAAATCGGTCAGCACCACCACCAGAGAACGGCGCTTGCTGTTGGCGGAGATGAATTCAAAAGCCCGCGAGTAGCTCGGCTCGATCATTTCCGGTTCGATCGCATGCAGAGCTTCCAGAGCGGCCTCGAGATGCTCGGCCCCGCGTTTGGGCGGCAGGTACGCCTGGATGCGGCGGCCGAAGACCAGCAGCCCCGCATTGTCGCCGGCCCGCGCCGCCGCGGACATCAGCGCCAGGGCCGCGTGCACGGCCGAATCCAGCTTCGTTTCGTTTTCAATGCGGGCGGTCATCAGACGTCCGGCATCAAGCGCAATCAGAATGGTCTGGTCGCGTTCCATCTGATACTGGCGAGTGACCAGTTTTCCACGCCGAGCGGTGGCCGTCCACGACAGGTGACGCATCTCGTCGCCGCGCACATAATCTCGCAGCGATTCAAAATCGCGTCCTTCGCCCCGCCATTGCGACTTGCGCCGGGCGGCCACAAACGAACGCGCGCCGAGGGCCCGCAACTCGACTTCGCGTGCGCGCCTCATGTTTGGATAAACCTTGACCGTGATCGGACTGGCCACGCGGCTCTGGGTCCAGACCAATCCTAAACGCGAAAGAAAACGCACCGCGACGAGACCGAATTCAAAGCGGCCTCGCTTGGGCGGAGTCAATCCGTAGACCAGGCTCGCGGTGGTCTGGCCCTCGATTTCCACCCGCGCTTCGCGCGCGCCGCTCAGGCTCATCTGTGGCGGGTACTCATCTTTGACAATCAGAGAGATGTCCCGGGAGAGGTGGTTAGCAATCTCAACCCGCACTTCTGTTTCCGCGCCCACGGCAAAGCGGCCGCCAAAATGCCGCTCGACCAAAACCTTCACCGGCAACTTGCTGTTGGCGTTATCAAAGATCGCCAGAGCAATAAGCCCGAGGTCATAAGCGAGCGCGAGCCAGCGCAGCATGGGCCGGCCCCACGAAAGAGAGAGCGGCACAAAGCCGACGGCCAGCAGGGCGTAGAAGAGTTTGGTGAAGGTGAAGCGCATCGAGTGACGATCGATTCCAGGGTTCGCGGCTTTGCCGCCTGCTGTGCGGAAAGGCTCTGCCTTTCCGATATCGACTTATTCGGTCGAGGCTCCGTCTCAGTTTGAGCTACTTGAGGCGCAGCCTCGCAACCATTTTCAACCTAACGGAAAGCCGGAGGCTGTCCGCACACCAGGCGGCAGAGTCGCTTTCGAACCCCGTGCCTAACGCGGAACTTCCGCGTTTTGCAGAATATCGGTGATCACCGAATCAGGAGAGGCGCCGTCTAGTTCGGCCTCCGCTCTCAAGGTCAGACGATGTCGCAGCACCGGCCGCGCGATGTCGCGCACATCATCCGGCGTCACAAAGTTACGCCCGCGCAAAGCAGACAGGGCCTTCGAACTCAACAACAAAGCCACCGCCGCGCGCGGGCTGGCGCCATAATGCACCGCCGGATGATCCCGAGTGCGCCGCACCACATCGACGATGTATCGCTGCACACCGGGTTCAACGCGCATCGCGCGAATCTCTGCCCGGCAGCGCGGGATGGCGTCGGCCTCAGCCAGTGGTTGGATGTCGACCTGATCCAGCCGGCGCGCATTGAAACCTGCGTCCCAACGAGCTACGACCTGTTGCTCCTCCTCCGCGGAAGGATAGGGCAGCAGAATTTTGAGCAGGAAGCGGTCGAGCTGAGCTTCGGGTAAAGGGTAAGTGCCCTCGTACTCGATTGGGTTCTCAGTCGCCAGCACGGTAAACATCGGCGACAGCGGATACAGCTCACCATCAATCGTCACCTGTCTCTCTTCCATTGCTTCGAGCAGAGCGGCCTGGGTCTTTGGCGGTGTGCGATTAATCTCGTCGGCCAGCAGGATGTCGGTGAAGACCGGTCCGCGGCGCAAACTAAAGCTGGATGAGCCCATGTTGAAAACGTTCGTGCCGGTAATGTCCGATGGCATTAGATCCGGTGTGAACTGAATACGGCCAAAGCCGGCGTTGATAATCCGGGCCAGCGTTTTCACGGTGAGCGTCTTGGCTGTTCCCGGAACGCCTTCGACGAGGGCGTGGCCTTCGGCCAGCAGCGCTACCAGTACCTGTTCGATGGGTTCATCGAGACCGACGATGACTTTACGTAGTTCGTTTTGAATGTAGGTAATTGTGGCAGAGAGGTATTCAGGCATTTTTTAGCTTTCCAATTTTGAAATCTGAAATTTGAATTCGTTCGTCTTCGTTTTAGGGGGTGGCTTCACGTTTTGGTTTAGAGGCGCGCTACTGCCCGCCCGCGATTATGAATGTGCCCCGTCAAGAAAACCTGCTCGCTGATTACTGGTTAGCCGGACAACTCCGGCTGCTAAATTATCACCGGTTGGCGGGCAGTAGCCCCGCCTCTACCAAAACCAAATAGAAGCCTACAGATCGGCTGTACCGGCCGCTTGCTTCACCTCACGATCGCGAGTTCGCAGGCCGAGGGCGGATTCGATTTGGCGTAACTGGCTCACCATTCGCAAAGACTCTTTCGCATTCGTGGGTGCCCCGTTGATGGCATCCTCGCAATTTCGCATCAGTGTTTCAAGCTTGTCCCGGTTAAGTCCGGATCGTGCAGCTACCCGGGCCGCTACTTCTGCGCGTGGGCTGCTTTGATTCAGGCCGGCGTGACGCACCAGCACCCGCCTTATCCGCCCATAAATATTTTCCAGGGCCAGATCGTGTGCGCGAGCGCGCTGTTGTAGCTCGGCCATGGAAGCGACAAATTCCAAACTCGATCGGCGATCGACGTGCGCCAAAGGCAAGGGCCGTGCGAAGCGGATGCCACGTGACCAGATCACCAGTAACCCGATCAGAACAAGCTGGCCGCAAATCGCCAGCACCGGCGTGCCGGCGAAATATTGAATCAAGGCATTATGCGTGGCCGACCGGCCCTGATGAAATTCGTCAAAGGCCACCACGCCGCCGTTGCTGGTTATGACATTAACCGCGAGCTGCAAATTATCAGCGCGGCTGATGCCATTGTTCGCCACGATGAACGGATCAGAAAGCAACACTATGCGGCCTTTGCCGTGTGGATACTCGAGCAGCAGGGCGCCTGCCTCACGGTGGAAATTCAAAACGGGTGCCGGCGAGACCCGGTCTTTCTGGTCTTTGGACGTCTGCGTCCGAATCCCGCTCTCTGCTGGCGGCGTGTCGGAGGATTCATCATCATCGGTCGATCCCTCGTTGTCTACATCCGCGTGCTGCTGTTTCTCTTTGGTGGCGATTCTTCCGACTGTTATGTTTCCGGCAAAACGCGAAGGTAATACCTCATTGACGTTGAGCGCCGGCAGGGTTGGCTGTGAAGGTGGTACCGGCTTCACTCCGGAAGTCATCTGCTCAAAATTGGTTGGGTCGACGTCCGTCGAGGGGAAACTCGTCATGCGCACTCCGATCGACCAGTTCCCTGAGTTAGGCAATAGGCGATGATCTGGACTGCGATCGATAATTACCAGCCGGCCTCCGGTCTCGACCCAGTGCAGCAACTCTTTGCTTTCGGAATCTGAAAACGGGACGATCGTCCGGCCGATGACTACGATGGTGGCTGGCTTGGGTCCCGAAAAACTCAAAAGTGATTCCGTGTTTTCGCGCCAACGCGCTACCTGATGACCCGATTCATGCAGAAAATCATAGAGCGCTTTCGTGCCGGTGGCGCCGGCATTCAAGGTTGACCGATCCGGAGTCACTTCCGCATCCAGGGTCGGCTCAATCTGGACGTATGACGCGGCATTGATCAGAATCAACACCGCGACCACGATGATCAGCACAATAATAATGATGAGACGTTGCCGCATACAGAGCTGCCCGGCTATCCTGCCGAGCCTGCATTCAGGACCTGTTGGTAGACACTGCGAAATTCTTTCCAGTCATTTTCGCCGGCCGGTTGGAAGCCATACCAGTGAAGTTCAAACTGGCTGGTAAGCTGCCGCATGAATTGGTAAAGGCGAGTTCGCTCACGCAGGGAATTCAGATAGTCGCGATTGGTTTTGTGTTGAGCCAGGCTGACTATCTTGCGATCGCCGAGCTCGCACAAAAGAGCAATATAGGCTTTACGAATCGCTGCCCGCAGGTCGCCAGTGCGCGCCAGCGCTTCCGCCTGGGCCAGCAGATCGGCTGAAGTTTGATCGGGCTCGAGCCGCTCGCCCAGAACAATGCGTGCCTCACGTTTCTTTTTCTTCCGGCCACGCCGATTATTTAAATACTTCGGCCCCAGCTTCCAGATCAGAAAGATGATCCCCGCCAGGCAAACACCGACGACCAGAATTTGCGCGAGTGTTCCGATCAAGGGCGACCCCCCGCGCGCCACGGGTTTTGGTGCGCGAAAGAAGCGGCGCAGCCAGTTAACGAACCGGTCCCAGAGCCGGCCTATGGCGCTGCCTTCCGGGTCCGCTGGCTTGTTGTACTCTGCGCGGCGCAGAATCTCTGCCAGCTTCCCCTTATCGCCGTCCTTATCACCGGCTGAAGGCTTTCCGCCCAGGATTTCTGCCAAACGTTCATCGAGGGCGCGCAATCTCTCTTCAATCCGCGTGAGCACCTCGGCACGATTAGCTCCGGGGGCGTCGGTTTTTTCATAATCCTGCAGCGCCTCATCCAGCCAGCGGTTGTCGACCGTCACGCTTTGGGAATTCAGCGTAACCGTTTCTTTGCTGGGCAAGTCTTCGCGAATTCGGGCGATGCTGGTGATCACGAAATGCTGGCGGTCGGACTGGTCGTGTTCGGATGCGTTTTGTAGTTGCCCAATGATCAGGATAGCTTGCGAAACTCGGTGGCGGTATTCGGTAAGAGTGTCCGCGTTGGCGCGCGCGCAGCAGGCGATCAAGACGATGGCCACGAAACAGATTGTGAGGCGCTGCGGGCGCAGGTTATGAGTTGGCTGCATGCTCAAAATCACTAGCTCAATCCCAGCACGGATCTCGGTGGCTCCGGACGGAGCGGTGGCGGCACAAACTTTGGCGCCCTGCCGGTGACCAGTGCGGGTGCGAAAGGTGAAACGACTCCCGGTAAGACCGGCATCTCAGGCAGTTGGCGCGCGGCCATTAGTTCGATGTCATAGCCCTCGTGCCGAACGCGCTCATCGACATAGAGCAGGGAGAACCCCAACATCCAGATTGGCGCCAGCAGCATGTGACTACACTGCAGGATCACCTGATACCCGACCGAATACCAGGTGGGCCAGGTGCTGCCAAACGGCGAGACATTGACCCCGTTCAGGTGGCCGTACCAACCCAGGGGAATCATCAAAAGCATCAGCGCCGAATAGGTGGCGAAAGTCGTGAAGAGGGTCATCGCCATTAAGCGACGGACATTGCCGCCGGCCAGCGAGAAGCTGCGACCGATGGCACCAAAAACAGTTCTGCCTTCGACCAGCATGGCCTGGGGCACGTAGGCCATACGGCCGGCTAAAAAGAAAAACAGAGTCGCGCCGGCGACAAACGCGACCATCGAACCGAGCGTCCAAAGAATTCCAGCAAACAAACCCACCACTATCGAGGCGAAACCGATGGCCGCGGCCATCACGCCAAAAACAATCATAAAAGCCATGAATCCGATTAGCCCGGCAAACGACAGCCAAAGCGCAACCAACACGCTGGCCCCGAACAACCCCCAGAAACGCGCCTTGACTGCTCGGTAAGTCGCCCTGGCGGTCACTGGTTCGTTCCACAGCAAGTGGGCCACGAGATTGCGAGTCGCCCCGCCCATCACGATTACGCTAAAGAGCGCGCCGCAAACAACCACCGTCATCCCAGCCAGCAATATCACCACATACAGGGCCATATTTACGTTACTCGAAGTCGCGTTGAGTTCACGCCAGGCAATGGTGGTGATGGTCGAACCCAGGGCTGAAACGAGCACCGGCGGCGCGGCAATACCAATCAGCGTCAGGAAGTGCCGGCGATAGAGGCGCACCGCGCGATCGATCAGGTCGCCGGCTCCCAGAGGTGCGATGGAGAGGTCGCTGCCAAGTAAACTCATGCGCTTTGGATAATCGTTGTTTTGGGGAATTGAATCAAGTGAAACATCGAATGGAGGCCACGGCACTCACCAAAGGCCGACGTCGCCCGATCGAATTAATATTTGGGCTCGCCCTTATAAACCCTTTCGGACGAGCTTGAATTTCCGGTCGACCTTTGTCGGTTCGGGTTCGCTGATTTGGCGCGCGGAAATCGCACGACTAAACCTCCCTGGTATCAGGGCCATTAAAAGGGTTGCCATCCGGAATGCCGATCGCGGCCGTTTCATGTTTCTGGATTTTAATTCAAATCGTTTGATGGCGGCGACGCGATACATTCTAGTGGACAGGGGGGCGAGTGATGCTACAAATCGTCAGAACCAAAACTAAGGAGACGGCTTTGTTTTGGAGGTGGACCTCGGCGTATCCAGGCCTTTGAGCCGACGAATGACAGTGCGAAGCTGTTCGGCGTCAGGAGTTGTCGGTGCGAGGCGAAGGTAGGTTTCCAGTTCATCCGCGGATTGCTTCTTATCGCCTTTGGCGCTGTAGAGAATTGCCAATAGCCTGTGGGCTTCCTTCATTTCATCTCCGCCCAATTTGACGGCGATATTCAATTCCTTTTCCGCTTCTTCAAACTTGCCCAGGTTCGCCAGCGTCTGTCCGAGAAAGTAATGTCCCACCGCCTGGTCGTCTTTCATTTCCACGGCCTTTCGCAGCAGTGGCTCGGCGTCGTTGTACCGTTTCATAGTGAAGAGAACGATGGCGCGGTTCATCATTGGCATATACGCCTTGGGATCGAGCTTCAGTGCAGACTGCAGAGCCTCATCCGCCTTTCCCAGTTCATTAAGGCGAAGGTACTCAACGCCCATCTCATTGTAGGCGAGCATGAAATCGGCGTATTCGGCGATGGCCGCCTGCAGTTGCTTGATAGCTCCCAAACGATCGCCGGTCTTGCCGAGTTCTATCGCCTTGTTGTAAAGAGCCAACGCCGGCTTTGGAACCTTTGCAATGTCAGCATTGATTAAGCCCGCTTTCCCAACTGTGCCGGCCCTGGGTGTGAGCCGGACGCTCAAGTTATAGGTCTGAGGGGGCATTCCACGGGGCTGGATGACCGACACGTTCTGCGAGAAAGGTTCAAAGTCCTTCTCCTTCTCGATCACAATGTTATAGTCGCCAGCCGGCAGGCCGCGAAACACGAAGTTTCCGTACTCGTCGCTCGTTGTGAGGCGGTCTCCTTTCGTCATACTTTGTATACGAACGGAAACGCGTCCCTCCACACGCTGCCCGGTTGAAGAGAGGATCATGCCGCTGATGGTGTTCACTCCGCCAAGACCTGTATCGGTTGATGCTGACCCTGGAGGAATGCCCTGGGCGCTTACTTGAACTAAGAAGAAAAGGGATAAGAAAACTACCGCTAGGCCTGGCCCGCGTCTATTTCTCTCTAACATAGTACCCACCTCGATCGCTGCTTGCGCTGATGCGATCCAGCATATTTTGATAATTGGTGGCACTCTAGCATGTCCCCTTTAGGGCGGCCAGCTAATGATGCAATTAAAAGGGCGTTGTCGATCTTCCGACAACGCCCCAGAATGGATCGAACCCAAGAGTAGATCCAGCAGTTATCAACTTTGTCGGACTAGAATCTGAGCTGTCCGATAAAGTTAAATTGACGCGAAATGCTCCGCTGCACAGTGACCAGACCGAACGTGGTCGAATCAAAGTTGAGAACGTTCGTGCCACCGCCGGTGGAATTAACCGGAAAGATGAAATTCGGATGGTTCAGGATGTTGATGGCCGTAGCCTTGAGCTCGAACCTGACTCGTTCCGTAATCCGGATGCGCTTGATAAGACTCAGGTCGAAGTTGAAGTAGCGCGGACCGTCGAGGCCGTTCACCGGGAAATCGCCGAAGGTACCCGGAGCCGGAGCACTCATTAGGCCTGCCTTAAGGGTGGACTTGGTAACCTTGCCGGAAGCATCGCGTGTTAAATCCAGCAGGTTGGGGTTAACGAAGAAGATACCACCGGGCGTTTTGAACAGCCCGACGTTCTTTTTGAACGCGTCAAAGGTGATACCGGTGAGCTGCGCTCCATTATTAGCCGTGCCATTATTGAACGTCGCCCGGCCTGAGGCGATATAGAACGGCACACCAGTCGACCACGTGACGATACCTCCCATGCTCCAGCCTCCCACCAGCCGGTCCAGGAAATCGTTCGAGCTATGCAAAAAAGCACGACCCTTTCCGAAAGGAAGTTCATAAACGGCATTTGCGACAAACCGTTGTTTCTGGTCCTGGGTCGACCGTCGGTAATCCAATCGCTTGTTACGCAGTGTCAAGCGGCTGACAAGGTCGCTCTGGTTGTTGCCTTGTGCATCCGTCGCGTCACCCATTGCCTTGCTCCAGGTGTAGTCCGCTTGGAACTGCAATCCGTGTGAGAACCGTTTGCGCAGCTCGATCTCCAGCGCGTTGTAGTTTGAGAACGAGTCGTTTGTCAGGACCCGAGCAAAGGTGGCGTTTGGATTTGCCACGAAAAAGTTTGCGGGTATTCCAACTGCCACATTTTCGCGATTGGTTCGGTAGGCCGAATTGAACGACAACGTACTCGCCATGGTGCCTACGTTATTGTTATTCAGGTTCGAGATGAATGTGGTGCTCGAATATGCGCTGGACCCGGCGACCGCTGTGCCGCCTGCGGTGACCCCAAAGAACCTGTCCAAAATGGGCAAAGGCACACAACCTACGCAACCGGGTGCAAAGCTTGTTCCGCCTCGAGCAGCAAGATTGATTTGCGCATTCTTGAACTCCTGGAGGAAACCATTTTCGAAAATGTTAACTTCGTTTATGTCGAGCGCACGCCAGGTATTGGGCGCACGGTTGCCGCTATATCGGATCTCGAGAGCGGTATCCTTCATGATCTCGCGCTCGATGCCGAAACTAAACTGGTGTACGTACGCGGCTCGCAAGTTTGGATCGGCGGTCCAGAGACCGTTGGCCGAATTTAACAGGAAATTGTCCCGGTCCGTAATGGGCATCTTAAATACCGGAGTAACCAAAGGTACACCGGCACCGGTTAACTGTCCGGACAGATTTTGACTTCCAGTGATCGCTGAAATGTTAGCCGTTTGGATCAATCCCGGGTTGGTGGTTCCGGTTCCCAAAAGGTTAGTGAAAGTTGTTACTCCGTCATGGAGAAAGCTCATCGAGTAGCCGGCGCGGATAGAGCTTTTGCCCTCATCACCAAACAACAAGTGGAAGGGTCCCGACTTAAAGCTCGGGGAATATGCAAAGCCAACGAACGGGGCAAAGTTATTCCAATCGTTCTTAAACAGCGGGATGCCGGTTTTGCCGCTGACGAACCGCTGGGTAGCAAAGGCCTGAGTTTGGCCACCGGGAGCGGCGGTGGGTTTGAAGAGATTTCCAAATCCCGAGATGCCGTACAGATCCTCATACTTCGGTTGAATCGCCAGCTCGTTCGGAACGGTCGGAACACCCATAAAGTCCCATCGCACGCCCAGGTTCAGCGTTAAGTTACTTTTCATACGCCACTGGTCCTGCGCGAAGAGCGCCAGATCTTTTTCCTGGACAGTTCTTGTTCGCGTAGCCCCGTTCACAAAACCGGACGAGGGACTCGTGACGTTAAAGGTTTGGTTCGACGAACCTAAAAGGCCGACAATAGTGTTGTAAACGGTCCCGGCATTTGTCACCGCAGCATTACCGGCTGAGTTATTAGTAAGACCCGGAAAGTTGGCCAATGTGAGACCGTTGCCATTGGCGGCATTCGTTCCAAGCTGGATCAACTGAACGATACCGGCGTCGTTCCGGCTTATGCCTATTACATTCTGCCAATCTCCCCCGAATTTCCAGAGGTGATTGCCTTTGGCCCACGAAACCGTGTCCGTTACCTGATTCACGATGGTGTTTCGAGGCTGGGGCAGGAACGTATTGTCAAAGTTCGTCAGCACGCCCGGCAGTGATAAAAACGGAACCAGTTGCGGAGCATCGCGATTGAAATCGACCGGAGCCCATTGGCGGCCATACCGCAGAACATTTGTCACGCGAGTCCCAAAGGTTGACACCAATGCCGGAGTTACCAGATTTCGGGTTGACCCCTGAAACCCATTTATGCCGCCCGGGAACGGTGCTTCGATTCCATTTGTAGTGACATCGGGGAACGTCCTGGTGATGACCCTGCTGAGAACAAATTCAAGTTTATGAGAACCCAGTTTCGTGTCTTTTACGAGCTGGTGGTCATACCTCACTACGTACTTATCGTTGGTGGTAAGTTGTTGGGCATTGAAGGTGAAGCAACCGATATTGAAACCATCGCTGCTGGAGCAGTTGGTATTATTGGGAAGAGGTATCAACCCGAGATGAGCCGACAAGAGCGGGTTCAGCGCATGAAAGGGGACCGACCCGAGGTTAAGAAGATTGACCGACTGAGTGCCGCCCGCCGTGTATTGGAAAATACCGTTACGTGCCGATTGCGTTAGGACAACGCGGTTACGCGAACGCGAGTCAGTCTGGACAAACTTTTCGTACGAGAAGAAAAAGAACGCCTTCTCCTTGCCGCTCCAAAAATGTCTACCGCCCTCGCCAGGCTTGGGAATCATCACTGGCCCACCAATATCAAAACCATCAAAATGCTGCCTAAAGATTGGCTTTGGCTGGTTATTGAAATTGTTGAAAAACAAGTTAGCGTCGGTCCAGGAATTGTTTAACTGAAGGAAGGCTCCACCATGGAATTCGTTTGAACCACCTTTGGTTACCAGATTGACCTGTGCGGCGCCGCGCCCGGCATCCGAGCCGACAGTGCCGGTGGTAATGCTGAATTCAGAAGTCGAGTTCAGCGAGGGCGTCGTGATGGCGAAGAACGAACTCGTTTTGACGAAGTTGTCCATCGCGTTAATGCCGTCCTGTGTAAGATTGACTGCCGTTTGCCGAAGACCACTTACCGACGCACCGCGTGTGTCAGTTCCGACCACCGCAATACCAGCTTGCAATGCAGCAAGATCAACCGGATTTCGACCCGCAAGCGGTAGATCGACGACCTGTCTGGTGTTGATAACATTGGTAAGACTTGGGCTGGCAGTGTTGACGACATCCTGGGTGGCCGTGACGGTGACTGTTTCGCTCGCCGCGCCGACCTCTAACGGTATGGTCACCTGAGCAGAAGATGCAACCGAGACAATAATATCCCGGGCCACTGCCTTACGAAAGCCCTTGGCGTCAACGGTAACCGTGTATTTGCCTGGCGATAGCTCCTGGAAAGCGAATGTTCCCGTACTGCTGGTTACGGTGCCGCGCTCGGCACCGGTTTCGGCGTTAACAAGTGTGATGTTCGCGCCGCCCACAACAGCGCCGCTGGGATCATTAACTGTGCCGTTCAGACTGCCGTTCGTCTGTTGCCCAAGGGCAGTCAGCGTTAAAAAGCATATCAGAAAAACTGCACCAAAGATCGATCTCATCATGGTAGGCTCCTCCAGGTCTAGGGTTAATGTCGAGATATTTCACTTACTCAGGAAGTCCAGATAATTTCTCTTGAAGGGCTTTGCCAAAAATGATCTTGCAAAAGAAGTAGCAAAGCAAAGACGGACTAAACGCTTATTTGAAGAGCTGTAAAGTCGCGCTGTCTAAACACAGGAAAGCTTGATGAGTAATTGCGATTGAGCCGCTTGGCAAATAATGCTGAGACTTTCAGAACAGGCAAACACTGCGCCATCACACCCGCAAATCCAAACCCCAGAGTTTAGTGGTCTTTCGGAAATGTCGACCCTCTCGCGTTTCAGATTTCTGGATTTTATTTCAAATTCTTGGATGGTGCTGTTGAGCGAGCGAGCCTATGGTGCGCGATCAACTGTTGTGAATTCCTGGCGGACCGTGTTCGGGCTGGGGCTCATCCCCCAGCGAATGAGCGCCTGGTTTAGAGCACTACAAACGCAGCCCCGTCCTCTGATCGGTGAGAAATGAAATCGGGCGCCGTCCCAATGGAACAACGCCCGAATCAAGATATTCTGAATGCGTAAGTTATTCGCTGCTGACGTCGAAGTCGCCTGCCGCTAAATGTTGGTTGAAATCAAATTTCACCAGGGTCATGACCCAATCAGAGATTTGAGTTGCCGATCCGAGTTGCACCAGATGCAGCTTGTAAGTATGCGGAAGGGTTAAGCCGCCCTCTGTCTTGTAGTCCAGGAATTCTTCAGTCAACTCATAGGTGGTGTTGCTTTGCTGGGCGGAACCTTCACCGACACGATCGGCGCCGGTGCTACTCGTGCTGCCAATGCCCGCGCTACCGGGGCTGCGTTGACTGCCACCCAAACCTCCTCTGCTCATTTGCGCGGGCAGCTCTTTCTTGTAAACGGTACGCACGTGTTGAAATGTTTCGGCGTCAAAGTACAACGTGATTCGCAGATCCGAGCCCCCATGAACACTGTATTTAACTTCATATGCCGGACGATCATTAATCTTCTTGGTGCCACCAACATCCACTTTGATTTTCCGGTTAGCCAGATCTAAAAAGGGCCAGGACGCAGACAAGGTTCCGCCCAACAGTCCTTCCTTGAAAATCTCGGGCACGGTGCGAGCAAAACTCCCCAGACTGGAATAGTCGCCCGGGTGAAGCTGATAGGCCGTCACTTTGCTCCCATCAAAGCCGATCTTTTCATAGGGGTACTGTGAAGACTCGAACTTCATTGTGATCATGCTCTTCATCCCGTCGGATGCCAGAACGGCGCCGCCTTCACCCTGGCCGATTCCGCGAGAACGAAATGTGACCTGAGTGGTGCCGCTCACCACTCTGCCTCCGGCGCCGGAACGCGCGCCGGCTTCGCCAATCGACTCGAGATGCTTTTGGATGATCTGATCGACGGTCAACTTATCGGGCACGCGCGCAGCCTCTGAATGCCTGGCTGAAAGCGAGCACCCAAGGACAACGGCCGAGATCAATAGCAGGAAAATCAAAAACTTTATCATGCAGGCTCCTTCCTGATTTACGGTTGAGAAAAACCAGCGGTCCGTTTGGTCAGTATTCTATCCGGATAGTGGAACTAGTCAATAAAAAAGGGGCGTCGCTCTTCACGAGCGACGCCCCAGGTCAAACCAGTAAACCGTACGACTTAGAATTCCAGGCGTATGGCAAACTGAGTGATGCGATTGGCCGTGGCCAGGCTCGTGATACGAGAGAAGTTCGTGCTGTTGATGCTGTAGAACTGGCTATCAACCGCGAACTGAGTGTGGTTCAGGATGTTGAAGAACTCACCCCGAAGCTGAATGCGCATCCGCTCGTTGATCCGGATGTTCTTGATTACTGAGCTATCCAGATTGAAGAACGAAGGACCATTCAGAAAGGCGCGTTCCAAACCACTGGTCGTACCCGGGTCATCGTTGAAGAAGACCTGGCCAGGGAAGGTGGTCGCAAAGCCGTTGGCTGCGCGGCCAGTCTGGGTGCCGGAGATAGAACCATCGGCATTACGATTGGCTGCCGTGGGATTGATAAAGAAGATCCCGTTAGGCGTCCGGAACACACCTGCCAGAGCCTTGATCTGATCTTTGGTCAGAGAGGTCTGGGCAGTCTGGCGTCCCGAGCGGCCAGCGCGATTGAGTGTTCCACGTGCGTCGACGAGAGTCACAGGCGCTCCCGAAGCCCAGCGGATGATGGACGTTACTTCCCAACCACCGACAAGGCGATCCATCCAGTTACCACTGCCACCCAAATACTTCTTGCCTTTACCGAAAGGCAGGTCGTAGGTGGCTGACAGGTTGAACACGTGCGTTTGATCGTAATCCGCCCGCGACTTCTCGAGGTTGGGCTGCGCGTTGTCGAGGAAAGCCTCGACGCGTGTTTGGCCGGTACCCTGACCATTGGTCAGTTCCTTTTCAAACGTATAGTTCGCGTTCATCCAGAGGCCGTTCGCGAAACGACGGCGCAATTCCACCTGGAGCGAGTTGTATTTGAAGTAAGCGTTGTTGTTCACCACGTCCGCAACAAAGATGTTGGGGTTGGGGTTGAACTGAACTGTGCCTGTTAAAGCGTTAATGATGTAGGTCACAGCCAGGTCGGCCGGTGTGCCTGACTGGATGCCAGCCAGGATCGTGGAGTTATTCAACAACCCGCCCGCAGTCAGGTTCGGGAAAACAGTTAAAGGCACGCTGCCCGGAATGGCCGCGTTAAAGCCGGCATTGGTACAACGGAAGAGTGGATCACCCGTTCCCGCCAGGGTCGCTCCCTGAGCACGGCAGTTGTTCACGGCGCGGTTGAAGTCGGCCCCGAAGCCGTTGGCGCGGATGTCGACCTGATTGAAGTCAGAAGCACGCATCAGGTTAGTGCCGCGGCTGCCGACATAACGAACCTCAAGCACGGAATTGAATCCGATTTCGCGACTGATTCCCAACGAGTACTCCGAAGTCTTGGGTACCTTGAGGTTGGGATCGACCGCGAACGCCGCCGCCTGCAGCGCGCCCACCTGATTGTTCAGCAGGAAAGTGCGATTAGCGACGAAGGTCGGTACCGGAATTGCCCTGAGGGCGCTGACCCGGTCATTGAGTGACGCGGTTCCGGTAACGGGGTTAATCAGATTCGAAGCGAGTTGCAGTCCTGAGTTATTTGCCAGAGCATTATCAGGAGCGCGAACCAACTCGTCGTTAACATAATCCCAGCGGTAGCCGCCGCGGAAGACAGTCTTGCCATCGCCGATCAGCTTGCCCATGAGGCCGCCTTTGTAGTGCGGCGCCCATGCGAAGCCCAGGATGGGGCTGAAATTGTTCCGGTCTGGCTTGTTGAATGCGCCCGGCTTGCCTGCGTTGCCGCCGACAAACTGGAACGCTCCAGCAGGATTGAGTACTGCGGCAATGGCGCTCTGACCCGGCGCAATGATCGGCTCGAGTTGGAGACCATTCACGCTCTTGAGCGGTGTCTGGTAGTCATAGCGGATACCCAGGGTCAGGGTCAGGCTTGGCTTCGCCCTCCACTGATCCGAAAAGTAAGTGCCGTACTGCTTAAAGTTGAAGATGCGTCGTTGCGTGGCGCCCGGAACAAAACCAGCGGTTTTGTCATTGACGTTGAACGTTGCAGCACCCGTGGAGACGATGCCCCCCAGTAAAGCCAGCAGCGAGTTAGCTGTGCCACGTTGCGAACTGGGTATGCCACCCGGGAACAGCGCGGCGTTAGTAAACTGAGCCGTGCTGATCTGCGGTGTGTTGACGTTGGTGCCCAGATTGTAGGTTGGGGTGATTCCCGCATCGTTGAAGGCATTGATGTTGACGTTCTGGAGCTGTCCACCAAACCGGAACGAGTGATTGCCCTTCAGGTAGGTGACGTTGTCCTGATAGTTCTCAGTTCTTACGGCACGTCCCTGATCCAGGAAGGTAACTTCCGGATTGGTAACCAGCGTCGGGATGATGAAGTTATTCGTCTTGGCCGCCTCGGCACTATGGAATACCGGGATGCTCTTGAAGAATCCGCCAGTAAACTCGTTGGTCAGTCTCGAGGACAGGATGGCCCGGTATCCCAGAGACAGGAAGTTGTTGGTCGAAGGCTGACTCGCCACCGGCGTCAGGTTGAAAGAGTTGTCAATGTCCGTACGGAGATTGGCCTCTTTAACGTGATTGTAGACACCATTGATCGAGTGCTTGGCATTGATGTCGTAATCGATGCGGGTGGTGAAGCTGTTGCGATCCTGATTAGCCTGTTGGCTAAAGCGATACCCCGTGGTGTTGCGCAGGTCGCCTGCTTCGGTCGTGTTGCCCAACGGAAGCCTCGAAAGAATTCGCGCCTGGACCGTCGGATCGACACCGGTGATACCCGTAGCAAATGCGGGCGACAGAATGTTAACTGTCTGCAATGCTCCATTGTCGGCGCGATTGTAAGTGAAGCCGCCGGTCAGAGCCGCTGGCAACAGAGTCGTGGTCAGCTTGTTGGTGCTGACTCGATCTCTCAAACCTTCGTAATAAGCGAAAAAGAAAAGCTTGTTCTTCAGAATCGGACCGCCGATTTTGCCGCCGAACTGATTGCGGTTGCGGAACGGTCGTGGGGTTTTCGCAGCTCCTGCGGTCTTGATGCCGGCCAGAACCAGCGGGTCATTTGCCGCAAAACTACCAGTCGCGTTGTTGAAAAAGCTGTTTGCCGCTAACTTCGAGTTGCGATTGTATTCGAACACCGCGCCATGGAACCCATTGGATCCGCGCGGAGTTGCCAGCGTAAGTTGGCCTGCGCCGAAACCGGCATCAGCTGTGTTCTGTGAAGAGATCGTGAATTCAGCTATGTCGTCGACAGAAGGACGCTGTGGAGCAAAGTCTGTCGCATTCGAACGAATGAAATTATCGTTGATGTTAATACCGTCGCGGACGATGTTCGTGGACGAAGTTCTCTGTCCGTTGATCGAGGTATTCTGTGAAGGATTAGAAGCTGTGCCTGACGAAGTCAGGATCAGGGCCAGCGGGTTACGCGTGAGCAACGGAAGCTCGAGCAATTGACGAGGGCCGATGTTCGTGGCCAGTTGAGCATCCGTGCTATTGATTATTTCAGCACCGGCTACGACGGTTACATTCTCTGAAACCTCGCCGACTTCCATCGTAATGGGCAGCGAGTAATCCTTGCCGGCGGCCATTTTCACATCTGTCGAAATGTGCGTTTTATGGCCTGGCGCTTTAACCGTGACGGTGTAAAGACCGACATCTAGATCGGGGACGGTAAATCCGCCCTGACCGCTGGTTTGTACTGTTCTCTCTTTTCCGGTCTGTTTGTCTTTGATGACAACAGTCGCGTTGGGAATGACGCCGCTGGCGTCAGAAACAGTACCCACCAGGCTTCCCGCACTGGACTGAGCTAATGCCGCCACGGGAACCAGGCAGGCGATTAGCAGGGTAAAGAACAATCTTTTCATTTAGGACTCCTTTGTTGGTTTTTAGCTCTGGCTAGGGGGAAAACTGCCCCGAAGCGGAAATTCTTAACTGACTCGGTCTGCAAAGTTGTGGATCAGTTTATCCTGTTCTACTTTCCTGCAAGACTTTGCGGCCTTTTCTGCAAGAAACGTGCCGTCATACCAGACGTCCGGATATTACGGATTTATGGAATCTCTACTGTGTTTCTGTACTAACCACCAGAATCCGTTATTGATAAATTTGGATTAAACTCCGAATACCTGAAGCGCCCTCAAGCACACTGAGTTCCTTGGCCGACATCCGCAAGCTGATTCGCAGAAGATCGGTCATGCCGGGGATTTGGATGGTGTTCCAATTGGTTGGGTGCCGATGCCGCGGGCGATCCGGTTTAAGGCATGGCACGAGGCAGGAACGTTGCGAAACCTATCGAGGAAGATAAGGAAGTGGTTATTCGATCTCGAAACGGATTTGCTGCGAGGCATTCGTTCTCGCTACCCGATCGATCGCCGTAAACAGCAGCACGTAACGACCGGCCGGGAAGCCATCCAGAGGAAGGTCTGCTGCATAAGATAGTCTCTGCAGATCTGGCGCTCCGTCGACGGGGACTTTCTTTAGCGTGGTAGTGGCGACCGGCTGACCGTCCCTCAATATCTGCATCTGCACCACCACGTCCGGCGCCTGATTCGTGAGTGCTCGCTCGGCGTTATAAATGAAGATCAGGTATCTGAGAAACGAATCACGGTTGAATCGTCTATCGATGCTCAGTCGGGCCGCGTCGGCAGCTGAACTGATCGGCGCCGTGGCGTCGGCCGCTTCCGATCGCGGGCGTTCACCCAGCAGCAGGCTGCTGAGCGCGAGTTTGTGATTCGACAGATCCGGTATTTCGATCCACGTGTTGGCGCTGCCCACGCGCTCGGTTTTGACATCACGCACGGCCGCTCGGATTTGATAAAGACCGGCGGCGAGAAAAACTGTGCGTGAATAAGTGAGCTCCCGATGAGTGTCTGTGGTCGTTGCCGCAACCGCGTTGAGCGTGATTCGTTCGCCGAAGCGCGCCGTCGAAATCCCTCGATCATTAAACATGGCCACGGCAATATCGACCTGCGCCGATCGTTTGTCGCCAGCATCAAACGACAGAAAGTTGCTCGGGAGCATCATGGAAACGGTCAGAGCGGCTCCCTTCTCGAGTGTGTCGATGTAATTCAAACTCAATGACAGCGGTATTCCTTGCGCGGCAACGGGAGCCATGATGGCTTCGCGAAGCTTGGCTTCGGCGGTTTGGGGTTGAAGCTTTTGAGCCGGCGATTCCTTGCCCTTTGCTTTCGCGGCCGGCTCGAGATCAAAAAAGCCGCGGCGTACTCTCACCGAGAGATCAGGCCTGCCCACCACCGAGACTTCGAGCCGGCGAAACTTGCTAGTGGCATTCGTGCCGGCCTCAGGTCGCCAGGCCAGAAGATAGTAGATGGAAGTTTCTTTCAGACCAGTGTCGACGGCGAGGTGAAGATCATTTGTATTGAAGAGCGCCCGGCCCCCTGTGTCGTGAGCCAGAGCGTTAAGTCCATCTTGCGATGAAGATATTTCGCCCATCCCGCCGCGGCTCAAACGCCCACTCGTATCGGCCGCCACCGGCGTGCTGGCGTCGGCCAGAGTGGCAATCAGACCGCGCGCGTCGATCGAGTAGATGACCGCACCCGACCGGGCGGCTGCAGAGGTGAGCGCCCGCATTCGCTCGGTGGTATCAGAGTGTCGCGTGTCGATAAAAAAACCATCCGAGATCAGAAAGATTATCTTGCGCCCGGGAAGCCTTCCGCAGGATCGAATCAGATCGTCCAACGACGAGAGGGCAGTTGTGGTGTAGAAAGCAGCCTGTTCCAATATCATCGAAGCCCGCCGGCGAACTTCGTCCTCCGCTGAAGCCCGGCCCATCATGCGATTCTCAGCGATCAGCTCATCGACAAAGTAGCCCAGCGTGTCACGATCACCACGGTCAATCTGCAGGGCCTGGTACTCGCTCATCGGGGGCCGCAACGGATCGCGGCTGGATCCGGTTCGGACCATGAGGCGCCCGGTCGCCGTCCGCAAGACGGTCTTGTTGTCAGTCATCTGTTGCAGGAATCCCAGTTGACCGCTGGCGCTGGCGATTTCGGCCTCGTCGTTTTGCTTTAGATCCTGATCGATAAAGCGAGTGAGTAGTTTTCGCGCCTGATCCAGACTCGAACTACTCATGTGCAGGTCGTCAACGAAAAAGAAAACGGGCCGGCCTCGGTCGAGGGGCGTTGATCCCTTATTGCCAGCGGCAAGTGTTGATGATCCACGCGCCGTTGCCAACTGAGCTTCTTCGCTGGTTGTTCCCGCCTGGATTCGATCAAAGAAGCCGATGGGCCGGAGCTTGCCGTCGATGCGCAGTTCGAAATCCTCGCGTTTCAGATCTTTGACGAAGTGTCCCTGCTTATCAAAGACCATGACGTCGGTTTGCACTAACTCGGTACTAATCCGAATCACGTCATCAGCCTGCTGCGGCGGCCGCGAGTTGTCGGTGGTCTGGGCCGGGACAGCCATCGCGCTGACTACAAGGAAAGCAACCAGAGTCGCGATGGTCTTATACATCGAAGCGTGGCCTGGCATGCTGAACTTGCCTTCCATTTCTGAGAGTGCTCGGCCGAATTGATTGGATCTGGGGACGCGCATGATAACACCACAATTAGCGGCGCGGGCAAAAAGATAACGCGTGGGCAAAATGGAGCAGAGCCGGCGAGCCTGGATGGGCATTGGGACGGACCTGCTTCGCAGCTTCGTTCAGATAAGGCACCGGCAGTGATCCTTTCCTCGGCTGAAATGATCTGGATGAATCTGGATTCAGCGCCGCGCATCGAAGGTAATCAGGTCATTAAGCCGGATGCGAGAAGGCAGGAGGTCAATGCTTAACCACTTCGAATTCAAACTGGAGTTCCTTGCCCCGCAGGATGTAACTCAGATAGAACTCCCAGAACTTACGCGTAAAACGCAGACCCGGCCAGCGTTGGTCTAGATTAACGATCAGCTCCGCCCCGATGGCCCGCCAAAGATTTGCCAGCGAAACGTAGGCGCGGATGGGCCTTAGCTTTACCTCGGTGTAGAAAGGGAAAACCTGGCGCTCTTCAATAAAGCAATTGAAAGAGTAGCTGTTGAAGTGATTGCGGTGGGTAGGGTCGGTTGGCCAGTCAGGATTGGAATAATGAGGAGTGGTAATCTTGATGCGTCCGCCGGGCCGGGTAATCCGGAAGAGTTCGGTGACAAACGCCATCACATCCGGCACGTGTTCAGCAACGTGACGACAGACAACTTCGTCGAACTCGTCGTTTTGAAACGGGTAAGGCAGAACCCCCAGATCGTGGATGACGTCGGCATGCGAACGTGGGTTTGAATCGATGCCAATCGCGCCGGGCGTTTTGTTCCAGCCACAACCGACATCGAGGACTTTCATCCCGCCCTCAGGCGCCAGCGCGGTTTCGTTCTCGTCCATTATTAAAAGGAAGAAGGCGCGACTGTGTGATGACCTCGGACTGAATTAGCCCGGCTGTTCGCCGAGGCCGACAGCTCCGTACTAACCGAGCCCATTGCGATTGCGAGCGACAACGACTCAAGGTCGTGTGCATAAACCGGCAGCCCAAACTCTTTTTTCAAGTCCTCGAACCGCGTGCCGTCGAGCATCACTGGGTCGTCGCTCTTCAGCGCGACCCGCGGAATGATCGCAAAGTCGCCACTGACCTGTCCTCGCGCCGCGATGAAGTCTGCTCCAGTTAGCAGGCCGGCCACCGATACGTCACCGCCAAAGTATTCGTTTTCAACCGCGACCACCTGCAGCCGCGTTTTGAAACGGCGGTTCAATCGTTCGATTTGCTGGCGCAGGACGGGCGCAAAAATTGTCCCGGTCATGATCGTCCCGAACAGGCTTTCGAGATTCGCGGGTGGATTGCGAGCCAGCCGGCGCAGGAGCGCTTCAAACTCATTCGCAAAACTGCGCACCATGCCAATGCCGTCCTCGATCTGCGGATAATCGCCGTAATGCTTGCGCATGGGAACCGCGAGTCCCGCCCGCAGGTAAATCTCATCGCCAAGGAATGCGAACGTGGTTCCCAGACGGGCGCGCAAGTCTTCCTGAATCACAGACACTTCAGCGATTGTGCGCCGGCAAAACTCGTCTGACACTGGGGTCAACCGGTTGTCGTTTAAATACCGGGTCAGTCCGAGGGGCACGATAGCCACGCTGCGCACTCGCGGATGCAGGGCAGCGAGATCGTGGATCGTGCGCCGCAGCACTTCACCATCGTTAATTTCCGGGCACAGGACAACCTGCGCGTGAATCTCGATTTCGGCGTCGAGCATCCGCTGCATCTTCCCGCTGATGTCCGCGCGTTCCTGATCGACCCCCAGCAGGTAGGCCCGGACTTCGAGATCGGTTGCGTGAACCGAAACGTATTGCGGCGAAAGTCTTTGCTCGATCACGCGCCGCATTTCATCTTCGGTGATCGATGTCAGCGTCGTGTAGTTGCCGTAAAGAAACGAGAGCCGGACGTCCTCGTCACGCACGAACAGGGAAGGCCGCGCCGTTTCAGGATTGCCCTTGCAGAAACAGAAGAGACATTCGTTCGCACATTGTCGCGGCACTATCTGTTCAAAGCTGAGCCCAAACTCCTCGGCCTCATCACGTTCAATGTTCAGCTCCCAGTCCTCGCCGGAATGCTTGCGGATGTCCACCACCAGGTCGGTTTCGCCGGACGCGTGAAAGCGAAAATCGAGATAGTCACGCACCACCCGGCCATTAACGCGCATGATGCGATCGCCCGGCTCAAGTTCCAGCTCGGCGCCCAGGCTGCCCGCCGTGACTTCTGAGATCTCGACACCGCGGCGTCGAATCTGGGTTATTGCTGGTGTGACTGCGAATTCGTACATTCAGGACTTCCCCGGTTGAACCGGCCTCACTATGATGGCTGTGCGGTCCAAGTGAAAACGAAAGTATAGCAAAGGCGCGGTAGATTTGGGATGAAGCGGAGTGTCGTTGACAAGACCGGAGGCTCAGCTTACTCTCGCTCATATCACGCAGCCCCTGGCCTCTGGCCCAAAAAGAGCCAGTTTAATTCGCCCCTTTCAGAGTTCGAATCCAGCCGCGTGAACATCGAATGAGTCACGAACACCAGTCTATATCCGCCGGCGTAGAGCCGAATGAGGGGCTCGAAATGGCGGCTGCCGAGCGCCAGCCATGCGTGCTCCTGGTCGAAGACGACCGCTCCGTGCGTCGCTATCTCGAAGTCACCCTCCAGCGTTCCGGTTACAAAGTCTTAACTGCGGCTGACGGCCTGGAGGCAATGAAGTTGGCCTTGTCGTCCTCGATTGATGTGGTAGTCACCGACGCGGTTATGCCGAACCTGAACGGCCAGGAACTGGCGCGCTTTCTCCGCGGCCATCCCAAGCTCTCTCACCTCCCGATCGTTTTGTTGACCGGGCAGGAAAGCAAAGAGTCGGTCTCAGGCGAAGATCTGATCGATGTCTTTCTTTATAAGCCGGTGAGGGCCGACGAGCTGAAGAGTTGTCTGGCCGGTCTGCTGAATTTAGGTAGTTAGTGCCGAATCGAATTCCCGATAAAGGCCAGGGGTGCCGCCGCCTGATTTGCGGAAAGGCTTTGCGTTTCCGATTCTGACTCAGTTGAGGATTCTGTGGCCATGCCTCCGAGAGTCTTACGACAACGGAGCCTCTCCAAAAATATCGAAGCGCCAGTGACCTATCCCAGCAATTGATCCAGCGCCGTATACTCTCGGGCCTGCGACAAGGCCACCGCTTCGTAGGTTAACTTTCCGGCGTACGTATTGACCCCTGCTTTGAGATCGGGATCACTCAACACCGCAGCGTTGAAACCGCGGTTCGCCAGCTTCAACGCATAAGGCAGGGTCGCGTTGGTCAACGCAAACGTCGACGTGCGCGGCACCGCGCCCGGCATGTTGGCGACGCAGTAATGCAAGACTCCTTCAACGTAATAAGTCGGGGCTGAGTGCGTTGTCGGATGCGTAGTCTCGACACAGCCACCCTGATCGACGGCGACGTCCACAATCACCGCGCCGTCGGTTACGTCTTTGAGCATGTTGCGCGAAACCAGCGTGGGCGCGGCCGCTCCGGGCACCAGCACCGCGCCGACGATTAGATCTGCTTGCGAGACTGCGTCGTGAATCATGTAAGCGCTCGAAGCCAGGGTGGAGATCTTGGAAAGAAAGATATCGTCGAGTTCGCGCAGCCGGTCGAGATTGTTGTCGATGATCGTCACGTGAGCACCCATACCGACCGCAATCTTTGCCGCATTCGTTCCGACCACACCGCCGCCGATGATCACTACGCGCGCAGCCGGCACGCCCGGCACACCACCGAGCAGGATGCCGCGTCCGCCGCTCATCTTTTCCAGATAGTGTGCGCCCACCTGAATCGCCATGCGGCCGGCAACCTCAGACATCGGAGTCAAAAGTGGCAGGGTTCCGCGGCGATCAGTTATGGTTTCATATGCGACCCCGGTGACTCTTCGCTCCAACAACTGCTTCGTCAACTCCTGGTCCGGCGCAAGGTGAAGATAGGTGAACAGCAGGTGTCCTGCGCGCATGCGCGGATACTCCGGTGCGATTGGCTCCTTAACCTTGACGATCATCTCGCCCTCAGCCCAGACGTCGTCCGCCGATTCAATGATGCTGGCGCCGGCGCGGGTATACAAAGCATCTTCGAATCCGGAGCCTTCGCCCGCGTTCCGTTCCACCAGCACGCGATGGCCGGCATCAGTTAACGCGCGCACGCCTGCAGGCGTCAGTCCGACGCGATATTCGTTGTCCTTAATTTCCTTCGGAAGTCCTATGATCACTTTTCTGCTCCCAAACCGTTTCAGGTTAAGACTGCTTTGAGCTGTTTACATTCATTGCTAATACGCGTTGTGCTGAAGGTCGCTTCCGTCTTTGGCTGTCTCGATCTTCAAACTGCGGCGCAGAGCGAGCCAGGCCGGAGCGCTGGCGGCGATCTCTCTGTCAGAGCCAATCAAAGAAACAAGTACCAGACGCGAGCCAAGTTGCAGCGAATAGATTTCGGCATTGCCCGGTTCATTGTTAAGTACCGCGCGCATCCTGACACCCATGGCCTGGGCATTGGCTATCTCGATCTTTGCATCGGCGCGCGAGACGTTCGGATCGTCCGTCTGGATTTGCTGCCACATCGTTGCGATAAAGCTATCGACCACCTCATGTCTCGCGGCCGTCAGTTCTTCGGGAGTGTTGATTTGGGCGAAACGAGAGACGACCATTATTTGCGCCCGGCCCTTGCTCTGGATGATCAGGTGCTGGCCTACCGCACTGCTGCGATCGTCCAACTCAATCGTCGCCGGATAGTCAAACGATAACCCCTGCGCCGCAAAATGTTTTAGCGCCGGCGCCGTCGTCTGCGCCAGGACACCCTGGCAAAGGGCGAATGCCAGAATACTGATTAGCGCCGCGAATACTCTTTTCATCATTTGGTTTGATCCTGGCCCTGGTTCCGGAGAGGACGTTCTTATGGCTTCTTCTTGGTTGGCGACGGCGTTGCTTTTGGTTGCGGCGGTGGTTCCACCTTGAGACTGTTTCGAATCATGTTCCAGGCAGTTGCCGACTTGGCAAAGTCCTTCTCAGAACCAATCGTCGAGATATTGACCAGCCTGTCCGAGATGACGCGATAATAAGAATCCATCCCGCCCGGCTGGCCGTCCATCACAGCGCGCACACTCACGCCCTCGGCATCGGCGCCCGCTATCTGAGTCGTCGACGGAGAACGCTTGGGATTCAAATGTTGCTGCTCGACCGAAGCCACGAACTGATCCACGTATTGGTCCTGAAAGAGTTTCTTCGCGTGGGCTTCTTTTTCTGGCGTCTTTAACCACTCACGAGGCGAGCGGACGCGAATGATCGCATCGCCCTGTTCTAGTTCTATGAATTGCATCTGCGATGTACTTTGATCGCTGATCCGCCAGTTTGCCGGATAGTCGAAAGACAAACCATCTTTAGCGAAGTTCTTAACCGTGGGATCCTGGGCGAAAGCGCTGAGCCCTAGTAACAGAGACACCGCCGCAAAAATTATTGTCCGTATCAATCTCATTTGTTCTCCTCGAATTCGGTTGAGCATATTAACGCGTTTTCATCCATTCAATACAGCGCTCAAGGTGCCCCTGCATATTTTGGGGGTCATCGTGATGTCTTCGGCCATGCCCCGGTAGCACCCATTCGAAATCAAACTCACGCAGGCTTTTTGGGCACAGGTTTTAGCTCCGGCGGGTTCTCCGGCTTCTTCTGCTCCTCTTCCGGTTTGTCCGGTGGAAAGTCCTTTTCGTCGATGTCGATGATTTTTACTTCCGCGCCGAACTTGCGATAACCACGGAAAAGAATCTCGTTGCGGGTCTGCTCGGTCTGACCACGATCGCGCGAGGTCAGCTCAATCACCGCGCGCGACGGCAGCAGGTGCTGGACTTCATTAATCGCGACCCACTCGTAGTCAATCAGCTTGCTGGCGGCGGTGATGGGAAAGCCGGGATCGATTTCGGTGCTGATGTCTTCCAGGCGCAGCACCCGGTTGTTTTCGCGATCGATCCAGACGCGGCCGCGATAGCCCGCAACGGTTTGCTGCATCAAAGCCCCACGTTCGCCATAGCCCAGGGTCTGATGTGAAAACACTTTCTTGACTTCATACTCGTAGACGATCGTTCGCCGGCCACGGAAAGTATCAGTGTCGACCATGTTGAACTCAGCGCGGCTCTCGGGTTTGAAGAGATCGGTCAGGGCCGTAACGTACTCCCCAGTTGAAACTGTGCCGCCCAACTTCATGCCGTAACCTTGCCCCTCAGTGGCGGGCATGCCGTTGATCGAGAGCAGCTTGTAGTCCTCCCCGGCCGTTTGACGATAGCTGACGGCGAGACTCAAACGATCGTAGACGCTCCAGTTCTTACTCTGACCAAACGCGCGCGCACGCGTAATCTGTTGCTTGACGATGTAGTCAGGCATCGTCTCGCTTGCACCGAGTGTCGCTTTGCGAGTTCGTTCAAGGAGTTCCACTCCCTCGCTCGCCGGAGGCAGAGCCGCCGCCACCGGATTCGAACGGCGGCGATCAGCTTCGGCCAGGGTGCGCTGGAGCGCTGCATCATTGCCGCTCCTGGTCGCCACCAGCGAACGCAGTCCATCAGTCAGCGGAAAAGCGATGCCACGTTTGCGAATGTCGTCGTTCAGCTTGTCTTTGGTTTCCGGATGCTTCTGCAATTGAAACAGCAGTTGCACGAATTCCTGATTCGTCAAAGGCGGACCCTGCTGTAATTCAGTAGACTGCGGAAAGGGTGTGTTGGCTGTTTGCGACCGGACTGACGAAAACGAAGCGACGAAGAAAATGAGTAGCGATATGATTACAACTCGCTCGAGTCTAATGAACAAAGTTTTAAAGTAAATCAAGATTACCTTCCATTTAATGCATTAAGAGTGTTAAGAACTCTCTCGTTCAGGGGCTGGACTTGTTCTGACTTCTTCAAAACATTACCCAAACTGAAACCAGCGATTCTTCGTTATCGGGCCGTTTCCGGCCGCCCCTTTCGATGCTGCCCAGTAGCGCATGGAAGTCTGTGTAGTTAAGGCTTCCCCAAAAATTTTCGCAAGTCGCCGGGAAAACCTTGTTAGCGGTCTTGCCCGTTAGAGTCCATTAGAGTGCGGGGGCAATTTATAGCTCCGAAGACCGGTGCCCTATGCCATGATAAGACGAGCCACTCCCATGATCCAAACCTGGCTTTAGGGATACTTGTCGCTCGAATGATTTGTGTGCAGAGACGGCTGGTTGAAGGCGGTCGGCTGAAAGGCAGGGACTAGTTTGTAACCGCGCTTTCTTTTGGTTTTGTCTGGAGCAGCGTCATGACCTCGGCCTCCTGAGCGGGCGATAGAAGTCCTTCCCATTTATTCCTGACGATTCCGTTCCGGTCCACCAGGACGAGCGTGGGGGTGCCTCTTACTCTCAAGTCGGTGGCCGGTCGTTGCCTCAAATCGTCGACGACTATGTGAGCTTGTTCAAGATACTCCTTGCCGTTCTGATTTGGTTGCGGGAACACCGCAATCAGTCGGGCTGCCTGGGGATCCCTGGGCTCGCCATTTAGGCGGTGATAAAAGGGTTCGCTCTTTTTGCAGTAACCACATTGAGTGCTGAGAAACAAGACCATCGTCTGCTCACTCTTTGACCAATCGATGCCTTCGACGAACACCTGGCGGCCAATGGGATCGATGCTCCGTTTCAGTGGCACAGCCGGCAGGGGAGAGCTGCGGTGACCCGCGCGAATGAAGGCGACGACGATCAAAACAGAAACCAGGATGATCGCCACATTGAGTGTCGGATCAATGGCCCGGGATACCAAAGCCCTGAGCTCCGGAAACCGAGTAGAGAATCTATTGAAAAGCTTCATTAATTCTCTGGTGGTCCTACACTCGAATCCTGGCATTTATGACTGCCTTGCAGATCACACCAGTTCATGCCGCAACAATCGAAATCGTCGGTACAGAAGCCATGCCAGGTACAGGTCGAGGTGTTCTCACAATTGCTTCCGGTGCAGGTGCCTGGATCTTGTCCGGGTTTGCACTCGGTATGAAAGAGGCTAGCGGGATCCTCGTATCGATCGAGAATGCACCATGACTCAAGATAGTTTCCGTTGGCATCGAAATGGGTGGTGCAGATTTGGCCGACGCGCCAGCCATTAGACATGTCAGTATTACAGTCGGCAAGTACCTGCCGGGCCATTACCAACAGCACCATCAAACAGAATACTTTTATGACTCTGCTGGTCGTCAGAGTCTTGAGGTGTGGACTGAGGATCATGATCGGGGCTCCTTATGGTCAAACCGTGGGCAGGTCTAACTCGGGTTGCACTCCAGACAGTACCTGCCCTTGAGGGTTCCGTTGCTAGTTCGGCGAAAAGGCGTTAGGCGCGGACGCTGAAACAACTAACGAGGTCTTTTTTCATCGCCGGGGCGGATGATTTTGAGGTACTTCGGACTCTCGGTTCGTTGCTCTTCGAGTGTCGAATTCTCAACCGTGCCGGATCCGTCGCGGATGACGAAATGAAAACGGAGTTCACCAAACATGCGGACTGGCAGACGCGTAGCCGGAGATGGAGAATCGTAGCCTACCCGGACAGTCCACAGCTTGAGTGCGTCGTTCACGGCTTTCAGAAGTGCCGGATGGGGTGACTCAAGCCGCTTCAATTGCTGGAAGTTGCCGTTCTCGTCAAAGAGGACCGCCACGTCGACCAGACCCTGCGCGCCTTCGCGGATGGCTTCTTCGGGGTAAGCCGGCATGGGTGCGTTGGTGGTATTATTTCGGACGGTAATTTCATTGACGTAGCCTTCGTTGTAGTCAACGAAGAGCCGCTTCTTGTCCTGGCGTTTGCCGAGGAGGGTGACCGCGCAAAGTGTGAGAACCAACACACTGAGGATTACTACTTTCAAGAGTTTCATCAGAAGGTTTCTCCATTTGAGGTATCCGTAAAGACCTTGTTCTGTAGAATGCCAACTCATTAGTTCTTCATTATGAAAACGTACTCTCCGGGAAGTTCAAGAGACCGCTGAATGCTTCGACCCGATGGTATCGCCGGGGCGCTCTCAGTTTCTCGGCCTCGCCGTTTCTTCCTCAATTACCCTTCGGAATGCCGGACTACGAATTTCCTGTTCGTCCCGCGTAGGATTTTCGACACTGCCCACACCATCCCTAATTACGAAATGGAAGCGCAGCTCTCTAATCGTGCACATTGGGGCTCCTTCTACAGTAAAAAGTTTGCCTCGCTGCGTCCACTGTTTGACGGCGTCTTCAACGGCTTTAGAAACGGGCTTACCAGGTGATTCGAGGATCTTCGCTCGCATGAGTTGTCAGTTTTCGTCGAACACTACCGCTACGTCCACGAGGCCCTGCAATCCTGCACTAACCGCCTCTTCGGGATAAATCGGCATGGGTGCATGTGTTGCCGAGCCCCGAATAACCGGTTCGTATACGTGACTATAAACATATTTTTTCGTCGCTTGATGTTTGCCAAGGAGCGTGATTGAGCAGACCCCAATTACCAGTACAATAAGAATCGTCACCCTTCAAACTTCTCATTATTCCTCTCCTTTCAGTTCGACTGGATTAACCGTCGCAGATCACGAACGCGCGAGTGCCTACCTCGGCCAATCCTTCACCCTTGAAAGGCCTTGTTCCCGAATTGATCCCGAGGGTCGCCCATGATTAAGAGGGAGCGAAGTGTGTGTGGCCAAGCCGTTTCAGTCACTGCCTTGTGCCTTCTCATGGGAGATTCCTTTCGTCGGGCCGGTGGTAGAGCTAAATGCTTATACGCCCGTCGCCGCCGAGGGTCAAGAAAAATTTTGTGCGTAAGCGGGTAAGGTGCTTCTGGTCAACCAAATAGTTGCGCTGATCACAGTTGCGGTGAGATCTAAGTTAATTATTTAACAACAGAATCGGCGGATGGCCTGATGCAGTATCTCGACGCAGTGGTGGAGCTGTTCGACCGGGACGAATTCGCCGGTGCGATGCGCCACACGGATGTCGCCCGGACCAAAGACGACCGCCTCGGCTCCGAGTGTGATCATGCTCGGCGCTTCGGTGCCAAACGCTACGGTTCCCGGAGTCTGGCCGGACGACGCCGCGAGGAACTGCACCAGCGGCGAGTCGACGCGGGTGGCGAAACTTTCATCGGCGCGAGTCTTCACGATCTCGCAAACAAAATCTGCGTCCTCGTTCCGCAACTCGGCGGCGGCTTGGCGGACCAGAATCAGGGCATGGTCGGTTGGCTGGCCGGGGATTGTGCGCCACTCCAGAGTGAGCCGGCATTCGCCGGCAACGATGTTCTTGGCCGTGCCACCTGTAATCAACCCTATATTCATGGTCGTGTAAGGAGGATCAAAACCCTCGCGCTGATCGTGCTGCAATTCTTCAGCAATCTGTTCGATGCGCCGGATCAAACGCGCAGCGCGAAAGATCGCGGAAGCTCCGATTTGGGGATAAGCACTATGGGCTTCGCGACCGCGTACGGTGATCTCAGCCAGGCAATAACCTTTGCCCGCGCGCATAGGTTGCAGTGAAGTTGGCTCGCCGACGATCGCGTAGCGCGCCTCGAAAGGTCTGGCCTGGGTCAGCCGCCTGGCGCCGACGCACCCGACCTCTTCATCGGCGGTGAAGACCAGCGCCAGAGGTTTTCGTAAGGTCGCGAGATCGATGCCTTCGATTGCCTGCAGCACGGCGGAGATGAAGGCCTTCGTGTCGCACGCGCCGCGGCCGAGGAGTTGGCCATCTTTTTCTGTCAGGCGTAGTGCTTCGATCCACGTCGGATGAAAAGGCACGGTGTCGGTATGTCCGACGAGTGCGAGTTCTACCGAGTCAGACACCGAAGACTGGGCCACCAGGTTGAACTTTTCGACACGCGCATCGTCGATATAGGGGAACTTCGTACAAGTGAACCCGGCGGCCTGACAGCGGCGCTCCAGATAAGAAATGATCTCAGTGTTCGAGTGTTCGGAGACTGAATCGATGGCGACGAGGTCGCGTAGGGTTTGTTCGACGTTCATAGTTGGCCCGAATTTGAAGTGCGACACCGCATGGGATCAATGAGTCCGAACAAAAGCGCGCCCTTGCCGCTGCGCTCTGCCGGCGCACTTCATAATTGTCTAACTCCAAAGGCGCTTTTGCAGCTCAATAAATCTCTCGACAATTTCTTCCTGTAGCAGATGCTGACCTTCTGAAACAATTGGCTTACCGCCAACCACGACCTCGCGCACGGCCGCTCGCGACAGGGCAAAAACGATGCCCGCCAGCAAGGTCTCGACTGACGCGCCAGCGATGGAAGGATCATTTAAGTCGACGGTAAAGAAGTCCGCGGCCATCCCGGGTTTTAGGGTGCCGCCGGGCCCGCCGATGCTGCGGGCGCCGTTGGTGGTAGCGCAACGAAATAGTAGTGCAGCATGCTCCGAAGCCTGATCAAGTCCCTCACTCACGGTCGGGCTTCTGACACTGAGCACGGCCCGTTCGAGCTTCTGCAAACGCAAGTGCAACTCGAGTTCGCGCGCGTCCTCCAGTAGATCGATTTGGGCGTGACTATCGGTGCCCAGACAGATCGGCACGTCGTGCTTAAGGTACTCGTCCGCCGGCACCACGCCATCGCCGAGATTGCGCTCGGTGGTTGGGCACGCGCAAACCATCGCCCCGGTGCGGGCGAAAGAGGGAATCGCTTTGGATGTCACATGAATCGCATGCACGGCCGTGAAGCGCTCGCTCAAGAGCCCCTCGGTTTGCAGCAGAGCAATCGGACTGCGGCCGTGCTCTGAGATGCAAGCCGACACTTCCGCGGGTTGTTCGGCCACGTGCATATGCACCAGCAGCCGGTTCTGGTTAGCGTACTCGATCACCTGTCGCAGATAGTCGAGCGAAGCGGCGCGGACGCTGTGGGGCGCGACTCCAGCCCACGCTTGCGCGCACGGGACATAAGGAGAACCGTCAACGGTAGGGCTAACGACCAGGGTCAGGTCGCTCGTTAACGCTGCAAGATTTCGCAGATAAGTTTCCGGTTCCGTTTCAGTAAAGCGCGCCTGACGGGGATTCGGCTCAACCTGAAAACCGGATCGCGCATAGGCGACTCTTAACAGAGCTATGCGCAAACCTGTATCGCTCGCAGCGCGCACGACTTCTTTGGCCAACAAGTTGGGATCGTCATAAGGCTGGCCGTCGGGTTGGTGGTGAAGGTAATGAAACTCGCCCACCGCAGTGATGCCCTGCAGAGCCATTTCCAAAAAGGCCATGCGCGATGCGTCGTAAATATCTTCCGGCGTCAGTCGAGTAGCCGCCGAATACATCACTTCGCGCCAGGTCCAGAAACTATCGCGAGAATCATGAGACGCTCCCGGGGACGTGCGATACTCAGTCCGGCCCCGCAGCACGCGCTGAAAAGCGTGTGAGTGCGAATTGATCATACCCGGCAGCAGCGCACGTTTCGCCAGGTTGATTCTTTTTTCGTTTTTCAGTTCGGCGAGGGGCGTCAGGCGGACAATGGCGCCCTGCGAGTCACACACCAGCGCCAAACCGCTTTCGAATCGATCTCCGTTGAAGATCAAATCGGGCAGCCAGGCGATCAGAGAATCTGTACCTTGATTAGGATCCATTGTAGCCACTGGCCGCAAAATGTAACTCATCTGCGCCGGATTTCCCATACACGTTCATTTGAAAAAGTGTTCGACATAGTTGCGGAGTTCCGCGATGGAAGCATCCGAGATTATGCGAAAGACTCTTGCTTCACCGCCGGCGGGAAGAAGGCTAACCGTGACTGCGTCCGTGATCGTGAAGGTTTTGCTCAGGCCTTTCTGCCAGCCTCGTTCACGGGCATCACGAAGACTAAGAGCATTTGGATCCAGCCCGGCGGCAATCAAAAGTGTGCGCGCCCGTTCCAGGAATTCCGGCCAGCGGGAGGCAATCGCCACTAGATCATCGGCCGAGGGTGGGCTCTCTCCCTGTAACGATTCTGGTATGGAATGAGAGCGCAATACTACTATCTCGATGACGGGCGGTACTGCCGCGCGAATTTTTTCGCTCTGGCTGTACCTGCCGACAAGCAGCGCCAGTTAACAGCTCAGCGTCGCCGCAATCGTCGACGCCCGCGCCAGCCACTCGCGCGCCGGTTGCCTGACGGATCTCAGTCATCAAAATCTGTCGCAGTTCCTGATCGGGTTCGATTACCAGAAAATGATCGGGTGGCTGCAGCGCCAGCCAATGCTGTAACCGTGCTTGAATTTCGCGTAGCGAATGTCCCCCAGTGCGCGCGGTCTTAAAGAACCGGGCAATAGCCTCGTCCAACTCATGACCCGGCGTTCGCACCGCCGAGCGTCCGCGAACATAAACCCCGCTCCCCTGGCGAACCTCGACCCATCCGTTCCGATGCAGTTCGTGATAAGCAGCGCTGACCGTATTGGAATGAATGCTGAAGCGACGAGCTAACTCACGGGTGCTGGGGAGCTTTTGTTTTACTTTCAGATCACCGCTTAGTATCCCCAGCCGAATCTGCGTGACCAATTGTTCGCGCAGGGGAACCTCGCTGCTTTTTGAAAGCCAGAGCCGCATGGTTTGCGGAGAATATCACACCGCGAACATCTCCTTATCACCTCGCCTGCCGCAGGTTAATACTACCCACCAACACACGCAAAGCAGAATTGGTTTAGTTAATTCGTGTGCTTTCGTAGATCGTTCTTATCCAGGCAAGTAGGAAGTACAGCAACAAGCCGGAGCGATCGATTTGGATCGGCCTCGGCAACTCGCTAGAATGAACTTCCGATTTGAATCAAGTGGAAGGTGTATCTGCATCTGTCGCGGTTCTGACCGCCATGATTACGCCCGCCGTGCTGATTTCAGCCAGCGGTACGATGATTCTTTCCACCTCGACCCGGCTGGGGCGGGTGGTGGATCGGGTGCGCTCACTCTCTGATCGACTACAGGCTCTTCCAGCCGAGGATCCGAACACAGAGATGCTCGAAGAGAAGCGGGCGATGATCTTCAATCAACTGGACAAACTGACCAGTCGTTCGCGACTGTTGCAGCGCGCCCTGACGACGTTTTATCTGGCGGTCGGCGTGTTTGTGGCGACGAGTGTGGCGATCGGGATTGTGTCCTTGTTCAGTGGCCGGTGGGCTTTCATTCCCGTGGTTTTGGGATTGATCGGAGCCTGCTTTCTTTTCTATGGCAGTATGCTGGCGGTATTTGAAGCGCGACTGGCGTTGAGCACCACGCATGCGGAAATGGATTTCATCTGGCGTGTGACCGAACGCCTGGTGCCGCCGGAACTGGTCAAAGAACACAAAACGCACTACGTCCACTTTCGAAGGAAGAATAGAAATTGAGCCCTGAGCCACCCTATCTCGAGTTGTTGCGAACCGGCGAGTTGGACCGTCGCGTGAAAGCCCTGGAAGATTTGCTTGAACGTTGCACCGTTTGTCCTCGCGACTGTTTCAACAACAGATTGAACGATGAAATTGCCGCCTGCTACTCCGGCAGGTTGCCGATCGTGTCCTCCTACACGGCGCACTTTGGCGAAGAGCCGCCGCTGGTCGGGACGCGCGGGGCAGGGAACATCTTTTTCGGCAACTGCAATCTGCGTTGTGTCTACTGCCAGAATTATCAGATCTCCCAGACCCATAAAGAGCAGATCAAAAACGAGGTGACCCACGAACGTCTGGCCGAGATGATGCTCGAGTTGCAGGCGCGCGGGTGTCATAACGTGAACTTCGTTTCGCCGACGCACTTCGCGCCGCAGATGGCGCGCGCGATTCTGCTGGCGGCCAGACAGGGACTGCGCCTTCCGATTGTTTACAACACGAATGCCTACGACTCAGTTGAGGTGTTAAGGCTGCTCGAAGGCATAGTTTCAATCTACCTGCCTGATCTGAAGTATGCTGAAAACGAGGCCGGTTACCTGTTTTCGAAAGTGCGCGGTTATCGCGAATGCTCGCGCGCGGCCATCGCCGAAATGTTTCGGCAGACCGCCGATCGGCTGGTCTTTGATCAGGACGGATTACTGCAGCACGGTCTGGTGATTCGCCTGCTCGTGCTGCCGAATGAGATTGGCGGAGTGCGCGAATCCCTCCGTTGGATTCATGACGAGCTTAGCCCACGGGTCGCGGTTTCTCTCATGGCCCAGTACTACCCGACCAACGTGGCCGGAACGAACCAGCGTTACACTTTGCTGTCACGGCGAATCAGAGAGACGGAATGGCTGCGCACGGTGGCAGAGCTTGACGAGCTTGGCATGGAAGAAGGATGGCTGCAGGAATACGACGGCGCCGCGTTTTACTATCGTCCAGACTTTGAAGATGCCGCAACGCCGTTTCGTGACGTGCGGGATTTTCAACCCAAATAATCGAAAGCAAACGATCCACGAATTCACACGAAGATCAGGTTTCGGATTCGTGTGCTCGTGCATCGCTTTAAGTCGTAAGAAGCCCTTACCCCTGCCGCTTGGGTACCTGGAGCGGCGGACGCCTTTGCGGCGCAGCCTCCGGTTCCTGGCTTTCCTTCATGCCTGCCAGCACGGCCTGGTTGATTGTAATCTTTCCGTCCTGCTCCATCCGGTTCTGCACCGCCGTCAGGTAATCATCAAAGACCTGGTTTTTTCGCTCGGTCAGAGCGCTTTGCATTAGCGAGTCGCGCTGCTTGGCAAACTCGGTCAGGTCAGCCTCGGTACGCGTATTGACGCCGATTACCACATAGTTCTGATTCAGGAAGATTGGCGTCTTGAGCACTTCACCGGCCTTGGCGGCGTAAAGCGGATCATCGAGCAGTACGCTCGAACCAGCTTCACCGAGAGGCGTGGCCAACTTGTAGTTCGCTTCGGCCTTGGCTTCCAGTCCCAGCTTGGCGGCCCCCGCTTTCAAATCGCCAGGCCCCTTGGCATTGGCGATCAGTTCTTTGGCTTTGCCTTCCAATTCTGCCTTGGCCTTATCGGATTTCACCGCGTTGGTGACCTTGTCTTTTACTTCATCGAACTCGGGAATGCGCGGTCCTTTTTTCTCGACCAGCATCGGAATGGCAAATCCGTTTTTGATTCCGGTGCGCTCACCGACGTCATTGGGATTATTCAGAGGCGCGATTACATCTTCGAATTGTTGCGAGCTGCCGATGTTCGGGACGTCGTCGCCGGGTTTCACAAACGGAGTTTCGCGAACCATTTCAGCAGCTGACATGTTGGCTTCCGCAGCGAATTCCTGCGCGACCTTTTGCGGGTCTTTAGTTTCCTTCAGGCGGTCCTGAGCGCGTTGAGCGAGCTTTTGCGCTACGGTGTAACCGCGTTGATTGCGCAGCGAGACCAGCAGTTCCGGCTTGGCATCTTCAAAACTCTTGGGCACCGACTCACCCCGGCGCAGGATGTAGTACGCGTTCTTGTATTTGATCGCGTCGGTGACCTCACCCGGCTGTAGATCGAGTACCTTCTGATAGGGGTCGTCCGTCTTATTTGCGCTCTTCTTTACTACGCTGGCAACCTGTCCACCATTCTTTGCAGTGGTCGGATCCTCGGAATTACCCTTGGCCAGGTCCCCAAAGGCCTGTTCCGTGGTGGTCTCCTGGGCGCCTCGTGCCCTGCCAACCAGTGCGTCGGCTTTGGCTTTGACAGTTGCGTCCAGGTCAGGGCGCGCAACTTTCAATACTATTTGCTGAACTTTAACTCCGGCTTGCTTGTACTGTGGGTCCAGAGTGTCGTACCTGTCTTTTAGATCCTTGTCCGATATTTCCAGCTTCTGGCCTGACTTATCCTGATCGATGAAAACGTACTTAATCTTTTTCTGCGGCACTGAGATGCTGTAGCTGTTTTTGTGACTATCGTAGTACGCCTTCAACTCAGCATCGGACGGTTGAACTTTCTCAGCCAGTTTGTCTGCGGAGATCACCACGTAGGTGAGATCGTAGTTAGTGTTCTTGCGCTTGAATTGCTGCTGCACCTCGTCTTCCGAAATGCGCACGCTGGCAGCCACAAAAGCCTCGAGCTTTTCTCGCGCAATGTCTTCGGCCACGCCACGTTCGAATACGGCCACGTCGCCCACTCGCTCCTGGTACTTGCTCATGTCGAGTTTTCCGGAAGCATCAGTGAGGAGAGATTTTCCGGTGGGATCGCGGAACATCTTGTCGATGCGCTCTTTCACTTCGGACTCCGACGCGGCCAGGCCTAGCCGTTGGGCCTCCTGTTCCGTCACCTTCTTGGCGATCAGGCCGCTCAGAATCTTGTCGTCGGTGTAGCCCATCTGGGTCAGACTTATCTGACCACCGAAGCGGCTGAACTGATTCTGAATATTCAGTTTCTGCGTAGCGAACTCGCCCACTGTAATTTCGGCGCCGTTGACCTTCGCCAGCACCTCTGTGCTTTTGGTGGGCTCAATGCTGGAAGAGTTGCCGCTAGGCCTGAAAAAGAGCACCAGGCTGAGGGCCATCAGGCCGACGAAGCCGAGGATGAGGACTTTGCTGGTGCGTTCAAAGCGTGAAAGTTGTTTGAGCATGTATATGAACCTTTTCCCGGTAGTTCGAAACCACGGATTCTAATTGAGCGCCTCGCCGGCTGCAACTTGAGAGGGCGACTTGGCGGTAGTCCTGGTTTCCACCTGGGCCTTCGATGCGACCGGGTACCTTTCCGCGAAATGTCTTTTCACTGCCCGGTTTCGGGCGAGGGGGCAAGCAAATCCAAAAGGGCCAGGGAAACCGAAATTGGGGATGGCGCAGACCGTGTCCTTTTGCGTGGCTTGCAGCCCGGATGATATTTTAGCTGGTATCAATGCGTTCAATGGCAACCTCGACACTCGCCTGGGTCGGATTCTGTATTTTCATTTTCGCGATGCTGGCGATCGACCTGGGACTCTTTAATCGCAAGCCCCACGAAATCAGTAATCGAAACGCAGCCATCTGGAGCGGCGTCTGGGTAGCGCTGGCCCTGGTGTTTGCCGGCCTTCTGTTTGGCCCGCTGGGATGGGAACTGTTTGGCGATGCCCGGCACCAGAAGGCCCTGGAGTTTCTGGCGGGGTACCTGATCGAACTCTCGCTTTCAGTCGATAATCTGTTTGTCTTTCTGCTGATCTTCTCGTATTTCAAGGTTCCTCCCAAATATCAGCACCGGGTCCTGTATTGGGGCGTGCTGGGTGCGTTGTTGATGCGGGTCGTCATGATCATGGTCGGCACCGAGCTGATTGATCGTTTTCACTGGATCATTTACATCTTCGGCGCGTTTCTGGTCTATACCGGATTGCAAATGCTCCGGGGTGGGGAAGCCGAGATGGAGCCGGAGGACAACGTTGTCGTTCGATTCATTTCGCGCTATGTCCCGATCACCCGTCATTAC
>JBBRMS010000037.1:0-41666 GCA_038230715.1 Pyrinomonadales bacterium
GTACTTCCCGGTGGTAATGACTTTCGCGGTGCTGATTCTTGTGTCGAATTTGATGGGCCTGTTTCCGCTGTTTATGTCGCCGACGTCGGCCACCAGCGTCACCTTTGCGCTGGGCATCTCATCATTTCTTTACTACAACTACATAGGCATCAGAGAGAACGGAGTGTTTCGCCATCTCAAGCATTTTGCCGGTCCTATCTGGTGGATTGCGCCCCTGATCTTTCCGATTGAGATCATCAGTAATCTGATCCGTCCGTTCTCGCTCGGCATTCGTCTTTTTGGAAATCTCTTTGCCGACGAGAAGGTGATGGATTCGATCGCTCACCTCGTTCCGCCCTATACCTACTGGGGTGTGCCGATTCTGTTGATGCCGCTCAGTCTGTTTGTAGCTTTGATCCAGACATTTGTTTTTGTGCTGCTGTCGCAGTTGTATCTGAGCGAGGTTTCGCACGCGCCGCATGACAGTCATGCCGAGCACGGCGAAACGGACGAGGAAGAGTTCGGTGTCATTGCGCCGGTTCTAACTTAATCGGTTTTATCAGGCGTTTCGAGCGATGTCGCACACGCCGCGGCACACGTTGGTACGCGAACCAAAAAAACAAGCGCGCCGGTCAAGGAGCGAAGGCGGGAATTCCAGTTCGGGGATGCGAATCCCAGGTGTCTGTTTCGCAGGAGCGCCGTTGTAAGAGGGGCGGTGGATACCGGATGCAGGCGAAATCATACAGACCGTCTGGAGCTTTTGATCAGTCGCGCGAATGCTTGAAGCCCATGCTCGGAAATCTGAGGGGACATGGGGACGGAGATTGAAAATGAAAAAATTAAGAATGATTGGATTTGCGGTGCTCGGTGTCATGATGGCCGCGATTACGGCGGCTGCGCAGCCAGCTACCCAGGTGGCTGAATCGAGCAATAGCTACAAGGGTTACGTCGCACTCGCCGCCGGCATCGGCTTCGCGATTGCGGTATTTGGTGGCGCGATTGGACAGTCGCGGATTGGCGCAGCGGCCTGTGAAGGCGCGGCGCGCAACCCCGGAGCTGCCGGTCGTATTCAGACCATGATGATTCTGGGCCTGGCGCTGATCGAGTCTCTGGTGTTGTTTGCCCTGCTAGTGATCTTCGCGGTGGTTAAACCGATGGCCGGCTAGTCTTACTCCAAAAGCCAGGAAGAGAATGCGGGTGGAGCTTACGAGCTGCGCTCGCATTTTTTCTTCTTCGGGCCAAACAGCAGCCATTACTTTTGGATTTGTCTTGCTCCATCTTTGCTCCTCGCAAAACCGTTGTGTTACATTTTCCCCCAACGTTACACTTTCCCCTGGTGCTAACGCTTTCCCGTACTTAAGAAACGAAAGTAGATCAAATGAAAGTTTGTCCTCTTTGCGGCAAGGAATACCCGGACACCAGCACCCTGTGCACCCTTGATGCGGCGGTGCTTGAGAGGCTGGTTGATCCGCTGTTGGGACAAACGCTCGCCGAGAAGTATTTGATCGAAGAATTGATCAAGCGTGGCGGCATGGGCGCCGTCTATCGTGGCAAGCACGTCATGATGGACAAAACCGTGGCGATAAAGGTCCTGCGTCCCGCGCTGGCCGGAGACGACGTGGTGGTGGCGCGATTCTCGCGCGAAGCCAAGGCCGCCTCGCGCATCTCACATCCGCACGCGGTCAGTGTTACAGATTTTGGCGAGTCGGAAAACGGCGTGGTCTTCCTCGTAATGGAGTATCTGGACGGCCGCACTTTGAAGGAAATAATTCGCAGTGAAGGTCCGCTGCCGCTCGATCGCATCCGCGAAATCGTGAGACAGGTTTCGGGAGCCCTGGACGCGGCACATCAGCAGGGCGTGATCCATCGCGATTTGAAGAGCGATAATATCATGCTCTCTCAGACGAATGGCGGCGACTGGGCCAAGGTGCTTGATTTCGGAATTGCCAAGATTCAACAGCCAGAAGGGGTTCGGGATAATGACATCACCGCAGCCAACCTGGTGATCGGAACGCCGCAATACATGTCGCCCGAACAATGCTCGCAGTCGGGTCCCATCGACGCCAGATCGGACGTGTATTCGCTGGGCGTAATTGTTTTCGAGATGCTGACAGGTAGGGTGCCATTCACCGGGGATTCGCCCACTGTAATTATGATGAGGCAGGTGCAGGACGAATCTCCTTCAGTTCGTGACCTGCGCCCTGACTTGCCGGTCGGCGTGGAGAGCCTGGTAAAGAAAGCTCTGGCCAAGCAGCCGATCGATCGTTTTCAGACAGCCGGGGAATTGTATGAGGCTTTAGCGGCGGCTATTGGTGACCAAAGCAAGGCTTACTCCTTAACCGCCATGGTCCCGGTGTCGGACACGGTCGCCAATGTTCCGGTCCCGGTACCGGTCGATGATAGCGATGACGAGACAGTGGTGCGGCCTCGTGATGAAGTCACTGTATTGCAACGACCGGAGCAAGCCTTCGTTTCAGCCCAGGCTGCTGGTCCGCCTCCGTCAAACAATAATCCGTGGAAGATCCTGGCGCCGGCGGCGATTGTGCTGATAGCAGTGTTTGGGGTCGTCTTTCTGATGACCCGCGGCACCAGTCAGACGCCGACGAATCAGAGTCCGAGTCAGACCGGCCAGAGTGGGCTGGCTGCGGATCCAAACAGTCAACCGGTGCAAACTACTGGAACTCCTAACGGTGCCGGCGAGCGCGGGATTCAAGCCAGTTCAAGCGCGACTCCTTTGAACCGCAACTCAAACGCGAATGCCAGCCCTACTCAGGCGGTGGTACCCGGAATTTCATCAGGAGATTTCGGGTCGAATGACAATTCAAACAGCAACGCGCCTGCTAATAAGAATTCGAACCAGAGGGAAGTCTCGCCTCCTAAGCCGTCGCCAACAATCGATAAGGACGAGCCGCCACCACCACGTCCCACGCCAAGCGTGAAGCCTCAACCCAAACCTGCAATTACGCCACCGATGTAGTTAAGCGATCTCCTCGAATGTTTTTTCAAGCCCCGCGCTCAATGCGGGCGAGGGCCGCGCTCCGAGTAGAAGAGTTGATTGATTCTTAGGACTGGCGTCGAACTGCCTGCTCGACTAGTGCGCGGAAGTTATCGCCTTGATCAATCTCGATCGTAATATCCGCAATGAAGCAGGGAAGCTTGAAAGCGAGTGAGCGTAGTTTCACTTCGTCCTTGGCGGTGGTGAGCAGAGCTTGAACTCCGTGTGCGCGCGCCTCGCGTTCGAGCTGATCGATGTCGCTTTGGTTGTACCGGTAATGATCGCGAAAGACTTGTGTGTACGACATCTCATAACCGGATCGGCGCAGCAGGGAAAAGAATGATTCGGGATTTCCCAAGCCACAAAATGCCGCGACTCCGGAAGCCTTTAACCCTGCGCCATCGTTCGGGGATTTTGGAGACCGGCCTGCTCGCACTCCGCTCAATTTCATTCGCGAATCGAAGACGGGGCTCTGGTTGCCCAACGCAGCAATCTGGCGCCGCAAAGCTTCAAGTGAATGTGGATCGTCAGCCCGGGTAATGACGATGCAGTCGGCGCGTGTCAGTTCCGAGGGAAATTCCCGCAGGGTACCGGCCGGCAGGACTTTGCCATTGCCCCAGGGATTGGTCGCATCGATGGTGAGAATGTTCAGGTTGCGAGCTACACGCAGGTGCTGAAAACCATCGTCGAGGACGAAAACGTTGGGGTGAAAATTCTCCACTGCCCAGGCAGCGGCTCCAACTCGATCGCCGTCGCTGATCACCGCAGCCTGACCCCGCAACCCTTCTGCCAGCAGCAAGGGTTCATCGCCAGCCTCGGCCGCGTCCGCGAGGATTTCTCGTCCATCGGAAACGATTGTGCGCGTGTTCGCATTTTGCCGGCCATAACCGCGCGTAAGAATGCAAACGCGAATTCCCGTCCGCGCTAGTTCGTGTGCAATCCACTCGACCAGGGGAGTCTTCCCCGTCCCACCCATCGTGAGATTGCCGACGCTGATCACGGGCGCGCCCAACTCACGCACCCGGAAACGTCCGGAGCGGTAGAGCGCGCACCGCGCTTTCATGGCTGCACCATAGAGGCTGCCAAATGGCGACAAAGCGAGGGTGACGGCGCTATTCATTTTGCCCCGTTGATGGAAAGTTCAGAGTAGGGAATCGATTCGCCGGCCACCTTTGGCGCTTCGAGCAGGCTCGCGATCACTTGCAGAGTTTTTTCCGTCGCGCCGCGATTTCGATCACAGACCAACGCGGCTCGCTGGCCCATTTCATGTCGCAGAGAGTCGTTGGAGAGAAGACTATGCAGTGTCTCGCCCAGTTCCGCGGCAGCTGCGGACGACGCTGTTGGCGGCAATTGGACGATCGCATTTTCGTTCAGCATAGCTCTCGTTATGGCTGCAAAGTTTTGCGTGTGTGGACCAGTAAGAATGCAGACGCCTCGCGCCGCGGGCTCCAGAACGTTGTGCCCGCCATGTGGTGCGATGCTGCCACCAACGAAAGCGATATCAGCGAGAGGATAAATTGCTCGCAACTCTCCGATGCTATCGAGTAAAACTACTTCGCACGCCTGGTCCTCAGTCCGCAGTGGCGCGGACCGGCGCGACCAGGTCAAACCGGACGTTTCCAGGAGCAAAGCAACTTCACCAAAACGCGCCGGGTGCCTGGGAGCGATCAGCAGGCGAGCCTGGTAAGGGGGCCGAGCATCCCCTAGCTGCTGGAACGCCTCGATGATCACATGTTCTTCCGGGTCATGAGTGCTCGCCGCAACGATGAGCAACGCCCCTCGCCCGAGTCCGAAGCGTTCACGAAGTCTCGCGGCGACTGATTCATCAATCGGGCCTTCGGCACTGTCAAACTTTAGATTGCCCGGCATCAGGATGCGTTCGGTGGGCATACCCAGCGCGCGTATTCTCGAGGCGTCTTGTTCCGACTGCATCAGGGCGATCGAGATATTAGCCAGCACACCCTTAATGAAGGGACGAATCATTTGGTATCGTCCAAATGATGTTCCTGAGATCCGGCCATTAATCAGGGCAACTGGAATCGATCGCCGGTGACACTCACGGAGCAAATGAGGCCACAGCTCGGTCTCCATAATCAGCACGGCGGCGGGTTGCAGGGTGCGCAGCACTCGCCGGACGGTCCAGGCCCAATCGATGGGAAAGTAAAAGACGGCCGCGGCCTCACTTCCAAAAGCTTCTTTCGCGATCTTCTGACCGGTGACAGTGGTGGTTGAAATCACCAGGCGGTGGGAAGGGAATCGCTCGAGCAGCGATCGGACCAGGGGACGAGCGGCTTCTGTTTCACCGACCGAGACACAGTGCAACCAGATTAGAGGACGATCAGCGAATCCGATCTTTGGTAGTTTGCCGAGGCGTTGGCCAAGACCCGTGATGTACTTGCGAGTGCGGAAGGCGTCGATTGCAAACCACGGCAGCAGTGCAACAAAGCCAACCGTCAAAAGCAGGCTGTAGAGCAGATACATAAGTGGCACAGATTGAGTCTGTGATGTTTGTTACGGAACCCTAACAGCTGCTGAAATGGGACGCAAGCACAACCTGAGTTCCGTTTTGTACTGCGCGGTCGATAATCTGTGCAACTCTACTTGGCGCGCTCGATGTAACGTCCTTCCGACGGGTCGACGCGAAGACGGTCGCCTTCGTTGACGAACGGCGGCACTTGTATGGTAACGCCGTTTTCCAGCGTCGCGGGTTTGTTGACGTTTGAAACGGTCGCGCCCTTCATCGTTGGCTCGGTCTGAGTCACCGTGAGTTCCATTGAGGGGGGCAGTTCAATTCCGATGGGTAGTCCTTCGTAGAACTCGACCTGGATCTTGAGGCCCGGAGCCAGCCACTGGGCCGCATCGCCCAGGTCTTCACCGCTGAGGGCGACCTGTTCATACGACTCGGTATTCATAAAGTGATGATGCGAGCCGTCGGAATAGAGGTATTCCATGTCGTGCTGTTCGAGGGCTGCGCGGTCAACCGTGTCAGCCGAGCGAAAGCGATGGTCGAAAGAAGATCCAGTGCGCAAATTGCGCAACTTTGTTTGCACCATCGCGCGCAGATTTCCCGGAGTATGATGGCGAAAGTCGACCACCTTGCAGAGCTGGCCTTCGAAGAGAATAACCATGCCGCGTCTGATTTGAGTTGCTGGAATTGCCATTGCGTTTCTAAGTCTTTCTGTTTCGTTTGTTGGGCCGCACTAGACAGCAATTACGAGACCCTTGCAAACGACGTAGTCTAGCGGGAGGGGCGCCCGAATGTCCAGTGGCCCATTTGAGGAATTCCAAACAAAACAAAGCGAGCAAGCCCGCTTTGAACGCATTATCGAATCACGTCCGGCGCTGCTTGCTCGCTTTCAGGAGGAGCCCACCTACCTGAATGAATTAACGAGGGAAGGGGAGCAGAGTTCCAGAATAATTTGAGCGGCGGGAACCGCGGAAGCGCAGCGCAACCCGAACGTGGTTGTGGCGGAGGATATGCTCCCATCCCAGGTAGCCCAAAACGGCAACCTGGGCTGGAGGCTGGAACCGCTCCGCGCTATTTTGACGAGCGTTTGTCGCAGACGACCGGAGCTACTCGGTAAGCGACCCGAAAACACGCCCCTGGCTTTTTAAGATCGAGAAAAAATGAATGCAAAGGTATTCGACGAGATCGAAGTCAGTAGATTAGGCCGCCCGGGCTCGCAGCTCATGCCGCTTGCGCACCACATGATCGAGCCACTCCTGCGCATGCTGAAAACGGGGAAAACTTCGCTCTTCAGCGCGAAAGGAAGTCGTGTGGTAATAGCGTCTGCCGTTAACGATTCTGGCCGGGTGCTTAATATGGAGCATTTCGTGGAAGAGGATGTATTCGACGAACCATTCGGGAACTTCACGGGAATCCAGGGTCTTGCTGATGACGATTGTGTCATGCGCTGCGTCGTGGTGGCCCAGGATGCTCCGCGCCCTTCGCTTAGACCAGGTCAGGACCGGCTTTTGGATGGTCCCGTCAAAATAGCGGCGATTTAGTTTTGCGAAGATTCGCTCCAGGTCATAGACCTCGCCAATAGCTGAGGAGATCACCTTCCGTCCGCGTTGCCGCCGGGCGATGTCAGAGGCCCGCAGCAGTGGCGGACTAAATGCATAAGAGCGGTAGATCAGTTCCTGATCGCGCGGCGCCTTCCGCGAAAGCAAACGCGCTACCAACAGGAATGCCAGAGCTTGGATCACTTCTGGCGGCGCCGTCTGGAAGAGGTCAGAGAGCCGCACGAAAACTCGACCCGCACGCACTCGGATAGTGTGATGCAAGCCGGCGTATGGATAGAATCCGACTTCGATCGCATCGACGTCTGCTCGAAAGCGCTTACCGGCTCGATCAAGTTGACGGAATGCGTCGCAGAAAACTCTCTTGAGATGAAGATCTGATTGCGGCATACCCGGACCCTTAAACTCGCCCCCATCTTATGGTCGAGGTCCGCGGCAGGTCAAACGGGCGGGTGGATCTCTGAAAAGTCCCTGCCAGCGAGCAAAATCTGCGTTACAGCGGAGGACGGCAATCAACACGGGCCGGTGACCCCGAGTTAAGCGTAGGTTTTCAGTGTTGTTGGCTGGATAGCCCCGCCCCTTCGACCCTCAGAAGCACCGCCATCGCCGGAGCAAAGACAGCTTTAGAAACAACGGTTTGCGAGAGTTCGGTTGATTTCGTTATACTGGCCGCGGCACAAATGTCTCCTCAGGGTCCGGGCGATGCTTCGATTAAGGTTGTTTTAAGGCTTGAGGAAAACTCATGGATCTATCTGATGGCTCGCACTACCTCAAATAAGCCCAGACGACCCAAACCCGACTCGCGGCGGGCCGCTGTACTCTCGGCGATTATTGAAGAGCATCTGGTCACTGGCGATGCTATCGGGTCTCATACCGTGTCCGATAGATTTGCGCATGCCACCGGATGGAGTTCAGCGACCATTCGCAGCGTCATGTGCGAGCTGGAAGATTTTGGTTTCCTCGAGCAGCCGCATACCTCTGCCGGTCGCGTTCCCACGGACAAGGGCTATCGCTACTACGTTGATAACATGCTCGACTCAACCCGCCTGTCCCGGAACGATCTCAGGGCGATTGAAAGAATTGATTTCGGGCCCGAAGCCAAGTCGAGGCCGGACCGAATGATGGAGAAGGCCTCACATGTTCTGTCCGAACTTTCGGAAAATGTTGGCATCGTGGTGTGGCCTTCCCTGGCTGAGAATCGTTTGAAGCATATTCGTTTTGTACGGCTCCCGGACAGCCGGATTCTGGTGGTGCTGGTTTCAACCTCCAACATTGTTCACGATAAGGTCATCACCCTGGACGAGGAATTCAGCCAGGACGAGCTCGATAAAACCGCCCGCTATTTGAATGCCGAGTTCGGCGGCAAGAGCCTGCAAACTATTCGCGACGAGATTGTCGCCCTCATGCGCGAAGAGAAAGCGTTGTATGACAAGCTGCTGCTCAATGCGATGCTTTTGTGCGAGCGCAGTCTTCAGGGTGAGGACGAAGCCACGGCTGAGGTCTATCTCGACGGGGCTTCGAACATCCTGGCCAAGCCGGAATTTGCCGGCGCTGAAGGCATGCGAGAGTTGTTCAAAACCTTCGAAGCAAAGTCGCGGCTGGTGAAAATCCTGAACGAGTGTGTAGACAGCAATGCGGCGGGCGGGCATGTCAGAGTGATAATTGGCCGGGAGAATTCCGCTTCGTCGATGAAACGTTGCTCAGTGATCTCCACCTCGTATCGGGTCGGGGGCGATGTTTCAGGCACGCTTGGCGTAGTCGGGCCAATGAGGATCGAATACGGTCGCATGATGGCTGTGGTAAACTATCTTGCGCATTTCATTGAACGCGCTCTTTTGAACGAAGCGTATCTTCAATAGACTGACCCCGTTTCAGGCGCGGAAGCCCCAGAAACAGATTCGAATCGCAATGTCATCAGATCGAAAGCCGAAACAATCGAATAGCATTCCCATTCGCTTCTTTGATGGAGACGATCTCAGCCCGGCTGAAGAAGGGCTGGACTCAGGTGAGGGTGAGGGCTCGGAACTTCAGCCGGAGCCCCCTGATTCCCGGGGTCACGAGACGGGTTTCGGAGGCCCTGAGGTGGCGGAGCTCGTTGCCTCGCGGGCTGAGTTGAAGCGCCTGCAAACCGAGCTGGGCGAGGCAAAGGAGAGCCTCGCGCGACGGCAGGCTGACTTTGAGAATTACCGGAAGAGGATCGAGCGCGAGCGGAGCGAAGCCCATCAACGGGTCGTAGGGGACGTTGCCCGAAAGCTGCTACCGGTGCTCGATAATCTGGATCGCGCGCTCGACGCAGAAAAAACGGTCGAGTCAAACGATTCGAAGGAGTTTAGGCACTTTCTCCACGGCGTCGAGCTAATTAATCGACAACTCAACGAAGTACTCGAGTCACTTGGCATTCAGCCGATTGCCTCGATAGGCGAGCGTTTTGACCCTCATATTCACGAGGCGGTGGTCACTGAACCGTCCGACAAGTACGAGCCGGACACCGTCACCGAAGAACTTGCCCGCGGGTACCGCATAGGTGAGCGCTTGCTACGGCCGGCCATGGTCAAGGTCGCGGCCCGCCGAGATGACGACTGATAGGCTTGCGTCTCAAAAAAACACATGGGGAAGATCATCGGCATTGATTTAGGCACTACCAACTGCTGCGTCGCAGTCCTGGAAGGCGGCACAGTTCAGATAGTGCCTAACAAAGAAGGCGGCCGCACCACTCCGAGTGTGGTTGGCTTTACTGACAAAGGCGAGCGCCTGGTGGGGCAGATTGCCAAGCGTCAGGCAGTTACCAACGCCTCGAACACTGTCTACGCCGTTAAGCGATTAATCGGCCGCAAGTTTGACTCTCTTGAAGCCGGCCGAATGCGCGATACCGCGCCGTTTGAAATTGTAGATTCTCAGAATGGAGACGCCCGCATACGAGTCCAGGGCCGCGTCTACAGCCCACCGGAATTATCCGGAATCGTGTTGCAGCGCTTGAAGGCCGCCGCGGAGGATTTTCTCGGCGAAGCGGTAGCCGATGCAATCATCACCGTACCAGCCTACTTCGATGACACCCAGCGACAGGCGACAAAAGATGCCGGCAAGATCGCAGGCCTGAAAGTAGAACGCATCATCAATGAGCCGACTGCGGCCGCTCTGGCATACGGCCTGGGAAAATCAGAGTTGGAAAAGATCGCGGTCTACGACCTCGGTGGTGGCACCTTTGATATTTCGATTTTGGAAATGAACAACGGAGTGTTCGAAGTCCTGTCCACTTCCGGCAATACCTATCTCGGGGGCGAGGATTTCGATGAGCGGATCATGAACTGGATGGCCGACCAGTTTCATCAGGACACCGGCATTGATCTGCGTAAGGACCGATTGGCCTTGCAGCGCCTCAAGGAGGCAGCCGAACGAGCAAAATGCGAATTGTCCTCGGCGACTGAGACCAGCTTTAACCTCCCGTTCATCGCCGCCGATGCATCCGGTCCCAAACACCTTAACAAGGTCCTCTCGCGTGAGAAGTTCGAGGAACTGGTCGATGATTTGGTCCAGCAGACCATCGAGCCGTGCGAACGGGCTCTGGTCGATGCCAAGCTGCAGGCTTCGGAAATCAACAAGGTGATTCTGGTAGGCGGACAGACTCGCTCGCCGATAGTCGAGCGCGCGGTCGCCAGCATCTTCGGCAAGAAAGCTTCCGCCGAAATCAATCCGGACGAGGTGGTCGCGATGGGCGCAGCCATTCAGGGGGGCGTTTTGACCGGAGATGTCAAAGACATCGTCCTGCTGGATGTGCTGCCTTTGAGTCTGGGGCTGGAAACTCGCGGTGGGTTGTTTACCCGGATCATCGAGCGCAATTCGACGATACCGTTGCGCAACAGCCTCACCTTTACTACTGTCGTAGACAATCAGTCGTCGGTAGAAATCCATATCCTGCAGGGCGAGCGGGAAGTATCGACCGGCAATCGTTCCCTGGGAAAATTCGAGTTGGTTGGCATTCCCGCGGCGCCGCGCGGTGTGCCCCAGATCGAGGTGACCTTCGAAGTCGACGCGAATGGCATCGTCTCGGTCGCGGCCACCGACAAGGCAACCGGCCGCGAGCAGCAGATGCGAATTACCCCCACCTCCGGACTGTCACAGGATGAGATTGATCGAATTATAAACGAGGCCGAGAGTTCGGCTGAAACAGATCGGGTGCTGCGCGACCGATTGGCACTAAACAACAAGCTGACCAGTCTGGTTAGGAATACGCAACGGGCCTTCCTGGAATTCGGCGCATTGCTGTCAGAGGAAGGACAGGAAAGTGGTCAGTCAATTCTGCTTGAGGGCGAAGCAGCTATCGGATCTGAAGAAGTCGGCGCCATCCGCCTGGCCCTGGATTCGGTTGAGCGGTTGGCTCGCCAACTTACCACTGCGATGATGAAGGAAGCCGAAGAAACTGCGCCTCCGAATAGTTGAGCCTAAGCTCAGCACTAAACATCACTGAGATTTTCCGCTTGTGCGCAAATGAATAGTTTGCGTTACAATGACCAGGCGGTCAGTAGCTTGCCGGTATAAACGGTTCAAGTGCTGGCCGTTCATTACTGATAACGGAACTATGGCAGTTAATAAACGCGATTATTACGAAGTCCTCGAAGTAACCCGGACTGCGACCGAGCAGGATTTGAAAAGTTCTTACCGGCGCCTGGCTCATCAATATCACCCTGACAAAAACCAGGGGGACGCCGAATCTGAAGAGAAATTCAAGGAAGCGGCAGAGGCTTACGCTGTGCTTTCTGATTCGGAGCAGCGGCAGCGTTACGATCGGTTTGGTCACGCCGGAGTCTCGAATGCCGCCAGCGCAGCCTGGGGCGCGCCGGGATTTGGCAACATCGAAGACATCCTCGGCGATCTGTTTGGCTTTGGCGATGTGTTTGGTGGCGGCCACAGCGGTTCGCGACGTTCAAGCGCGCAACGCGGCTCTGACCTGCGTTATGATCTGGAAATAACTCTCGAACAGGCCGCAGCCGGGATGACCGCACAGCTGCGAATCCCCAAGCTGGAAACCTGCGAGACCTGCAAAGGCTCCGGTGCAAAAGAAGGCACCCAGCCTGAAGTTTGCCGCACCTGTGAAGGCGCCGGCCAGGTGCGCTTTCAACAAGGCTTCTTTTCCGTCTCACGCACCTGCGGTTCATGTCGCGGCGCGGGCCAGGTAATCACCTCACCGTGCGAAACCTGTCGCGGCGCCGGCCGGGTCGAGCAGGAGAAGTCAATCGAAGTTAAGATTCCGGCTGGGGTGGAAACCGGATCGAGGCTAAGGCTGCAACGCGAAGGCGAGTCCGGCGCGTACGGTGGGCCGCATGGCGATCTCTACGTCGTTATCCATGTGGCCGAGCACGAACAGTTCGAGCGTCAGGGAAATAATCTCTACGCCTCAGTGCCCATTACTTTTGCCCAGGCCGCTTTGGGTTCTGAAGTCAACGTGAACACATTAACCAGCGATCAATCGCTCAAGGTTCCGGCCGGGACCCAGACCGGCACCGTTTTCCGTGTCCGCGGACAGGGCATGCCGATTTTGGGTGGGCGCGGCCGCGGCGATCTGTTTGTTTCGGTTTCGGTGGTTACGCCAACCATGCTTAACCGCGAACAGCGCAAACTGCTGGAGCAGCTGGCTAAGATCGAAACGCCGGATCTGGAAGACAAAAAACTCGTTGATAAGGTCCGCGACATTTTTGGGTAGGCGGTGTTTCACCACAATAGGGCTCCGCCCTCTGGTGTGCGGAAAGGCTCCGCCTTTCCGACGAGCTCCCTACGATTAGATGGGAGGCTCCGCCTCCGAATTCCGAAGGGCTTGGCTTCGCGTGTAATTAGATCACGAAATGGCAAGGCTTTCTTCAGATCAGGCGGCGGAGCTTGGCCCAAGTTTGGCAAAATGACAAGCCTCGCATCGTCTAACTAACGCAATTCGCAAACAGGAGTTTGCGCTACAACCTGGAAGGTAACCTATGAAATCACCCTTTAGTTTTTTGCGGTTGGCACTGCCACTGCTTCTGCTCGTCGCGCTGGGACCTCTGTCCATCGCGGCGGCTCAGGACGACTACCCGCAGGTCAAGACTTGGGAGTCGTTCGACTTTGCCGCTCGCACCGTGACCACGGGGAACCTTTCAGCGCTGACGCTGGAGGATCTGAAGCTTGTCCGCGGCATCGTTTTTGGCAAACACGGCCGGGTCTTCAAAGATCCTGAAATCCGTCGATATCTGGAATCCCGAACCTGGTTCAAGGCTGATCCTAACTTTCAGAATTCCGCGCTCAATGATACTGAGCGCAAGAACCTCGACGTGATTCGCATCGCTGAGGCTGTGAAGCACGAAACCGTTGAGCCCGGCGACATGCGGCTTTACCAGGACCGCGCCTTGACGCGAAAGAAACTGGGCCCGCACACCACCGCGGAATGGACGGTGCTGGCGGCTGAGATCGAGGCGATTCACGGCAAACGCTTTCCGGAAACGGTTTGGTTGCAGCAGTACTTTGACCAACGCTACTGGTACCAGGCGGCCGATAAGTACGATCCGAAAGGTTTGAGTCTGGTCGAGCGCAAGAACCTGCAGTTGATCGACACAATCCAAAGACAACAACGCAAGGTGGCAATTTCGCCGGGCGACATGGAGTTGTTCGAGGACAAGCTGATCTCGGACGCTATGTTGCGGGGTTTGAGCCTCCATGAGTTGCGCCTGCTGCGTAACGAGATCTACGCCCGCCACGGCCGGATATTCAAGACCATGTGGATTCAACAGTACTTTGGCGGTCAACCGTGGTACGACCCGAAAGAGGATTTCAAGGACGAAGAAATTTCCGGTAGCGACAAAACGAACATCGAGACCATCGTCAAGTACGAGAACAAACTTCACGACTCGATCAGCAACAAACCAATTGGCCGCGCGCTGCTGCAGGGCTTGTTCCTCGAGGACGTTCGCAAGATGCGCGAAGAGATTTATGCGCGCCACGGCAAGGTCTTCAAGGATGCCTGGACGCAAAAGTACTTCGCCAGTTTTGACTGGTATAAAGCCAATCCAACTTTCACCGATGCGCAATTAAGTACGGTTGAGAAAGGAAACCTCGTGGTCATCGCCGCGTACGAAAAGAAAGCCGTAACGTCGATGTCTACGATAGAAGGTTGATAAGGCCAAACCTGGGTCCCGCGTGCCGGGACCGAAACAACGTAAGCAGTTAGCAGTAAGTCAGACGGGCAGGGTTGATCCCCTGCCCGTTTTTGTTTTTATGACTCCAGAGACGCGGTTACTGTGGCAGGGGCCTGGTTAGGACGCTCGCGATTAACTCGTTCAGGCCTTCATCCGAATTGTTGTGAAAGTTTTTGTAAAGCGAAGTGAGCTGTGCGAGGATTTTCGTCCGAGCTTCCTGTTGCTCCGGTCTAGTACTCAACGCAACCGCCCGGGCATAGGCGTCAATTGTTCGCTCAACCAGATGGCTAAGCCGTTCGAACATTTGTTTCTGTTCGGGAGATGCCGGCTTGGCGCCGTATTTTTCATTGTAATCCCTGGACAGAAGCGCGAAATCGCCTCGCAGGATAGCGACGCCCATACGATGATAAACCGATGGGTCGGTGTGATAGGGGCTGTCTGACTGGACTGCCTTCAGATACGCGGCCGCTGCTTCAACCGGCAACTGCTCCTTAACAAACCATCCCAGGGTCGAGTTAAGAAAGCCTTTTGCCACATCCATGTTTTTAAATGGATCAGGTTTGGAGAGCTTGCCGGTCTCCAGGATCTTGATTGCCCGTCGCGCGTAACTGATGGTCTCATCGTTCAAGGTGAGATCACCCGCCATTGCAGTTTCGTAACCCGCTTCAGTCAAGGTGCTGAGGACAAAGAAATCGTCCGGGTCGGCTTTCAGCAGCGTGCGTCCGATTTCAAAAGCCTTCAGGTAATTCTTCGCCGTGTATGACGCGAAGACATCGCCGTCATGCGCCGAGCGCTCGTACTCAGTAACGAACTTCCGAACCTCTCGAGCATTACTGTCGTCGTCCCCGCCAAACTTGCGCAGGTAATCCTTAGCGGCCGGGTAAGCCAGCCGGCGCTCCTCCGGATTCAGACTCTTTCTAAGATCGGTGAATTGCGCAAACAAACGATCCTTGAGCTCGTCGCTCGTCTGCGACGCCATGGTGGGATTGCGCTGGGCCGGAACGTTGACGCAGAGGGTGAACGATATCAAACCGGCGGCAATAGCAAGCAGGAGGAGTCGTGATGGTGTCCTCATGGGCGCTAATAATAGTAAACAGTGGCCGGAGTTCGCAAGAGTTCATCAACGAGCTGCATTACGGGTGCACTAACCAACGGCTGCTTCGATCTTCGCTCGGATCGTCGTGGACTTGTCTCCCGTTTCACTTTCATCGACACCGCTTACCTGACCATCGCGGTAGATCTCTTTGCCTCCAACCATCGTCATCAGAACGTCTCGTCCGGATGAAGCAAAGACCAGCGCGGCGAGCGGATCGTTCACAGGTTCCTGATGCGCGCCATTGAGACCCACCACGGTGATGTCGGCCTGCATCCCGGCGGCTAGTGAGCCAATTGTCCTGTCGAGCCCCAGAGCGCGTGCTCCACCCACCGTAGCGGCGAACAGCGCGTGTTCCGCGCTGACCCTATCGTGATCGGAATCAAGGCGCGCGAGCAGAGTGGCGAAGCGGGCTTCTTCCAAAATGTCGCAAGTGTTGTTACTTGCCACTGAGTCGCTGCCGAGCCCCACCTTTACTGCATGCTTGAGAAAATTTGCGAAGGGCGCTCGACCGTGACCTAGTTTGGCATTCGATTTGGGACAATGCGCGATGCCGCTGTCGCTTTGCGCAATCAATTCAAGATCGGAGTCGTCAACGTTAAGGCAGTGTGCCAACAGCGGTCTGGTTTCAAGGACGCCGTGTCGTTTCAGATACTTGATCGTTGAAATTCCGGGAGCCTGCCATTCGATGCCGCGCTTACTTAACCCTTCGGCAAATGGTCCTCCGCCCTCCAGCATGAACAGTTTTTCCGCGGATGATTCAGCTGCGTGCATCATCACGGGAAGCCTCTGCTCCAGCGCCAGACGTGAAATCATTTCCAACTGCGGTCCACTAACCGTGTACGGAGAATGCGGCGAAACTCCAACTCGCACTAAAGGATCCTCAAGCATGCGCAACTGTGCTATTTGATCGCGCAGTTGCGCGAGATTTTCCCTGGCCAGTCGAGCGTCGGGCCCGAAAGATTCCTGATAGACGATGCCCCTCAAGCCCACCGCTTGCAGCGCCCGTATTCCCTGAGCCGCAGCTGAACTAGCGTCACCCATACACGTCACGCCAGCGCGCGCCGCTTCAATCGCACCGCTGGTTGCTGACACCAGCAAGTCTTGAGCTGTCATGGCCAGGCGCGCAAGCGTAAGCTTTCTCAACCAGGCAAAGAAATCATTCTCCTGGCGCTCGAGGAAGCCTCGCATAACGGTTAGTTCGAGATGGGAGTGAAGGTTGATGAGGCCCGGCAGGATCGCCGCTACGCCGAAATCCGTGACGGGAGACTCGGGAAAGTTTGCCGCGATCTCAGCTCGTGGACCAACTGCCACGATTCGGGACTCTTCGACGGCCACTGCGCCATCAATAATCACCGGAGATACGATTGGTAAGAGCCAACGAGCTGAATAGATGAAGGGCATCTTGATTAGCAGCCTGAGCCAAGCCGCCAAAGACGCATCTGTGAGGTTTCGTGTGATTTCGTGGATCGCCAATCGGCGATGAGGGAACGATCCATTGAGTCACCCGAAAAAAATGAGATCTCAGCGCTCATCGATTTAAACCCAAACCATGTAGACACCAACCCGATTGTGGCCGGCGAGACTCCTTTAGCAGCCCTGACTCGATGAAAGCGATCCAGAATCGAGGTGACATATGCACGCGTCGACGCTATGTCGATACGCGCGATGAATTGCTGTTCGCTCAGTGGGGGCGCCCCGCTGGCGACGCGGCTCCACTCAGCGGCGCGACTAGGCCCGGCGTTGTAAGCGGCGAGCAGACGCGCCTCGCGGCCGGGACTGTTACGGTAATCCTGATCGGCCTTTGCCAAATACCAGCATCCGATCTGCACGTTCCGTTCGGGATCGCGCAGAATCGTTTCGGTGTCCATCGAGGTGCGTTGTTCCATCGGGGCTACGCCACTCTCGGCAGCCCATTCGCGCGCAACCACCGGCGTTACCTGCATCAGGCCAATCTCACCGTTGCGGCCTTTCTTCCACGGACTAAAGTATGTTTCTTCGTAGACAATGCTCCAGACCAGATCCGGATCGATATGATGCAGGGAGGCTTCACGGGCAATCAGCGAATCGTAGCGATGGATCCAATATTGATCCAGCGCATACAGTCCGGCGGCCAGGAGGACCAGTCCGATGAGGACGATGATTATGAGTCGCTTCATTCAGAAAAAACTCGACAGTGGACCAGGGACGCGGAATCAAGCGACATCGGAGGGTACGACAGAGCAAACGAAATTAGTTCGCGCGCGAAAACCGCGACCAGAAACTTTCTGCCGAGCCGGCCGGATCGACGCCTTCATAGCGAAGTCGCTGGGCCTGATCATCAAAGACGTGTCCCTGAAGCCAGACTTCAGCGGAAAGAGTTGCGCCCGCTGCCAGTGTGCCCCCGCTCAGTGCTCGTTTATTCACCAGCACCTCCAGCTTTTGCCCCCTCAGATCCAGATATATCCAGTAGAGCTCGCTTCCCGAGAGGGGATTGCGCAGCGGCTTAAAAACGATCACCCGGCCGCGCAAGATCCAATCGTTTTCGTGGGCGGCGCGCGAAGGAGAAGCCTTTTCCAAAGGCAGCCAGCGCGAATTCATCTCGCGCGAGCAGACGCGAGCGCGATAAGCCAGACCACACAACCCGACATGCAGGGCCGGCGCGCGAAAGACAGACGCCCCCACTTCCGTCAGATTCTGCAGCTCAAAGAGCACTTCAGTATCCGTGCCGTCGCAGTAGCCGTGAATCACGGCTTCGCCTTCTTCGTCGTATTCCGTCAGCGCCCAGGGCGAAATGCGTTGCATGTACCGGGCGCGAAAGCCAGGCCGGCAGTTAGCATAAAAAACATCGCCCGTCTCTGACTCATACAACACGGTCCAAACTTCCAGTCCTTCACCGAGTTTCCAGCAACGTCCATGCAGGACGGCGCCGCGGCGCAGTAGTTGGGTGGGCTCGCCCTGGTTTTCGGCACGTTCAGCCAGGAAGTTGATGGCCTTCTCACTGGGAACTTCCAGGCCGATGGTCTCGAAAGTGGCGTCCATGTTCATTCAGTCCGGTAACGTGACTCATCAATGAGGCGATCTGAGAATTGGTCGTACTAACGCCCCGCACGACGGCGCTGTTTTACTGGGGCTTCGGTCTCGATTTCGATCTCGTCGTTTCGCGGCGCGCGTTTCCTGAATCCGCGAATGTTTCGTTCGGGTCCATACTCTGGCCGCACGCCCGACCGCACCATCTCGACAAACAGATCAACGTCGTAGTCTGCTTCGCGCGACATGGTCTCGCGAATCTGGTGCAGCACAGTCAGGAACTTTGGTCTGCGGTACAGATCGTGAGGTGCAATTTTAGACTTCTGATTCAGGATTCCTAACCTCCCTTTCCACTGCCAATCTCGTCCGAGGGAAAATACTGCACGACTCTGTGATCTGAAGTTACGATCTCAGATGAGAAATTTCAACTCAACCGGCGATTCATTTTGGGGATCTGAAATCGGAAATCTCAGTACCTTCAGAAACCAGGAACTCCGGCGTAACGATCATGGGAACAAAAAATCCGGCGGCGGTATTAAATAAACGAATGCGCGCCTGCCGCCGAACGTTCGCCAAGTGTCCAAAGTTCCAGGTAACTAGATAGTCGATTTTGTGGACGGACGCAACTGCTACGTGCAGCGCGTCGGCGATGAACTTACGATGAAAAATTCCGCGTGAGACATAACCTTCGGCGAGGATGGCCGCTTCTTCAGCGAGGTCGACCTGTTCCAGTTCCTTGATCAATTTTAGATACGCTGAGCGATGTGGCTCGGCCACTCGTTCAAGCTCTCGCACGACCAGCGGTGAGATCACCGCGCGGTATTCCGACAACTCGTGCTCCCACCAGCGGATCGTAAGATCGCGCCGAAAGGGCTCGCCGTTGTCGAGGTACGCCCCGATCACAGAAGTCTCCAGATAGGTGCTTGGCTTCATACTTGGTTGACGGCGGTTAATTTGTGCCTTCAGGCACCGGCTTAATGGCAGGCTGTGGCTGCTTCTCCATGGGCTCGAGCCTGACTATGCCCCGATAGAAATCGAAAACCACTCGATAGTACCGCAGAAAGTTTCCGCCGAGTATTCCGCTCTGCAGAAAGCCTGCGGTCTCATTAACCGGTTCGAGATCGAGCACAGCGGCGTCGATTTTGTCTCGCGAATAGGCTCCGACGACAATCTTGGGTATGACCGCCATCTTCACGTTCTCATCCACTCCGGCGGCTCCATAAACTCGCATTCGGCCCTGCTTGATAAATGGCTGGGCTTCTTCCATTGCCGCCAGTTTTTCAGACACGACCGTCACCGTCGCACCGGTATCGATAATGAAGTTGAGCGGCTTAGCAATCCCGTCGATGAAAATCTCGCCACTGAGAAAGCCGCTGGCCGTCGTGCGGACGGGCACATTTATTCCAGGTTCGACCTGGACGGATTCAGCGCGGACGGGCTTACCCTGACCGGCGGCGACTCGCTGATCGGACACGGGGCTGTGTTGACGAACCAGGGTTATGCGTCTGGATCCATAATCGACGGTGGTCAACAGACGGCTCAACGCGGCGATGCCCAGATATCCGTCGACCGGATTACGCTCGTCAAAGAAGTGTCGAATGTAAACGGGCACATTGCGGAGCTGGACTTCACCAATGTCGATCGAGTTGATGTATCCGTAGACGATTTCAAAACGACCCCCCCCACCCACTGCCCGGGCCAGCCCACCTCGAGCTACCGGTTTGATTCCCAGCTTGCGGGCAGTGTCCTCGGACACCACAGACATTCCAGAACCAGTATCCAGGACGAAGCGCAGATACTCTTTCGATCCATTGATGCGTAGCTTAACGATTGGCCGATAGTCGGGAGATTCAAACTCAACTACCGTCCGGTCGGCGCCATCAACATCGTAGAGCGAACTCTGCTGTCCGAGGTAGCGAAGAAAATCAATCAGACCTCGAATCCGCGCTCGCCTATCGGCGTCCGTGCGCGGAGCAATTACGAGGAACCGTTCATAAGCATCCGCGGCTTCCTTATAACGCTCAGAGCGGGCTGCGGCCTGACCGAGGTTAAAAACATAATCCGGTTCGTTATTGTCAATTTCGGCCGCGCGGCGCAAGCCGGCAACACATCGCGCGGTCCGATTCTCGTAGTAGTCGACCATGGCCAGCCCGGCAATTGCCATGGCCTCGTTCTCATCCAAAACCAGCGCTGTGCGGAACTCTTCGATAGACATTCGAAAGTCCCCAGAGGCCAGGACGGATGATCCAAGCAAAGCATGCGCGCGCGCGGACAGGGGATCGACGGCCAGGACCCTGGCCGCATGATCGAAGGAATCCTGGAGTCGGCGCAGTTTAAGCAGAGCGTGACTCAGACCCAGTCGCGCCAAATTATCGTGAGCGTCTTTGTTCAGAACCTCGCGATAGAGTTCTTCGGCGCGCTCAAAATCGCCGGCGCGGAGGGCTTTCTGAGCACGATTGCGGGCCTTCTCGTTATCCGGGTTAGCCATGACGGCGGTGGCCAGCGCCAGGCAGCCGAGCACGACCGTCAATTTAGCGATTACTGATGACAATGTTTTTAGCGGGAAGAGTTTGAGTGCCATTTGTTTTGTTACTTCAAAATCTCGCCTGTCTTGATCGACCAAAGCACGAGATCGAGCTCATCAAAATCGATCGAAACCGAAGCGGCGAACTGCCGCATTTTGCTTTCAGTCTCCAGGTAGCGGTGGCGATTGGCAGGGGGCTTGGGTGAATCGATCACGCCGAGCTCGGCCAGGCACCGCACGATATGCTTGTCCAGAATGCTGTACCCTTTGAAGCCAATATTGCGCAAATAGTGGCTTGACTCTTTGTAGCCGAGCCCTTTTATTCCTCGCTCGCTCGCCAGCCAGTCGCGACGCTCGAACGGATCATCGAAACTATTCAGGCGTTCACGCAGGCGCATTGAGCATGAACTCTGTAGATAATCGCGCGTCGTCACGACATAAGCAGGCCTGGCGTTGGGAAAGCGATGAGCGCCCGCCGCTACCAACGCGCGAGTCATGGCCGGCTGTTGCCCGGACGCTAATAAAGGTCTGAGCGCTTCAACCGATCGCAATCCCATTTTCGCCGACGCTCCCGCGGTAAAGATGCAGTAGACCATCTCTTCCCAGAGGCGTTCGTCCGAAGCCGTTTTCCAGATGTGGCAAAACTCTCTTAGCCGTGCCCGAATTTCTTTGCGTCGCGCCGCGTGAGCGACGTGCAGTTTTTCAATTGTCAGCGGTTCCGGATCGCGTGGCACGTGCGTTCTTCAGTTTCTGAATTCTAGGTGCGCGCTTGTTTAGCTGTCAACGCACTTACGACATCGGATGGAGCATCCTGCGCCGAATGCGAAGCATCAAAGCCGGGCCTGTACGACAGGCTCCAGCCTTATGCTCTCCCGCAGAACGCCGCTGGTGAGGATGTCAGAAGCACGACGCCCCAACCCATTAGAACCTTCATGGTATGATTGCATTGTGCGTAACAGCGGGGGCCGAATTCAGATTTGGAGATAAAGCATTTGTTCATCAGGTCAGGAAAAATCATAGCGCTGGTTCTGCTCGCGGGCTCGTTTGTGCCCGCGACCTTTGGCCAGCAGCCTTTGACCAGGTCGAACTCTAAATCGACCCCCGCCCAGGTTCCAGCACAAGTCGTCGCTCCATTAACGACCGTTAGTAACAAACATGGTTTGCTTCAACCGGCGATTCCGACGCCGATATATGGCTTGCAGGGAGTGCTGGCTGAGACAGTCGAAGGCGCGACGCTCGCGGCACAGTCAGTGGACGCGAGGTTCAATCCTGCTTCATCAGTCAAGTTGGCAACTACGCTGGTGGCTTTGAAGAACTTCGGACCAGATCATCGTTTCTTAACTTCTGTCTGGACGGCTGGGACAGTCGACAAGGCGACCGGCACCGTGACTGGCGACGTGATTGTCGTGGGCCGCGATCCCTCGTTTCACTATGAGCATGCCGTGATGCTGGCGAAGGAATTGAATGCCCTCGGAATCCGCACCGTTAAGGGTAACCTGATTGTGGCGCCGGGCTTCACCATGAATTTTGACTGGTCGACGAAGCATTCAGGCGAAGAGCTTCAGAATACGTTCGATGCTGCGCGGCGTTCGGGCAACGCTACCCGCGCGTGGCTCGATGAACGAACTCTGATTAATGACAACCAGAGTCTTCGCAGCGTTCCGAGTCTCAACATTACCGGAAGCGTCGAGGTCGGTTCTGCGCCGCCAAACGCTCAGCCTCTGCTGACTCACAAGTCCAGCAGGCTGGTTGATGTTCTAAAGGCGATGCTGTGCTTCTCGAATAATTTTATGGCGGAACGGCTAGGGGACGCGCTCGGCGGACCTCAGAGTGTGCGGGCAGTGCTAATTGATAAGCTGAAGCTCAACCCGGATGAAATTGTAATGTCTTCAACCAGCGGGTTGGGCGTCAATCGTTTCACGCCACGTTCCATGATGAAAATCCTGCGCGGGCTCCGTGATGAACTACAGAAGAATAAGCTGACGCTCTCAGACATTCTGCCGGTCGCGGGGATCGATCCGGGCACGTTAGAAGATCGATACACCGATCCATTCTCCCGCGGAAGCGTGATTGCCAAGACCGGTACTCTGGTCCGCACCGACGGTGGCGCCAGCTCGCTGGTTGGTCAGATGAAAACAAGAAGCGGCGCTGTCGTGTTATTCGTGATTCTGAACCAGAGGGGCAGTGTGGGTCACTTTCGGCAGAACCAGGACGGCATTGTGACTGCCATCCAAAACAGCCTGGGCGGTCCAGCCCCTTTCGACTATCGACCTATTCGCTTGTCGATGCGGCTGGCGGACTCGGACTATGAAACCGGCAAGTCGCGCGGCGAATACGAGCCGCGTAACCAGTAATTCGATTCCTGCTAAATCCTGCCTGATCATTCTGTCAGTCAAAAAGAACATTTCTGTCAGTTTGAAGTGTTAGGTTGACAGGCATTCGCCGAGTTATACCAGCAAATGCGTCCGATTCCGACGCTTTCGACCGATCTGAAGACTAACAAAAGCTGGCATAGTCCTTGCCCAGGGTTAGCTAGCCCGGACTGCGGTTCTATGCCGCAGAGCGCGACAACCAACTCAGCACCTGCCAATCCGCATTTTCAAAAATGAGTTCTTCAGACGCCCATATCAACCTTTGCAACTCGCTAATGGCAGCCGACCGCATGTGGGAGGCCACTATCGATATTCTGCCGGACGCGGTCTACATCTTTGGTCCCGACAAGCGGCTGAAAAAGATCAATAGCGCCGGCGAGAGCCTGGAGCAGGCCGCCCGCTCCTTTCTCGCAGGGCGACGTTGCTGCGACATGCTCTGGGGGCTGGAAGAAAAGAGCTGCATGGTCGATCGGGCCGTTTCCAGTGGCGCCGAAGTCGAAGTCGAGCTGACTTCCGGAAACAAAGCGCAGAAACCTTTGCTGGTCCGCGTGGTCCCGCAAATCAATGATCTGCAGAGCGAATCGGCGACCGGCTGCATAGTGATCATCCGCGATATTTCTGAACTGCGCCGCGCTGAAGAAGAGGGAAGTAAGAATCGGGCCTTCCTCGCCAGCCTCGCTGATCTCGCTCCCGACGAAATCTATACGCTCGATACCGACCGTCGATTTACCTGGATGAACCAGCGCGCCGAAGTGGACAGTGGTCTGACGCGTTCGGTTCTTCTCGGCCAGGACTTCAGCATGATTGTGTCTGACGATTCAGAAGCAGAGGCGGTCGCCGCAGTTGACTGCACTCTGTCTGGTGAAGAGAAACAGTTTGAAGTAAACACGATCTGTACTGACGGCCGAGTTCGCTGCATGGATGCGCACACCTCACCCCTTTGGCGGGATGGCAGCATCACCGGCGTGATGGTTTTCATGAGCGACATCACCGAACGTAAGCTAGCCCAGGCTCGCGCCGCGCGATCGGACAAACTGCGCGCGCTGGGTGAACTGGCAGCGGGTGTCGCGCACAATCTCAACAATTCTCTGACCGTGATTCAGGGTCGCGCCCAGCTCCTGTTGATGCGCAGCGCCGACCAGGGAAATAAGAAAAGTCTCGAAGTCATCACCCAGGCTGTGGGCGACTGTTCACAGACCTTGCGGCGCCTGCTGGATTTCTCTCGACGCGAAACCACCCGCCATCCAGTGCCAGTCGATCTGAGCGAGTTAATAACCACCAGTGTGGAAATTGCGCGGCCCAGGTGGCAGGCTTCCTCCACCGGACGAACCGGCACCATCGTGGTGCGGATTGACGCCCCCGTGCCGGCGGTCACCCTTGGTGACTCTTCCGAGTTGCGCGAAGTCGTGATCAATCTGCTCTTCAATGCCGTTGATGCCATGACCAACGGGGGGACGATCGAAGCAGGCACGCGGGTTGAAGGAAAGACGGCGCGCTTCTGGATCGCCGATACGGGCTCGGGCATGTCGAAGGAAGTTCTGGCGCGAATCTTTGAACCGTTCTACACGACCAAGGGCGAGCGCGGTACCGGCCTCGGTCTCTCCGCCTCGCATGGAATCATCGAGAACCATCGGGGCGATATCAATGTGACCAGCGAACCGGGCAAGGGAACTCGCTTTGAGGTGATTATGCCTTTGCACGAAGCGAGCGCACCGGTGGTTGCTGCCCCTGCCGTTCGGCCAGCCAGCAGCAAAGGTGTTCGTGTCCTCGTAGTCGAAGATGAAGAAGAAGTCCGAGCCCTCCTGAATGACGCGTTCCGCGCCGAAGGGCATGAGGTCACGGAAGCCACCAATGGCGCCGAAGCACTCGATCATTTAGACAAGAGTTCATTCGATCTGATGGTTTGCGATCTCGGTTTGCCTGAGTTGAGCGGCCTGCACCTTGCCCGCTGGGTGAAAGAGTTCCGGCCTGACCTGCCGGTGATCATCGCCACTGGTTTCGCCGAAATGATTGCTGAGGAAGATTATCTAAAGGCCCGCATTGACGACGTCATCCGCAAACCTTACGCGCTTTTTGATGTATTGAACCGCGCCCATCTTGTCCTGGCTGCTCAATCCGAACTGCGTGAGACGATGACGGTTTAGATCGGCGAACAGGTATTGGGTCAGGCCCAGTTTAGAGTTCAAGCTCTAGCTTGTCTCGTATTGGCAGCCTAAAGGCTGAACTCTAAACTCAACACTTGAATTAGCCGTTAAGCAAATAGATCTTTCGAATACACGGGCGACCCTTTCGATACCCGTACGAGATTTTCTGCAGATACAGATGATTGTGGTCAATGCCACCATCGAAATCATAAGTACAAAAGCCTCGCCGGCAACTAATCAGGGGCTTGGTTACTCTCTGCGGAAAGCCCGCTTGTCTCTCGCGGCTTTTCAACCAACGCCCAAGGGCTCCGAAGCTTCTGAAAGCCTTCCGCTCATACTCCCAATTTGGGTGCAGGACCGTGTCTACTCCCGTATTTTCGATTACGACTCTGAACTTGGCGGCATTGGAACGTTTACGATCCAGCTGCGGTAAAAGATCTAACGCATAAGCTGTCGAGAAGTCATCTTCAAGCTTCTCAAGCGGCTTTTTCTTAGAGGGGTTAGCCCGGGCGGACAAGGGAAGGATAAGCAAGGCTATCGCGACGATGGCCGAAAGTTGTTTGATGTGTCGCATCTCAGTGACTAGATGCTCTCAGCTCCTGTTTTTTGCGGCAAGGATTGATGTGAACGGCCGAGCAATTACAGGCGGGCAGCCTGCGCTACCTCGGTCAGAAGTTGAATCGAAGGCCGAGTTCTATTCGCCTCGGCGCCTGGGCTGAGGTTGCGTGGCCGAAGAATGGGGAAGTCTGCACTCCCGAAAAGCCGCCCAGGTTGGTGTGGTTCAGCAGATTGAAAACCTGCGCGTAGAGTTCCAGTTTGAATTTCCGGGTGCTGCTGCCGGGAAGGGAAGGCGCCGCTGCGCCGTCGCCGCCTCCCATGCGCACCATTCTCACTTGTGGTCCTCCCGCGGCTGCCTGCTGTTCTGGTCCGAAGTCTTTTCCCCAACTGAGACGACCGCCGATTTCCCAACGCGAGGCGCCGCGCGCGCTGTTGCGGCCCAAGCCCACCGGCCGGTCGTTGATGATACTGTCACCGTTACTGTCAAAGCCGGTAGTCACGTTGTAGGGCAGCGCGGAAGTGAGTTGGATTATCGAGGAAGCTGAAAAGCCTTTGACTAACGTCCGGCTGACGAAGGCTGAAAACAACTGGCGCAGATCACCCGCCGACGGACCCCATTCAGCGCGGCGATTAAAGTTATTGATGGGGAAGCTGAAAGGGCTGTCACCGTCGTTGCTGTTTTTCATTAACAGGTAGTTGGCGCTCCAGAAGAAACCATTAACGAATTTCGCGGGACCAATATTCACCGAGAGTCGATGCACAGTCGAAAAGCCCGCCGCTTCTATGTCAGTGATGTTTCCGGCAGTTGAGTCCGGACGAACCAATCCATTTGGACCCGGAATTGGCGAATTGAGATTGAACCCGCGCAGTTGATGAATGCCGCGCTGGAACTGATAGTTGGTCATGAGCCGGAACAGTTTGAAAGGCTTAGTTTCAACTCCGACCGAAGCCTGTACCACATAGGGCATTTTCAGATTCGGGTCGCCCTGAATCCGGCTGGGCGCGAGCGTCTTTTGGGTGCCGCCACTGAATGGGTTTGGATAGCCGGGATTGGTTACGACCAAATCGCGTTGCCGCACACCGTCAACGCGCAGGGTCTGTTCGAAAGTTTGCGATCCATACCAATCAAAAAAGATTCCGGCGCCACCGCGCAACGTGATGGAACCGTCCTTCTTTGGCGACCAGACAAAGCCCAGGCGTGGGGCGAGGTTCAGCTTGTCCCCCAAATTGTTTTGCACTTCTGCTCTCAAGCCATAACTGATAGTCAGGTTCTTGCGGATGCGAAAATCATCCTGCAGGTATGCGCCGAGCTGATATTGAGAATACGAAATCGCCGGTTCGCCAAGGCGCTGCGTGTACTGCGTCGGCAGACCCGCCTGATAGGCCGCGAGGTTGGCGAACTGAAAAGTGCCGAACCTGTTGGTTGAATCATTGCTGCGATAATTGCCGGCCTCGAGCTGAACACCGAAGCGAATGCCATGGTTTTTCCTCGCATAGTCGGCGTTATCATCGAGTTCAAATTCGGTTTGACGGCGTGCCCCGTCCCGTTGCGCGCTGCCGCTATTAAACGCACCGGGCACCAGGATCGTCTGGCCCGTTGAAACTGAACGGATGTCGAGAGACAACCAGCGGGCCTGGAACCGGACCTCGTTAAAAATCTTCTTGCCGATGACGCCGGAATCGGCGAGACGAAATATCTGCTCGGTCTGATTCTGAGAGTAACCGCGCGACGGCAAATCAAAATCACCGACACCGAGGTTGTTCTGCAGCACCGCATTGCGCTGATACTGCAGCCGCCCGGTGTGCGTCTTGTTCACCGCATGTTCAATTCGGGCGTCAAAGTTCAGCCGCCGCGAAGGGCGGTAAGAAAGATCTGAGAAGAGACCGGTGGGCAGAGTTGCCACAATCGTCTTCGCGTCATAGAACAGAGATCCATCGGTATTCAAAAAAAGCGAGGTGCGGTTCTTCCAGATCGGACCATCGAGGGAAAGCCCAAAACGTCTCTGTTGTTCAGGTCCGCGAACCTTTGCGAAGGCCTGCCGGCCATTGAGTGACTCGTCACGAAATCCAAAGTTGAATGAGCCATGCCAGGAATTCACCCCCGGCTTAGTGATGATATCGACAAACCCAAAACCTGCGTCGTGATTTTCCGCAGCGTAGGGATTCATGCGAAACCTGATTTCGCGAATCTGTGATTTGGGCGGAAGCTTGCCGCCTTTGAATCCGTTCACTCGCATTTGCGCGCCCGGTCCCGCGAGCTGATTGATAGCGTTCTCGAGTTCTTCAGGATCGTCCGGCAGTTGGGCGATTTGATCAGCGGTCATGACGTTGGTAAAGGTCGGGCCGTTGGGATCTGAGTTCTTCACCCGTGCCTCGTCCTCAACTTTGACATCAACTGTAATCGGATCGATCTCGAGTTTCACCTCGGTCTGATTTGAGCCGGGCTGAAGTTCCTGCGCGTCTACGTCTATAGCCTTGAAGCCCGGGGCCTCAACGTGGATTTGATAACGACCAGTGGCGACGCGACTGAATCGTGCTTCACCTTGCTGGTTGGTGATCTTCGTGCTTTCGGCTTTGCCGTTACGGACCAATTGAACAGACGCATTGTTGATTAGAGCGCCGGAAGGGTCTCTGACAGTGACCGCCAGGTTCGCCTGGGTGTTGGCCCTGGATTGCGCCAGGCAAAGGCCGCTGGAGAGCACCAGGATTACGAGCACACTGGTGATCCGGGAGCGTGGGGAATTACTTAGCATAATCGTAGCTCCTCAGTGCTTCTGAAATTTGTCTGCTTTGAAGACTGGATTGATCTGATATTTACTGACTACGAACTCTTCAGAGACGTCTGATTCGGTCAGGTATGTCAGCTTGTGTGGCAGCAAAACCCCGCCGACTTTTTTGTAGTCAGTGAGCCGGATAAAGAAGTCGACCTCTTCCGGTTTCTGCATCGGTTCGGCGGCGATCTTCTTGTCAATGTCGGCCTGGGTCAGCTTGACGGCATCCTCAGCTTTTACCTTTTTGTCGCCAGCCGACCTAGTCATGGTCATGATGCGCGGCTTGGAACCGCGATAGCTTAACAGCAGCGGCAGGTGTGTTTGCTTATCGAAAAACAGCCGCGCGGTAAAGTCTTCGGCGCCCGTGATCTCGATGACTTCAGCGTGGGCCGATTCAACCTCCGACTCGCCGCCATACTTGTATGCAAGCGGAAATGCGGGTGGCGGTGATAAGAGAATCGCCAGAAGGTAGCGCGTGTACTCGCGCGTGACCTGCTTGCGCAGCATCGCTTCGAGCTGGTCCGGGGTGGGCTGCGGGCCGCCGCCCGTGCCTGCCATTCTGAAAACCATACCGCCGCCGCCGCCGCTGTTGCCCGTCCAGGCGTGCTCGCTATTCAAGCCGCGGAAATTGATCATTGAGGTGCTCATGCCGCCCATGTTGAATGCGTCCTCGACCAGATACTTGTCGGGCAGGGAGATGCTGACTTCGCGTTCGCCGGTCATTTCCCGCTCGCCAATGACGCGGCGGTAATCACCCTTGAAGCCGAGCGACTGAATTGATTTCAGCAGTTCCTCGCCGCCGATAGCCGCGCGCGCCTGGCTGAGAGTTTCCAGTGCGCGTGCATCCTGGGCCGGCACTGGCGCGGTGAAAATAAGTGCGAGCGTAAAAAGGAGAGCAATTAATCCTGGTTTTCTCATCGAATGATCCCTATCAATACTTGTTTTGAAGATCCAGTAAATGACTTGCAGATTGAAGTGGCCGGCCTGAAGGTCGGGCCTGTTGATAGCTGTTCCCGGAATGAACCAGCAGAGCTTAGAGCTGTATCCGAGACCTGGCCGTTTTCATTTGTCGTGTATATTCACAAACCGGGCGGGGAAAGTTCCCGAAAGATTTTTGCAGCCCGCGGAATCTCAAATCGGCGATCTTAGATTTCAAATTGAGACCCTTGACACTCTGAGCATCGCAGTTAATGATGAGAGCTGATGATCCGATCTCAAATGTTCATTCATGCCTGACATCCTTCTGGTCGAAGACAAAGAGAGCCTACGCCGAGTTTTGCGTTTGACCCTCGAACACGCCGGCTATTCGGTCACAGAGGCCGCCGACGCGCGCGAAGCCATCAATGAGATTGGCCGGGTGCCGCACAAGATCGTCCTGACTGACTTGCGCATGCCGCACGGTTCTGGTTTGGATGTGCTGAGGGCGGCGCGCAGCGCCGATGGCGATGTGCCGGTGATTGTAATGACGGCTTACGGCTCGGTTGATGAAGCCGTGCAGGCGATGAAGGATGGCGCGCACGACTTTCTGCAGAAGCCGGTCGATTCAAATCATCTGCTGTTACTGGTGGGCCGGGCCCTGGAACAGACTCGCCTGCGCACGGAAAATATTCTGCTGCGGGAGGATTGGTCAAAGCGTTACGGCTTTCCCCGCATCATCGGCGAATCGGAATCGATCAAGCGGGTGGTGGCTGAAACACAACGGGTGGCCCAAACCGAAGCGACCGTTCTGCTCCTCGGAGAATCAGGCACGGGCAAGGAGCTGTTCGCGCGCGCCGTCCATCATCTCTCGAATCGTCGCGATCAGCCTTTCGTCGCGATCAACTGCGCAGCAATTCCCGAAACTCTGATCGAGAACGAATTGTTCGGGCACGAGCGCGGTGCCTTTACCGGCGCTGGCGAGCGGCGGCTCGGCAAGTTCGAACTCGCCTCCGGCGGCACTGTTTTTCTTGATGAGATTGGCGAGTTGCCCCTCGCGGTACAGGGCAAGCTGTTGCGCGTGATCGAAGAGCGGTGCGTCGATCGGATCGGCGGGCGCGGACCAGTCCCCGTTGACGTGCGGGTGGTTGCGGCCACCAACCGAGACCTGCGGGGCGCGGTAGACAAAGGCGAGTTTCGCGGCGACCTCTTCTTCCGGCTGGCGGTCTTCCCAATCGAGATCCCACCGTTGCGGGAGCGCGGCGATGACGTGGTCCTGTTGGCAAATCATTTCGCGGCGCAGTTGGGCAAGGAATTGCGCGGCCGCGAAGCTACGGTTAGCGAGGCAGGCATGGCTGCCTTGCGCGCGCACCGTTGGCCGGGCAACATTCGTGAACTCGAGAACTCGATCGAACGTGCCTGCATCCTGGCGGATGAAATCAGTCTGGGGCCACGCGACCTCGGTTTCATGAATCCAGCGGAGTTCGATCCAAAAACGTTTGGCTTCGATACTTCCGGAACTTTGGGGGAAGCCGCCGGGCGGGCTGTGACCCTGGTCGAACGACGCAAGATCGCGGATGCTCTGGCAGCGGCTGATGGGAACAAGACTCGCGCGGCCGAAGCTTTGGAAGTTAGTTACAAAACGCTCCTGAGTAAGATTAAGGAGTATGGGATTTAGGAAGTCCCGCAACGATACGCGAACATCCTGTCGCGATCCTTTTTAAGCGCCTGAGCCCGGTTGAGTAACCGCTTTCGCGGTTTTGGAAGACTCTGAACTAAACTCTAAGAAATGAATGACGAGCAGGACTCGGGTCCCAACGCTAAAGTGCCAGACTCCAAATCAAGGGACGAACGTCCCGCTCCCCCACCCGATAAGTTGAAGCCCGGCGATCTCAACTCACGCAGCAGTGCCTCGGAAATCGCGGGCGAGACAGTCGACGTCGTCGGCGAGGCTACCGGGGCTTTTCCCACAGCTGAATCAGTTGACCGCAGCGAGCGCGAGAGTACTGCCAAGTCCGCGTTCATGGTAGGCGCCGGGATTTTGATCAGCCGCATTATCGGTGTGATCAGACAGAGAGTCTGGGGCTCTTACTTCGGGATCTCACTCGCTGGCGATGCATTTTCCGCGGCGTTCCGGATTCCAAACTTTCTCCAAAATGTCTTCGGCGAGGGCGCGCTGTCTGCCTCGTTTATTCCCGTCTACGCTAAGCTGTTGGCCCAGAAAGACGACAAAGAGGCCACCCGTGTAGCTTCCGCCGTGCTCACTGTGCTGGCCCTGGTGACCTCGATCATTGTTGTCCTGGGAGTACTCGCAACACCATACATCGTTTCAGTCCTGGCGATCGGCTTTGTCGGCGAGCGCCGTGATCTCACTGTCCGATTGGTACAGATATTTTTTCCCGGCGCGGGTCTGCTGGTGATGTCGGCGTGGTGCCTTGGAGTTCTCAACAGTCATCGAAGATTTCTTCTTTCCTACACGGCGCCGGTGGCCTGGAACCTCGCCATCATCACGACCTTGATCGTGTTTGGCCGTCGCTCGGGTCAACTGGATCAGGTGCAATTGGGAGCGTTTCAGTTTCGGCTAGCGATTCTTGCCGCGTGGGGCTCAGTAATCGGCAGTGGTCTCCAGTTCCTGGTTCAGCTTCCCACCGTGCTTTGGTTACTCAGAGGTTTGCGCCCGGTGTTCGATTTTGCGGACGAGAATGTTCGCACCGTCCTTCGCAATTTCTTTCCAGTCTTCATGAGCCGAGGCGTGGTCCAGATCAGTGCTTTCGTCGACGCCAGTCTCGCTAGCCTGGTGCCCTATGTCGGCTCAGTCGCGGGATTGGGTTACGCGCAGAGTCTCTACACCCTCCCCGTGAGTCTGTTTGGCATGTCGGTTTCCGCGGCAGAGCTTCCCGCGATGTCGAGCGCCCTGGGTACGAGCGATGAAATCGCTCAACAACTCCGTGGCCGGTTGGACGGCGGTCTGCGGCGCATTGCGTTCTTTATCGTGCCTTCCTCGATGGCCATGCTGGCCTTGGGAGATGTAATGACCGCTGCTCTTTATCAAACCGGGCGTTTCAAAGAAGCGGATTCAAAATTTGTCTGGGGCATCCTGGCGGGTTCAACGATTGGGTTGCTCGCGTCGACACTGGGACGGCTTTATGCTTCAACCTACTACGCTCTGCACGACACGCGCACCCCGCTGCTCTACGCTGTTATCCGCGTGACGCTGACAACAGTCCTGGGATATCTCTTCGCGATTCCGCTGCCGCCGCTGCTGGGGATTGAACCAAAGTGGGGAGTGGCTGGGCTGACCGCGTCCGCGGGCATTGCCGGCTGGGTTGAGTTCGTACTGTTGAGAAGGTCACTCAACAATCGCATCGGAAAGACCGGTCTGCCGCTCGGCTTTGTAGCAAAGCTCTGGCTGGCCGCAGCGGTCGCCGCCGGCGTCGCGTGGGGAATGAAGCTCGGCATCGGCAGTCATCATCCGATTCTGATCGCGGCCCTGGTCCTGATTCCTTACGGGCTGACTTACTTTGCGGTTACAGCCGCGCTCAGGGTACCCGAACTCAATAGCCTCCTTGGCCGCGTTCTAAAAATAGTTCGCCGCCGCCAATAAACTCTATCAGAGTATTTTGAGTTGGTAAGCCCGACTTAGGCGTCTGTGGTTCCGGTGGCGGTGTTGGGGTTCATTTCGTGGCGCTCGATCTTGAGGTAAAGACCGCGACGCGTGAGCCCGAGTTCGCGAGCCGCGCGTGAGATGTTTCCCTTATGCCTGCGCAACGCCTCACTGATCATGCGACGTTCGACTTCCGAGAGCGCGTCCGCCAGCGTTACATTCTCTAAAGGCACCAGCTCTGTATGGCCGGTGTTGGAGGTTCCCAGCACCGATACACTTGCCGGTGGCATAGCCGGCACGCCCACGCGTCGCAGTTCGGGCGACAGTTCTTCGGGTGTGATCCAGGTATCGTTTTCGGTGCGCGCCACGACCCTTTGAATTTCATTGCATAGCTCGCGCACATTGCCGGGCCAGTCAGCCACCATCAGCAGGTCGACCGCCTGTGGATTGATCTGAATATTATGGCGACCGAATTTTGCTGAGTAATGATTGATGTAGTAGTTCACGATCGAAGGCACTTCTGAGCGCCGTTCTCTCAACGGCGGAACCCGCAGCCTGATCACGTTCAATCGATAATAGAGATCCTCTCGAAAGCGTCCCTGCTCGACCATTGTTTCCAGGTCCGTGTTAGTCGCGGCGATGATGCGCACGTCCACTTGAATAGGTTGCCGTTCGCCCAGTGGCTGAATCTCGCCCTCCTGCAGGAAACGCAAAAGCTTTGGCTGTAGATCGAGTGGCAAATCGCCAACTTCATCGATGAAGAGGGTTCCTCCGACCGCGCTGCGAATCACGCCGGGCGAGTCGGCAATTGCTCCGGTAAATGCACCACGTCGATGACCGAACAAATATCCTTCGGATAGTTCTTTTGGGACCGCCGTGCAATTGAAGGGCACAAAAACCTTTTGACGTCGCGATGAAAGCGCGTGGATGGCCCGAGCCACCAGCTCTTTGCCGGTCCCAGATTCACCCGTTACCAGGACTGTCACGTCCGACGATCTGATTTTGTGAACCTCTTCGACCAGCCGGGTCATTGCCGGACTTGAATGAATGAAGCCGGGCATCAGGCTCGATCCGGCGGTGCCGCTATCGCCCTGTGTACTCTCGCTTGCCGGCGCGCGGGCGCGCAAGGCGCATACGTCCATGCCGAGTTCCACCACTCGCAGCAGAGGCTCCAAAGTAAGTCCTTCGGCCAGCTTCGCCCCGTCCCGGGGCGAAATCAACAACGTGGCCGGAAGAGCATTGCTGGACCTTAGCGCGATAACAACTGCGTCATGTTTCCTGGCAAACCGTTCCCGCTCGGCGTCGGTTTTCACCGCGGCGAATTCGTCGGCGATCTTCACGGCTTCGTTGTGCTCACAGCCGTGGGCAATTACTACACTCTGCTTTTGATCTTCATCTGGTTCAAGGATTACCACACGCTGTGCGGGCGTCTCTTGCCGGATCACCGCGGCCAGCTCGCGCAGGAGTAGGGCGCGCGAAGCAACTGCTTCGGCCAACCGCAAGGTAACGAGTTGGATAACAGCTTCCAGCTGGCGGCGTTGTTGCGGCGCAGTTTGATCGTGGACCGACAGGGCCGCTTCGGCGGCCGCCAGATCCAGGCGTGCCCCTAACTCGCGAAAAATATTGACGGCCCGCGTCAGGTGCTCGGCTGCCAGGTCCGGCTGTGCCAGTGCATAAGCTCGGCCCAGGTCATAATGCGAGCGGGCGCTGCGATACCGATCGCCAAGCAGATCAAAAATCGAAACACAGCGGCCGAAATGTTGAGCGGCGGGAGCCGCATCCGACCGGGCCAGGGCCAGCAAGCCGTGGAGCCTTTGTGCCTCGCCGGCCAAAACCATGTCCGCGGCTGAATCAGATGTCTGGTCGGCAATTCTTTGCAAGGCGGCGGCACAGGAATCCAGATCGTTGATTTGCAAGTAACTTTCAGCCAGCAGCAGCTCTGATTCACAAGTCGCCTGGCGGTTCCCGATCTTTTCGGCCAGGTCGAACGCCTCGCGCGCCGCCGACAGAGCACTGTCGCTCGCCGTCATTGCCAAATGGCAACGGGCCAGGGTACGCCAGGCCTGACAGGCGTACCACTTATTGCCTTTCTCAGTAGCCATGGCTACGGCGCGCTCCAGATACCCGCGAGCCTCCTCAAGATCTCCTCGGAGCATGCACAGTTCGCCCAGCGAATCGAGGAACATCGATACTCGATCGGCCTTTTCGTCGACTTCACCGGCGAGGGCGAGGGCTCGTTCGAATGCTTCCTGCGCCCGGTCCCATTGGCCGACCAGAATCAGATTTACGCCAAGATTGTTGTGGCCATCGGCGGCCAGGTTCTTATGCTCCGTGCGCTCGTAATAACCGATCGCTTTCTCGAGGTAGCGAATCCCTTCCTGCGGGCGTTTCAGCCAACGGCAGGCGCTGGCCATATTCGAGTAGATCTTGCCCAGCAGGAATGTCGCTGGGTGATCGCCAATCAACTTCAGAGCCTGCTCGAAGTTTTCCAGCGCGGACTCGTTTTCGCCTTCGGCGTGATCGGCCACAGCGATGCCAAAATAGGCTTCAGCCAAACCACGCCAATCGCCACTCTGCCGGTAAACCTCAAGTGCCCGTTGTGAATAATCGCGGGCGATCGGGTACTCGTTGATGCTTCGATATACTCGCGCCAGCGCTGCATAAACCGCCCCGGCGTCCAGGCTGGGGCCTTGTCCTTCCACGTCACGAAGGGCTGTCTTCAACAGGGTGATCGCTTTCGGGTGGTCACCTGAATAGTTGTTGGCAAGGCTCGTTTGCACGCGCAGCCGCAGGGAAAGAGTCGGATCCAGTTGGGCCCGTTCCTCTTCCGACTCGTACATGGCAATGGCCTTCAACGACTCCTGATATTCACCATGCATTTCGAGGGCGAGCGAAAGCGCCAGACGAGATCCAGCCAGCAAAGCCGGGTCATTGCGTACAGCTGATATCAGGGAAGTGAGGCGCGTTCTAGCTTCGACCGAGTGGCCCTGGTCGAGCAGCAAATTGATTTCGTTGAGCTCTTTTGTGTCGGCGACGGGCGCGGCTTTGGTTGCGCGTGATCGCAATTTTACGCGAGCACGGGCAAGGTCCACGACAGTTTCGTCAGAGTATGGATCGTTCTTAGTCAACGCGACGTTTCCTCATCAAGACCTTCACCAAAAGCCACACCGAGGTAGTTTACACCTAAATAAAGTCCGAATCCGGCTATCTTTTCAGCTGGGGTCACCTTACACGACCCTGGCGCCCGGTTGTCGCGAGCGGCGATGTCGGGTTGCTAACTTTTCGCGTAGACCGGTAAAAAGGAAAAAGCCGGGAATGAATCCCGGCTTGAGGGTGAATGGTAAGAGGTCTTGAGCGTTGAGGAGTGAGACTATTCCGGAGCCATACAGGTGGTGTTATCTCCACGCAGGGTTGAGTCGCTTAAGACTGTGCCATCACTGATTACGGTGCCATCACTGATCACGGTGCCGTCACTAATCACAGTGCCGTCGCTGATCACGGTGCCATCACTGATCACAGTCCCGTCACTAATCACAGTCCCGTCACTCAACAGGACCCCGTTGGTCATGAACACGGCCCCGTCGCCCATCGTAATGCCGTTGCTGAGCATGATGTTGTCGCTGAGCAGAACGCCTTTGGAAAGAAGAGCCGCGTCTGAAACCAGCACCCCGTCACTCGTTAATACGCCGTCGCTGACCAGTACTCCCAGCTTGTAGATTCCCTGGTATTTGGTGATCAGCTCCGCGCCCCCGGCCCAATCGTATTTGAACAGAACTCCCTGTGACCACTGGAAGGTCTGACCGGCAATCGTGGTCTGGGGAGATGGTGGCGCTGAGATCAACAGAGGCGCGCCCGTGCTGGTTGAGGCCGAAAGATCCCGGCGGATGAGTCTGGCCAATCGCACTGCGCCGTCCACGTTGAGTTCGCCTGCACCCTGTTCGAGAGTATTGAAATTCGCCAACGGCTGCGCCGTGTACATCAGAATCATCTTCACCAGATTTGGCGTCAGATTCGGATTGGCTTCGAGGAGGGCTGCGACCGCCCCGGCGACAATGGGGGCGGAAACCGAGGTGCCGCTCATCCGCATATTAGCTTTGCCGACTTGGAGTTCCGGGTTGGCCAGCAGCAGGCTATTGTTTGGCGAGGCCGCGCCCACAATCTTATTGCCCGGCGCAATCAGGTCAGGCTTGATCAAGTTATCGTAATGCTTGACGCCCTTTCCGTCTTTCCAGTAACTGCGAGTTGGTCCACGCGAGCTGTAGGTGGTGACTCCGTCGTCACTTCGAACATCGGTGCCAAATGTGTTCGCGGCTCCAACCGTGATCGCGGAAGGCTCGCTACCTGGCGAATGAATCCGGCCATAGACCTTGGAATGCGTGGCGTCTTTACCGTCGTTACCGGCGGCGGCCACCACCACGATCCCCGCATCGACCAGTCGCCGGACAGCGCGGCACAGCGGGTCGTTCTTGTAAGTGTCGACTGCCGGGGTACCGAGGCTGGCGTTGACGACGCGGATGTTGTACGCCTTGCGGTTGGCCATGACGGCTTCCAGCGCGGCAAGGAGCGCCGAGAGCGAGCCCCGGCCTTGCGAATTGAGAACCCGGAAGTTGATTAAGTTCGCGCTGGGGGCGATCCCGCCGTACGAACCATGCCTCGTAGCAATCATGCCGGCGACAAAAGTTCCGTGACCGTAAGGATCCTCGGTCGTTCCCTCACCGGTAAAGTCGCGGCTGTAGACGACCTGAGCTGCCAATGACTTGACGCGGGTGGAAATACCCGAGTCCAGGACCGCAACACCGATCGAGCTGCCGTCGACTGAGCTGTTACCCGGTTGGGCCAGCATAGCGTCGTCGCCCGTGGTTGCTTCCACGTGACCAAGACCATTGATGGGACGATCAAGTGAAAGGTAATTACCGCTGGCAGAAATCTCCTCGATGGCTTTGGTCGGAATATCGATGGCGAGGGCGCCGAATCGCGGCATGCGCGAATTAACCTTAACGCCATACCTGGCCAATAAAATTTTCAGGCTCTGACTGTTGGTATCATTGACCTGCAGAATTGCCTTGACGCGATCAGGAGCATTGGGGCTCGCGATCAATTCACGTAGGTCGGACGAAACCTTGTCGCCCACGAATTCTTCCGTATTGGAGTTTTCGGTTTCCTTAACTGCGCTGCTGTCAGCGAGCTGTTGACTGGCCGCGGATACTTCCTGCATCTCGACACCGGCGAACAATGCCGCCAGTGACTCGTCACTGACTACGTTCTCCTTAAAGGTAAGCTCGGATGATGCACCGAAGACCTGCAGGTCGCCGTTTCGGATCGCGTCGCGCAACATTGCCGAGGCCGCGCCGTCAAACGCGGAGGACGGGCCAACCAACGACTGGACGGGATCAACGAGGAGGATAATTTTCGATTCGGATTGAGAGGCCCCAGAGAGGATTGCAGAGATGTTAGTGACGAGGGCGCCGGCCGTTTTAGAGTCACGGAAGAGGTTTTCAAGATTCAACTTGAGGAGGCGCTTGCCAAGGAGTGCTTCAGGTACATCAGCGGTCACAATGCGTCGCGCTACGCCGGCGGAGATCAGGTCGCGGATGGCAGGTGAGTCACTCAGGACGACCGGATTGTTCTTGTTAAGACTGGAGAGTATTTCGATCGCTCGACTAATTTCGTCGCGCCGATCCGTGAATGATTCAGATCGATCCTGCTCGGCTGCCGCAGTCAGGTCGAGGGTGTATTTGCTGAGCGCGCCTTTGTCGGATGCAACGCGTTTGGTCTGAGCTCTGGCACTGTCTGTCACGAGGATGCCGGCGATCAAAGACATCGCCAGCCCCAGGGCTGTGAGCCATCGCCAACCTAACCTCGTCCGCACTCTTTTTTCTCTGTTCATATGAGTTCCGTGACCTGCTTTGCTCCATTAAAATCGCAGCACGCACGGGTGCTGGCACAATTGACTTAACAACGGTTATGCCAGAGCGTAAATCGTTGTTTCAGGCCTGTTTTCGGGAGTTTTCCAGAGAGCGACCGATCCGGGCAAAGTCAGTTTGGAAGGTTGGTCAGTCAGAATGACGGAGGTCGGTCAGGCTAGAGAAAAGTCAGTCGAATTCATTCTCAGGGGCTTTCTGGAGACCGGGTCGCATTATCTGTTTACTTGGGTATCCTGAAAAGACGGATAGGCTGGAGCAGCGGCAGGCGGCGGGGAAATCCCTCAAGCGGCCTTTTTTCCGTTGTGGGCTAGGAGTTCGGCCCGAATTGACCCTCCGTTACCTTCTCCTTATCATCGCGACGTGCAAACAATCATTTCGTCGGCGCAAATGCGCGAGATCGATCGGCTTACCATCGAGCGTTACGGAACGACTTCGACAGCTCTGATGGAGAGTGCCGCTCAGGCGGTCGCGGACGCCGTGTTGGCGCTAGCCGGAAGCGGCTACCACTCGACACTGATTTTATGCGGGCCGGGAAACAACGGCGGCGATGGTGCCGCGACCGCGAGGATACTCGCGCAGCCTGGCGCAAAAGTTGACGTGGTCTTGTTCGGCAGAGTGGAAAACACGAAGGGCGACGCCCAGGCAAATTTTTTCCGATTGCAGGAACTGAAAGGCGACTTACGAGTCAGGTTCTTTGAATGCGACTCGTCAGAGCGTTGGACCAGTCTAAAAGAAAATGAATTGAGTGGTGCCTACGAGATATTAGTGGATGCGATGTTCGGCACCGGGCTGACGCGTCCGTTGGAGGGAGTCTTTGACGGAGCCGTCAAGTATTTTGATCGGGCCCGCGAGACAGAAGTTCGCCCAGCTATTATTTCGATCGATGTTCCCTCTGGGCTCAATGCCGACCAGGCACAATTGATCGGCCCAGCGGTGCAGGCCGACGTTACGGTTACCATGACCGCACCAAAGCCCGCAAACGTCCTGCCTCCAGCCGCCGGCCACAACGGCAAATTGATTGTGGCCGATATCGGCTCACCATCTGAGTTAGTGCAGCGAGTAGCGACTCAGCAATTCATGACCGAGGAAAGCGATGCGCGCCGGTGGTTAATTTCTACGCGCTATCTTCCCGCCTCTTACAAGAATACACACGGTCACGTTCTGGTGCTTGCCGGCTCACGTGGATTTACCGGAGCGGCAGCGCTTTGCGCCAATGCGGCGATGCGAGCGGGTGCAGGCCTCGTGACTCTCGGCTCTCCGGTATCGGCCGTAGCGCTCGTGGCGGCCCAAGCCATGCCTGAAATAATGACCGCAGCAGTGGCGGAGACTGATCGCGGCTCGGTCAGTGACGAAGCACTCGGTCATGTCCTTAAACTTGCGGAACGCGCAGATGTGATCGCCGTCGGCCCCGGATTGTCGGCAGAGGATGAGCGCACTCGAGTTTTTGTAAAGTCATTAGTCGAACAGCGAAAGACTCCAGTCGTAATTGATGCCGACGGGTTGAACTGCCTCTCGCCCTGGCCGGCGGAACTGCGAGGCTCGGCCGACCTGCCTATCGTTTTGACACCACATCAGGGCGAGATGCTAAGGCTGATCGGTACAGACGATAAGACAGTTTTCGACGACCGGGTCGGGGCGGCCCGGAATTTTGCCACGGCGCATCAGGTAATCCTCGTCTTAAAGGGCGCGCGATCGATTATAGCTGTGCCCGATGGCCGAGTGTTTGTTAACCCGACCGGCAACGCGGGACTCGGGACCGCCGGCGCCGGCGATACTTTGACCGGCGTCATCGCAGGTTTTCTGGCGCAGGCGTATGGCACTTTGAAGAAGCAGGCGAGTGCGACGGAGGCCGTGGTGGCGGCACTTTATGTCAGCGGTCTCGCGGGAGATTTGGCAGCCGAGCATCTCGGGATGCGGGCCATGGTCGCTTCTGATATTCGCGATCACCTCAGCGCCGCAATCTGCCTCCTCGATCCCGATGGCGAACTGCCTTGAACTATGGCACCTGCGGTTGGCCGCTTAAACGCGGCTCGGGTTTCAACAATTCACGAGTTCCTCGTACCTTTTTGTGACGCAATTTAATGAGTAGGCTTCAGTGAAACCACAGAAAATCCAAACGGGCGAATGGATTGCGCTCAATGAAAACGAGACGTTTGATCTAGGCGTTCGCGTGGGCGAACAACTCTCCGGCGGTGAGGTCCTTTTGCTTGACGGCCCACTGGGCGCAGGCAAGACCGTTTTCGTGAAGGGACTGGCGAGTGTGCTCGGGCTGGATCGCGAAGACATCACCAGCCCGTCTTTTACTCTCGTCAATCTTCACCAGGGCCGTCTGCTGCTTTATCACATCGATCTCTACCGGCTTGAGGAAGGCGCGCGGGCCGCGCATGCAGTGGACCTCGATGAAATCCTGACTGATGAAGATGCGGTCGTTGTGATTGAGTGGGGTGAACGTTTGGGACATTACCCGCTGCCGCCCCCAGTTTGGCGGATCGGAATCGCGGGCGACGGGGACGAGCCCAGGAAGGTTTCGATCAGTGGCCCATGCTAAGGTGGGATGTTCGTAAATTTTGAGGCGCTTAACAAAAGGCGAACAGTCAC
>JBBRMS010000038.1:0-40544 GCA_038230715.1 Pyrinomonadales bacterium
AGTCGAGCAGGCTTTGACCTCGCCCTTCGCTCGATAGTTTGCGCATGCTTCATAGCCAGCAGTAGTTGGGCAGTTATAGGAGCCCGCGCCGGGACGCGTGCAGCCCCACTTGAGCAGGACCGTGTCGGCGTCTCCCACGGGCTTGCCCGGTCCCACCTTCGGCGGACCGCCGACTGTGGTGGCCGCAGGCCAGACATAGCCCTCAATGCGAATAAACTTGTAGCCGGACGAGGTGAGCGCGTGCGCCTTCTCTTTTTCGCTGGTGGTGTAAAAATTGTCGTACGAGCTTGGGAGGCAAGGTCGGGCTCCAACGCTGTCTGCCTCCCCGAATTGCGGTGGGTGATACAGTCTGTAAAGCGGCACCGTGCCAGGCAACTGTGTCGGGCTGACGTAGCTGGAAATGCCGTCGCCAATTAACTTCCATCGAGCAACCCATCCACCCAGGGGCCATGGCACTCCCGGAGTATTAAGGAGTTGGTTCTCTTCCTGCTCGCTAGTTGTGTAGCCGAAGACAGAATCATCGCGGTCGTGACCAAAGTTCATACTTATGACCAATCCGTAGAGCGGTACTGTTCCAGGGGCCTGCTGGTTTAGGACGTATGCGGATATACCTTCTGACTTCCATCCGCCGGTGCCGATCGCTTCGAGTTTCTTGTTCACATCCGTCGTATAGAAATGGATGCCCGTCGAAGGAGCGTAAAGCCGGTAGAACGGCAGGGTGGGTACACCGTCCGGCGGTGGACCGGCTGCGGCGCGGGTGTGGGCAGAAGGAATGGGCTGATATGCAACCGCCACTGCGATCAAAAAAGCTAATATCACAAAGCTAATTAGTTTGATTCGTGTCATTTCTTCTTCTCCTCATTCATTGCGGCGCCGGTGACGTCGCGGTTATTTCGGTGCTTACGGTCGTGACGACTGTTCTCTTGCTCGACCTCATTTATCCGGCGATGTGATCACTTCACGACTGTGCACGTTATGTTCCGGATCGTGATGTCGCGTCTGAGCTTTTCTCCGGACTTGAGCGTTATCGGCAATGTCCCATCGGCCTCAAAATTCTCCTGACTGCAGTCCTTCAGTTCCTTTGGCTTAAGCACGGTGAGTTGAAATGGAATACTTGCCGGCAGGTACCCCAGGTTATACCGGCACACCTTCTTATTGATGATTCCGTCTGCGGTCGCCTTTTTCAGCAACTGCTGAGCACCACCGATCTCGATGGCGTCAACCTCAAGGCTTTTGCATTCAAGGGGAACATCCGACTTGAGGTTGCTGATGAAGAGCACGCCGCCGATCGATCCGGGCAACTTGCGGGGAGTGCCGCGCGGTGTCGGCGTGGGAGGGGGGATGCGCGGTCCCGCAGCGGCGGTCACTGAATATGTAAGTTGGGGTTGACGGGCCCAGTACAACGCGGGCACGAACAAAACCAGTAGGGTTGCAAAATAGATCATTCTTTTTCTCATCGCGTTCACCTCTCGTAATCTGCACCTGTGGCCTAAAGTCCCCCGGCGTCGCCTTCCGCTCGATTGTTGTTCTCGTTGCTCTCCACCACCTCTTCGCTGATGTCTATGAACATCGAGTACTTCGCGTTGATGATCGGCACACCTGCTCTGATTCTCACCGCAACCGATTGCTGCGCGGCAATCGACCCCACCTTTAAGAAAACCGTCTTTGCATCCTTCCGCTCGAACTGGCCCGGCTCCCAAACAATCAGCCGAAGGGTGCAGGCGCCGGCATCTCCCTGGCCGATGTTCTTGACGACCACCGCGACCACACCTGTATCCGGATCGCGCAAGGTGAACTTTGTAATGACTAGATCCGGAAGCAACCCTGCTGCAGATACCGGTCCCGAATCACCCGTCGGATAAGTCAAGCTGTTGTTGGCTTCGTTGGACTCCTTAACCTCGTTCGATCTATCGACCGAGGCTTTCCACGGACCGTTGTTTTGCGTTAGCGGCGAGACATCGATCACATTCGAATAGCCCTTACCGGCTTCGAGCGCCGGAATCTCAATGGTCCAGACTCGTTTTGTCGTTGGCAGCGTCGGATCGTTGCCGGTCAGGCTTTGCAGGGCGAGGTGGCAAACGGTTGAGGGTCCGTTGCCGGAGTTCATCACGCGCACACGGATCTTCGACGGCGATTGGTCGAACGCGATCTGACTAACGACGAGATCCGCGAGACCATCGGTCGACTGGTTGGGTACCGTCGGGCCAGGGGATTTGTCGACGGCCAGGTCCACCGCACCGCCAAGCCTGACCGCGTAATCGCCCGCGCTGCTGTCCAGGGCAAGGCGCAGCAATAGCGTCTGCTTGTCAGCAACCATGAAGTGCTTGATGGCCCGTTCATTTTTCGCGGTGGCATTTGGGTAATAGTAGAAAATCTTATTTCCGGTCGCGTCGAACAATTCGACATCTTCCTGCGTCGCCCCCGCTTTAGCTTTCAGATCGATCGTCAAAACCACCTGACCCGGTCCGGCGCCGAAACTGTAGTAGTACTCAATCTTCGCGCCCGTGCCCGCGCCCTTGATGACATTTGTGACGAGCGGCGTCGGGTTGTCGCGATTCGTAGACTGAGCTCTGGCCGTGATCGCCGTCGCCGCTGTCGCAATGCAAACCGCGAGTGTCAGTAGGCTGCGGTGGTAAACCTTGCGACCCGTGTGCCCGTTGTCAGTTGTTATCATGTGTGCCTCCGTTCCCTTTCTTGTCCTGGTCAATTTGTACTTAACGTCTCCTCAAGATCCGCCTGACTAAACTCTTCTTCACCAGAATCTGCGAAGCTTGACCGACGTCTTCTTCCTGCCCTGCCTGAGTTGAATCACGCCTCGCTTCATAACTTTCTAGAGAGTGAAGGCAGATCAAAGAAAAGCCTTCTGCTGTCTCGATGAAGTGAACTCGTCCCGTTTCGACCCAGCGATAGATCGTGCGCGAGCTAACGTCGCTGATTAGCGCTGCTTGATCGGGTGTTACCATCCTGACCTGCTCTCCACACATCTCGCACCAGGAGTCGACCGCTGCGTTACGCCCTTTCAGAATGACGAGGCGGTGTTTCTCGACGATGATCTGGATTCTTCGCTTCGTCTCGCCCACCCACCTTTCGCTCGGAATCGCCCGGGTATCCTTAAGCTCGTTTCGGTTTCAGTATTGCCCGTCGAGGAACACTGATATAAGATTTTCGCTCTGTGGGTTCCCCCGGCAGGGGCATCACTCTTGACCTCGGGGCGCACACTAAGCCGCGACCGCATGAAAAGTCCTTTGCAAGTTCTCGTTTGTTCCTGAGAGATTTCTCGTCGAGTTCTGAGAGCTGTAAATGAGTAGGAATTCAAGGCACTTTTACGACTTTGGCCCTTATCGCGTGGACGAGTCCGAGCGATTGCTTTTCCGCGGCGATGAGGTTGTGCCGCTCACGCCGAAAGCCTTCGACATGCTTTTGGTGCTGGTTGAGAGCAGCGGCCATGTATTGACCAAAGAAGAATTGATGAAGCGGGTTTGGCCCAACACCTTCGTTGAAGAAGCCAATCTTTCTCACAACATTTACAAGCTCAGAGAAGCCCTCGGTGAGGGAGCCAACAATGAGAAATACATCGAAACGATGCCGCGACGCGGTTATCGCTTTGCGGCCAAAGTGATCGCCACAGAAGATGCTGGCAGCGATCTGGTCGTCGCGGAGTACACGCGCTCGCGCATAGTTATTGATGAGGAACGCGAGACAGAGGCAGGCAGTGACGTCAAGACCATGCAACTCAGTCAGCTGAGAGCGCTGGCCGGAAGTCAAACAGCAACGCCAACAATGACAGCTAAACGTCGCGCGTGGTGGCTGCCTTTGGTTCTCGGTTTGGTCTTGCTTGTCGCTGGAGTATTCGCTTTTCGGTCCGTCCGCAATCACAATGCGACGGGCGTAACTCCGATAATCAGCCGAACCGTGCAACTCACTACCTGGGCTGGATTGGATTTCTACCCTTCGATTTCGCCTGATGGCAACTCAATCGCTTTTAGCTCAGACCGGAACGGCAGTTTTGAAATTTACGTCAAACAACTCGTGGTGGGTGCACGCGAAGTACAAATCACTTCGGACGGCGGGCAGAATTTTGAACCTGCCTTTTCGCCCGACGGTAGTTTGCTTGCTTATTACTCAAAGATGCGTGGCTGCATCTGGATTGTGGCGGCGACGGGAGGCACGGCAAAACAATTGACTGAATTCGGTTCCCACCCTGCATGGTCGCCTGACGGCTCTTCAATTGCTTTTCAATCAGACCCCCTTAATGATTTAGGCGCTGGGGTTCGTAATGCGATGCCCCCTTCGACAATTTGGATCGTTTCTTCCAAAGGCGGCGAGCCGAGACAGCTTACGCAAGTTGGAAATCCTGCCGGTGGTCACGGCGCGCCTTCGTGGTCGCCGGACGGAAAGAGAATCGTGTTTGACGCAAGCGATTTAAGGGGTTCTTCCGTCTGGTCTGTAACCGTTCAGGGCAATGATTTGAAATACCTCTCAGCTAAACTTCCAGGCGCATCGGATGCCGTTTACGCCGCCGATGGTCAATCAGTCTTTTTTGTTGCCGACGACATAAACTCCTCGGTGCAGCAAATAAATCTTTCCGAAACAGGCGAGCCAATCGGGAATCCAATTAAGATTTTTGATTCAAGCGGCTCGCGCATCAGACAACTCTCTCCCAAAGGAAAGCGAATTCTTTTCGCAGCGCTTACCACCGCCAGTAACATCTGGTCAACGCCGCTTGCACCGATTACAAACGAAGCAAACGGCAATCCGATTCAGTTGACGCAAAACGCAAACGTTCGTTCTCTGTATCCGGTATTTTCGCATGATGGGAAAAAACTCGCTTACCAATCCTCCCTGACGGGAACAACTCAAATTTGGATGATGGAAGCAGACGGCAATAACCAAACACAACTCACAACGAGCGGCGGCTGGAGTGCCTGGAGATTTTTCGACGGCAATGACATTGCGTTCGTATCAAATCGTGATGACCGCACTGTTCTCTGGTCTATCCCCATGGATGGCGGGAAAGAAAAAAAGCTGCTCGATTTTGATGAAGATGTGGTCAACGCCCGCGTCTCGCCCGACGGACAACAGGTCGCGTTTAATTCAAAACGAAGCGGCACTGTCAACATCTGGAAAATCTCGATCGGAGGGGGCGAGCCTGCCCAACTAACGTTCGATAAAGAGTTGATGGGCTTTCCTTCCTGGTCGCCCGACGGACGATGGATTGCCCTTCAGTCGAAACGCGGCGACGACACGCAGGTGTGCATCATCCCGAGCAAAGGCGGCGAGCCAGTGCAATTGACTTTCAATAAAGGTCAAAGCTGGCCTTATGATTGGTCCCCAGACGGCGACAAAATACTTTTCGCGGGACAGCGTGACGGCATCTGGAACATTTATTGGGTTTCGCGTTCAACCAGAGAACAAAAGCAATTAACGAGGTTCACCAAACTCAATTCTTACGTCCGCTATCCCACGTGGGCGCCTCTGAGTGACAGAATCGCTTACGAATACGCCGAGACAACGGGCAACATCTGGATGATAGAACTGAAATGAGTTTGGGAACAAAGCGCTCATGTAGTCGAACAGGGCGTTTCGTAGAGATGGGTAAGATGAGCTCGATGCCCCACAGCCACTGGGAGTCTTCCCGAAGCATTTCTTGACGTTTCTGAACGACCGGGCGATGCGGGATAGTTAGGACGAATACCTTCATAGCGACTTTCGCTTTTTGTACAGTCAGATTCGATGCCTTCTCCATCGTGCGTCTAAGATAGAAGTTTTTCTGACTTCCCGGGTTTCTTGAAACAAACTCAGCAGATAAAAGGTCTTGTCCTGGACCGGCTTTGGAAGTGAAAACTTGTAAGTGCTGTCAAAGCCCGAGGAGTCGAGCGCGGCATCCTCAGCAAACGCAGTTCGAGTGAACGCAGCGTAGGCGCGAGAGTATATAGGTAGTAACAGATAGACTCGCTGGCGGCTGCAACCCATAACAAATGTTAATAAACTGTATGAGGCGTAACCTGATGGTGTGCTTCTAAACTCTCTCTTAATCATCGCAGGTTCGAGGCCTGCTCGGCTCACCATGTCTTTTCAATAACTTACAGGCCAGTGACCCTCGCTGGCCTTTTCACTTTTCCTCTAACTTTTCCTCTAGTGTACTTCTGCGGCGGTTTCCTTCGGCTTTGGCCTCGTGAGTTGCTTCTGCTCTTTCGTACTGCGCGAGAGATCCACACCCGGTTGTTTGCCAGTTGTCCGGCGCCGTTAAGCTGGTGGCAGTAGTTAATGGATCGAGCACAGTGTTTCGGGGTGTGTTCCTTCTATGACGTCAGTCACGAGGAACGGATTCGTCGCTTCCGCCTTCAAGCACTCGCACCCTTGGCGCTCAATCACCCAAACATTTTCACCATCTACGAAATTGGCGAGGCGGATGATAGTCATTTCATCGCCACCGAATTTGTCGATGGCCAGACTCTGCTCGAACTCATTGCCAAGGGTGATGTGTTCACCGCCACTGCGGTTGAACTGAGCTAGCGGACTCAGGCTAACCCAGCTAAGATGAACATCTTTTGTCAGCATCCTAATCGACCTAGATAAACGCATCAGCGGCCATGGCCATTACTGCAGGGACGCATTTGGGTCGTTACGAAATCCTCTCGAAGATTGGCGAGGGCGGGATGGGTGAGGTGTACCTGGCGCAGGACACGAAGCTGGATCGCAAAGTCGCACTGAAGATCCTGCCTGAAGAAGTTGGGATTCGAGGCGTATTTATCGTTGCCTGACGGTACACTGTTGAGTCGCCAGAAAATGCTCGCTCCAGTCGGCACCGGCAAACGGGGTTGCCGCAGTGAATTTGAACCAGAGTGAATAAAGACCTTTCAGCCAACACAACTCTGTCGCATTACCGCATCGTGTCCAAGATTGGCGCGGGTGGGATGGGCGAGGTATATCTCGCCCAGGACACCAAACTGGATCGCAAAGTCGCGCTGAAAATTCTGCCCGAAGATTTGGCGAGCGATGCGGAACGAATGCGCCGCTTTGTGCATGAAGCGAAGGCTGCTTCCGCTCTCAACCATCCCAACATCATCACCATCCACGAAATTGCCGAGGCGGATGGCACGCATTTCATCGCCACCGAGTTCATTGACGGCCCTACCTTGCGCGAGCGCCTAAAACGCGGCCCGCTGCCGCTGGACGAACTGATGGACATTGGCGGACAAACAGCGGAAGCGCTGGCCGCAGCGCACGCGGCGGGCATCGTCCATTGCGACATCAAGCCGGAAAACATCATTGTGCGCTCTGATGGTTACGTCAAAGTTTTGGACTTTGGCATTGCCAAACTGACGGAACACACCACTGGAGCAATTGATACTGAAGGCGCAACAGCGAAGCAATTCCACACCGGGCCGGGCAGCATCATCGGGACAATCGCCTATATGTCGCCCGAGCAAGTGCGCAGTCAGGTACTGGATGCACGCACGGACATTTGGAGTCTGGGCGTTTTGCTTTATGAACTGATTGCTCATCAGCAACCGTTTCCTGGCGATTCCCCGGGTGATGTCATTGCGGCGATTCTAAGGAGCAGGCCTCGGCCTCTGACGCAACTCAGGCGGGATTGTCCCGCTGGGTTGGAACAGATTGTCCGGAAGGCGCTGCACAAGAAGCGCGAAAGACGCTATCAAATGGTTAAAGACCTGAGCCGGGATCTAAAGAGCCTCAGACGGCGTCTGGAATTTGAGGCCGAACTCGCGCGCAGCGGGGCAGCGGATCAGAAGAGCGGCATAATCAGGCAACGAACCATTGGCGCTGCCCAAGGCACAGCAGCGGAGGCATCAACGCCAACCGCGAGCGAGATTCACACCACTTCGAGCGCGGAGTACATCTTCTCTCAGATCAAAACTCATCAGCGAGCTATTGCGCTCGCGCTGATACCGCTGGTCTTCGTCGCGGCGGTCGTTTCTTATTTTCTCTTTTTCAAACATCCGGCGACGGCGTTGACCGACAAGGACACCATCCTGCTCGCCGACTTCGACAACAAGACTGGTGACGTGGTCTTTGACGGGACACTCAAGCAGGCATTGGCGGTGACTCTTGCGCAGTCGCCGTTTCTGGATATTTTTCCAGAAGCCCGCGTGCGCGAGACCTTACAGTCAATGAAGCAACAGCCCGACGAGCGCGTCACCGAACCCATAGCGCGAGAGATTTGCCTGCGACAAGGATTGAAGGCTTTCCTGACCGGTGCAATTGCTAGTCTGGGGAGTCATTACGTGATTACGCTCAAAGCGGTCAACGCGCAGACAGGCGACGACATGGCGCGCGAACAGATCGAGGCGGAGAGCAAGGAGCAGGTGCTGAAAACAATCTCGCAGGCGGCGACCCGATTACGCGAAAAGTTAGGCGAGAGCTTGAGTTCGATTCAGAAGTTTGATGCACCGATCGAGCAGGCAACGACGGCTTCACTTGATGCGCTCAAAGCCTACTCGCTGGGGCTCGAGCAATCCAACAGTGGCAATTATCCCAAAGCCATTCCGTTTCTTCAGCGGGCGATTGAACTCGATCCCAATTTCGCTCTCGGCTATTTGTCCCTGGCACGAAATCAAGTGAATAGCGGCCTTAACAACGAGGCCACTGTCTCGGCGCGTAAGGCCTTTGAGCTGCGCGAACGAGCCACTGAAAATGAGAAACTTTATATTACGCTTTTTTATAATCGCGTAGTCACTCACGACCTGGAAAAAGCGATCGAGGCGGGCGAAGTATGGAAGCAAACGTACCCTCATTATTGGCGGACTTATCACGCGCTGGCTGACCTCTACATTGACGTCGCACAATTTGAGAATGCCGTCGCCAACGGGCGTGAAGCCATGCGTCTGAATCCTAGGGTCGCCGCCGTCTATTCAAACCCCGCCGGCGCGCTCATTTGGCTTAACCGCTTTGGCGAGGCTAAAGAGATATATCAGCAGGCGATGGCGAACAATCTCGATGCGGCTGAGTATCACTTGTTTCTGCACTGGATTGCCTACTTCGCAGGTGATAAGGCGGCGCAGTCGCAACAGCTAACGTGGGCCGAAGCTAATTCCTATCCGTATTTTGCGCTGGCTTTACAGGCGCAGACTGCGGCGCTCGATGGTCAGTGGCGCAAATCGAAAGAACTCTCGACCCGGGCCACAGACATTACCGAACGGGGCGGAATAAAAGGGTGGGTGGCGCGCATTGCCAGCCGTGAAGCCCTGACGGGCGCAGTCTTTGGCGATTGCCAAACCGCCAAACGGAAAGCGGCGCAAGCTCTCGCCTCCGTCAATGATACTTCTTACTCGGAGAACGCAATCGTTCTGGTGATGTGCGGCGATGTCAGCGAAGCGCAGGCTTACATGGCTAAACTTGCGCCGCTTTTTCCCAACGACACGCGGTTCAATGGCATTTGGCTGCCCGCCATTCGCGCCGCCATCGAACTCCAACGCGGGCAACCGGCGCAGGCTATCCAGTTGCTGGAGCCCGCCAAGCGATACGAAGCCGCTACCGACTTTCAGCCCCAATACCTGCGCGGTCTGGCTTACCTGCGTCTGGGTCAGGGCGCGGAAGCCGCCGCCGAATTCCAAAAAATAATTGACCGCCACGGCCTGTACGACTTCCTGGGCCCGGCGCTGTATTCGGTGGCGTATTTAGGATTGGCACGAGCGTCTGCGCTGAGCGGCGATGCGTCACGGGCGCGCAAGGCATATCAGGATTTCTTTGCGATGTGGAAAGATGCAGATGCAGACATTCCGATCCTGATCGAAGCGAAGAAGGAGTACGAGAAGCTGAAGTAATCTTGGAGTGCGGTGACAGAGCTTGACGCTTCGTTGTCTTCAAGCGATCGTTTCAATATGAAGGACGCCACCGAGAACGCCATGAAACAAAAATCATTTCATCTTATCTTACTAGCCATCCTTGGTCTGTTGTTGTCGGCGACACTAAGTCAAACGCGGCTGTCTGCGCAAGAGAAAACTCCAGTCATTCCCGATACCCCGGCGGGGCGACGCTTAAGCGAATGGCAACGCGCCTACAATAGCGGTGACTACGACACATTACGCAAGTTCATGGCGAACAGTTACGCGCAGCCAGTGCTCGATCAGGCACCGGCGGAAGTCAGAGCGAACAGTGTGGCGAACTCAATGCATGTAGGCGGTAAAATGAAAATTATCGCCATAGAAAAGTCCTCTGAGACGGACATTGTTGCTTTGTTAGAAACGGAGTTAACCGAATTCCAATCAAGACTCACAATCAGAGTGGCCGCGGAAGAGCCTCACATAATCACGGCGATCAGCAATATCTCGATCCAAACTGCGGTTAATCCACGCACGCGTAAATCGAGTGAAGCTGAGTTTGGACAGTGGATTGACAGCTACCTGAAGCGATTGGCGGCCGCAGATGTTTTCTCAGGCAGCGTCCTGGTTGCAAAGAACGGAAAGCCAATCTTTCAAAACGCCTACGGCCTCGCCAGCAAAGCATACAACGTTCCCAATCGCGTAAATACCAAGTTCAATCTCGGTTCAATGAACAAAATGTTTACGGCCATAGCGATTGCCCAGCTTGTCGAACAGGGCAAGCTGTCGTTTGATGACACCGTTGGTAAGGTCCTTCCCGACTACCCAAACAAGGAAGTGGCCGCGAAGGTCACCCTTCATCACTTGCTCACTCATACGTCAGGTCTTAGTGACTATTTCACACCAAAGTTTTTTGAAACGTCGAAGGACAGATTCAAATCAGTCAAGGACTATCTGCCTCTATTTGTGGACCAGCCACTTTTATTCCAGCCCGGGGACAGGATGAGTTATAGCAACGCTGGATTCATGTTATTGGGCGCCATAATCGAAAAGGTCAGTGGACAGGATTACTTCACTTATGTGCGCGAGCACATTTATAAACCCGCGGATATGAACGACACAGACGCCTACGAGTTAGACCATGACACACCCAACCTGGCCATTGGTTATACAAGTCAGGATGAAAACGGCAACTACGTTCCCGGACCCCGAGCAAACAATCTATTTTCTCATGTTGTTAAGGGTGGTCCCGCTGGTGGTGGGTTTTCAACCGCGCCTGATTTACTCAAGTTCGCTAATGCGCTGTTGGGTGACAAGCTTTTAAGTCGCCGGTACCGAGAAATCCTTACCACTGGCAAGGTGGTGTTCACGCCTGGTATCAAATATGGGTATGGGTTCTTTTGCTCCGAGATCAACGGCCATAAAGTCATCGGACATTCCGGAGGCTTTCTTGGTATTAACAGTGAATTAAGTATTCATCTCGATACCGGCTACACCCTCATAGTTATGTCGAACTATGATCCGCCGATAGCACAACTAATTATAAACAAAATTAGACAGGTGATTCCCGAAGCCTAAGCTGGGTAAAAGATTACTCGGTTCTTAGTAACAAAACGGGGTCAGGCCTGCAATTCTTGCTGAGGAGAGCTGGACGATCTCATCATTCGTCATTATTGAAGTCCGTTGAGGGCCGGTCGCTGCGCTCCCGGTACTGACTTCATCACCACGCAATTGAGCGTGATATGTAAAGTCCGTTGAGAGCCGGCGCCGCCGCGCTCCCCAACACTCAACTGAGTGCCAACGAGGTCAGTACCGGGAGCGCAGCGACCGGCTCCGCCGTCCCAAGAGCCCTCCTCATGCAACTTCCCTTACTTGATCCGCAGTGTAGGATCAGAGCTCCATGTGGAACGACACCGATGTCCCACTCGCCCACTTGATCACGTTTCGTTGTTACGGCACGTGGCTGCACGGAGATAGTCGCGGCTCAATCGATCGCTTCCACAATCGTTACAGGTCCCCTTACATCGAACCCAATAAGAACTGGCATCGATACAAAACCGCAATCATGGAAAGTAAGCCGGTCACGTTGGACGCTGCTCGGCGCCGGTCCGTTAAGGCAGCCATCCTGGAGACTTGTACCGATCGCAAGTGGCAACTGCATGCGCTTAATCTCAGGACGAACCACGTCCACATTGTCGTTTCAATCGGGTCAGCTAAACCAGCGCTCGCGCTAGCCGCACTGAAAGCAAAGTCAACCAAGCGAAGGCGACAGGATGGATGTTGGCGACAAGAATCCAGTCCGTGGGCAGACAAGGGTAGCAAGCGACCCCTATGGAATGAGCGCAGTGTAGCGCGGGCCATCGAATACGTCCTTCACGGACAAGGTGACGAGCTACCTGATTTCAATAAGTTTTGATTACCCCCACCTCTCAACTGAACGCCAATGAGGTTAGTACGGAGAGCGCAGCGACCCGCTCGGGAGTTGCCATCCGGATGCGACTGTTGTGGCCGCTGAGAGCCGGTCGCTGCGCTCCCGGTACTGACTTCATCACCATTCAATTGAGAGTGATGTAAATAAACCGTTGGGGTCAGGCCTGTGATTTGCAATTCTGTTTGCCTCAAGAGTCGGCTCAGCCGACGAATGAAAATAGCCCACCGATTTATCGGCTGTGTCGCATACGACAATGAATCGCAGCCCGTGAAACGGACGACTGAAACCGAAAACCTCAATAGCTTCTCGGTCCATCGTCCACTCCACGGACTTTCGCGGGAGAGCTTCTGATGCGCGATCGAATACGGCGGCGTCAAATCAGTGCACTCCAAATGTGCCGGCACAACCAGTGCGCGGCGCACGCCTTCAGGCTGGCCTTTATGACGTGCGAAGCGCGTCTGAAGAATCAGACAAAGTATCGATCGATATCCAAGGCTCCGTGAAAGACGCCGAGAATATCGATGTTGCCGTCGGCCTTGATTAGATAAGTTATGCGGAAATGTTCGTAGAGGAGAATACGAATTTCGCGCGAGGTTTCGGTTTCGTACCTAGGACCGAGGCGCGGGTGACTTCTGAGTAGTTGCGATTTTCGTAAATGCTGGTGATGGTTTGCGCAGCGGCGTGGGGATCATCTGCCGCTATGTAGTCGTAAATGTCTTTGAGCCAGATTTCAGACTCGCGAGTCCAGCTTATTTCTGCCACGTCTTTATCCGGGGTCAGGCTTGCGATTTTGCGATTCTCAGCTTTTCTCTGAGGATGTGTTCGATTCGGATTGCGGCTGACGGTACCGGACGCAATTTGCAGCAAGGCTGGGCGATCTCATCTAACTCGATCCCGTCGCTGGCGCACGGGGTACTAATGAGTTGAGTACCTCCAGGCTTGGTCGGCGTCGGCGTCGGTTTCAGTGCCGGTGAAGGCTTGGCGAGGGTGGCGTGGGATTGGCGAAGTACGACTGGACAATGGGATCCGCCACGGCACTGCTATTGATATTCGGAAGGACCGAACTCCCTTGAGTACCGAGTTGTATCAGGTAATCCTGGGCCAGACTCTTTCCCGCAGCCAGGTTGAGCGGAACGCTTCCATAGTACCAGCGCTTCCAGCCCGCCCAGTTGTGCCTGCCCTGTGTACCCTGTGTGGGATTACCGGGCTTGGGAACTAAGAGAATGCTGGCTTTGGTATAGTTCGTGTAGGGCGCGGGGGTGGTGCTCGCTCGCCAATAAGCGAAGAGATAGCTCTCCTTCGCACCCAGGTATTCATAGGGATTTTGGGTCGCGCTGGCGCGGATCCAACCCGTCGAATCGGGAGTGGCATAAGGGTCACGGCTCGTGGGATCACTCAACCCGAGCGTCGCGCAACGCCACTCCTTCGCGGTTTGCGCATTGGCGACTCGGAGGACGCTGTGGACATAGATTTTCCCGTTCGGGTAGATGTAGTAGGTAACCTCCACGGTCACGTTGCTGAGCACGCCGACCGCATTAGTGACCGGGCTCGATGTGGCTTGCACCACCACCCGTGAAGGAGAATTTTCCAGCACCGTGAAAGTTCGGTGGCTGTTTGGAAAGTAGTAACTCGCCGCCCGTGTATATAGCTTGGGATCATCCGGAGTCGTCCCGTAGAAGACCTCCTGAAAAAGTCCCGGTTCCGCAGTGGAAATGTCAGGGTTCACGCCATATCCAGGTCCGGTGAGATTGGTTTTCGCAGTCCCGTCGTTGACCAGGTCGTACCACTGAGAGATTCCCCAGTTATCAGCCGCCTCGAAGACAAGGCGAAATAGTCCCGTAGACGTGACGGTAACCTTCCGGTTCAGGCCCGCTCCGGAGTCGATTAACTGCATACCGCCAGCCCCGGAAACCGGGTTCGATCCCAGCTGACTGTTTGCATTACCTGCAAGGCTGAGACTTAGCCAGAGGGTAAGGAGTATCTTCTGCGTTAAGCTGGTGGTAGTCATTGATTGAGGCTCGTTTACCAAAGCCAGTTAGAACTGGTTCATCTCTGATGCTTTCTTGCCGGCGGTCGGGTTACAATCTCCCGAAGCTTCCACCATAACGCGACTGAGTGGTTTGCCCAAGCAACAACACTCACGCCGTCAATAACTGCGCCGGGAAAACCGGCTTTTAACCACAGCGAATACAGAGGAAGACATAACAATGAAACTGTCTCGTACGTTGTCCGCGAGTAAAACAAATATGTAAGGCCTTCGATTCTGCGATCGTGTTTTTTCAAAGTTGAAAATTACCTTGCCTGGGGTGGAGCGCAGCGGAACCGAGTAGACCGCATGAGCCGCAACCTGCTGGAGTGGCTCTGAACGGACTCTTAATCAGCGGGTCGCAGGTTTGAGCCCTGCTCGGCTCACCATTATTTTCAGTAGGACCAGCGGGTCGGTTCGGATCCCCGTACCCGGGCCTCTTTTCCTTCAAGGCATGCGCGCCAGAATTTTCCGCGAGACATTCTTGCTCGCCTCAAGGGGATCAGTTCCATTACCTGGACTGGCGGTGACGATCAACCACGCATCGCCCTTCAGCACGTTTAGCTGTCTGAGATTTCCCCCAGTCCAATAGGCGCTCTCACCCAGTCCATCGATCGTCTGCGGATCCGCGCCAGACAACTCTTTCGAAGCATCGCGTGCCTGCTTAAAAATCTTCGCTGTGTCTTCCGCTGTTGCAGCCTGGCGTAACAGCAAACCAACTCTCTTATTCCCCGAGGACGCGCTGTACCGGCATTGCGTTACGGTATTGCCCATTGCTTCGGTATGCGTGGTCGCCGGCGCTCCGACGGGTTCGCCGAGAAAAGACTCAGCATCCTCTTTGCCCAGCAGTGCACACGCGTCAAGCTTACCGCCCGAACGCTTGCCTGAATTTGCGTTCTGCCCACTGTCTGAAGCGTTCTTGGTCTCGACCGTCTTTGGGCCGCCGCATCCGACGAGCCCTGTCATCAAGATCACGAGTCCGAGAAAAGTTGTTTTCATTTGGTGACACTTTCTTCCGTTCAAGCTGCAAACTACTTCGCATTGATCCATGTCCCCGGCATAGCCGGGCGCGGTCCCTCGTTGCCTTCGTTGCTTCTCACAACTCCTCTGCTCAAGGTGATTTCGCACTGCAGTGGTTGCTGGGATCAGGAAAAGGAGCTGCACCCGTCTCCCACCAATTATTTGTCTCGATTGTTTCCGCGACTGTGTTGTCGGGATCAACGTCCACGCGGATGTAACGGTCATGATAGCTCTTGATCTTAGACAAAGACGTGAGAGCAAACACCCCTTTTGAACCTGTGTCCTTGGGCGTGGTGGACCAGCCCTGCAACTCACCGTAAGTGTAAAGGTCCGCTCCCGAAGCCTTATCGGCACCCTTGAAAATAGTCAGTTTTACTCTTATGTGGGACGGAATAACATAGCCGCCACACACATTCTGCACATAGACGGTTGCCGTATTTTCGCCAGGCCCACTTATTTTCACATCCACGACTTTCAAATCAGGGAGACCCGGAGAGGGGTTGGGTTTATTTCCGCCGCCCTGCCCTCCGACATCAACCGCTCCGGAAAGCACGATGCGGTACCACTGCCATTTCACATTGTCATCCTTCAAGAGCTTAACGACGATGGTCACCGACTGTTCGTTGTCGAAGGTAAAGGTTTTCGACGCAGACGCGGCCGTATCACCCGCGCTCACATAAATATCGCCCAAATCAGCCCCTGCACTATTTACCAGGTCTGCTTCAAACTGGGTTGAGTAATTGTTGGTCTGACCTTTGAGCGTGATGGTGACGTTACCCTTCTTCGCCTTGAACCGATAGTAATATGTGGCTCCCGCCTCCTTCGCCTTTCCCTCAACGGCGTTCGAGGTAATCGGTGTTGGGTTAGCGGGGTCCTGCGATTGCGCTTGCGTCAGGCCACATAGCGCCCCAAAGATGAAGAGCAGGGTGCAGGCCCTGCCGACTACGCGCAGGATGGAATTCGATTCTTGTTCACACATGATGTTCATTTGCTCTCTCTCTCTTTCTTTGCATTCCGGTGTTCACCACCTGGGCCTTTTGCGACCGTCGCCCAGGATCGGGCGACGGTCTTAACTGCCGTTCACGGCTGCAGCCAGTGCCGGTATCAGCGAATTACCCGTGAGTTATCGAACCGATCGTTGTTCGACTCATCTGACTCCTTGACCTCGTCCGAGCGGTCGGCGCGAGCTGTGAATGCGTGATCTGCGAACTTGAAAGGCGAAATATTGAACGTCGCCGAATAGCTCTGGTGAGCTTTCAACGCAGGCACCGCCACAGTCCAAACCTTGCCGTGTCCGCTGGCCGGTCCGTTTCCTTTCATGATCATTAAGGCGAGGTGACTTGCTTTGGCGTTGGCATTGCCCTGGTTCATCACCTGCACAAGCACCGCACCCGTTTTGTCATAGCTGATTTCCGTCACTATCAAATCGGCAAGCACTGCTGTCTGCGGGTTTGGCTTAGGCATACGGTTAGCATTTTGTTGACTGGACGCGTCAGTCCGGGAAGTCCGGATGGGTTGCTGCGCCGACACGAGTGCGAAGATCCCCAGAAGGAAAACGGACGCGAGAACGGTTGCTTTCATTTTCATTGTTCTTACTTACCTTTCTTGGTGAATTGAAGTGGTTGTTTGCACTCATTGAAGAGTGATCTGAATGTGCGTAGAGCGCGGCCTCGAATGCTCCGGCGTTTGCTTCGCCCTTGTTCGTTCCGAAGTTTCATTGCGACCGATTGAGCGATGCGCTAAGATTTTTGCTGTTGTTTCAGGAACCGCGTTCGACATGGCTGACCTCCACGTGCAAGTTACCCGTGGCCCCGGAAAATGTCCTTTGCAAACTCTCGATTAGTTCTTAACTGAATCTGGATGGCTTCGTAACGCCCTTATGAATAGGCAGGAAAAGCATTTTTACGAGTTTGGGCCGTTCCGTCTCGACGCTACCCAGCGACTGCTGCTTCGCGAAGGGTCGGTGGTGCCCCTGACGCTTAAAGCCTTCGACCTTCTTCTCGTGCTGGTCAAAAGCGATGGCCAGGTGCTTACCAAAGACGAGTTGATGCGCAAAGTCTGGCCCGACAGCTACGTTGAGGAAGCTAATCTTTCCCACCACATTCATAAGCTCAGGGAGGCCCTCGGGCGAGAGCTGGGCGATAAGTACATCGAAACTCTGGCTCGCCGCGGTTATCGGTTCGTGGCAGGGGTCACCAATGTGCAAGCTGAGGACGTGGAACTACAGGCGCGCGAGCACTCTCATGCGCGGATAGCGGTCAAAGAAAGCGAAAGCGTCGTTCACCCTCCTGCCGCCGACTCTGTTGTTGCAGAGCCGGGACGGGCGACTAATCCGGAGGCAGTCAGTAGAAAAAGGAAACGACTTTCACCTCGCGCCTGGGCCGGTGCTGCCGTTGGACTACTGCTGCTCTTGGCCGGCGGTTATGTTTTGTGGACCAGACACGCAACGCCCACAATTGCCTCGACCAGCCAGATTCGTTCGTTGGCCGTGCTTCCCTTCCGGCCGCTTTCGGCTGAAAGCCACGATGAATCACTTGAGTTGGGAATGGCTGACGCACTGATCACTAAACTGAGCAACGTCAAACAAGTTGTAGTGCGGCCCACGAGCTCAGTTTTGAAATACACCGCTGCGGGTCAGGATCTGCTTGCGGCCGGACGTGAACAGAGTGTCGACGCAATTGTTGAAGGTCAGATGCAAAAAGCCGGCGACCGGATCAGATTTACCGTCCACCTGATCCGGGTCAGCGATGGAGCACCGATGTGGGCCGGAACCTTCGACGATCGATTCACGAATGTCTTCGCGGTGCAGGATGAAATTTCTCAGGAAGTGGCCCAGGCGCTGGTCTCGAAGTTAACCGGGACCGAACAACAACAAATCTCCAAGCACTACACGGACAACATCGAAGCTTATCAGCTCTATCAAAAAGGCAGAGTCTATTGGTGGAAGTTCTCGCCCGAAGGAGCGGAGAAAAGCATCAGCTACTTCAACCAGGCCATCGCTCTTGATCCGAACTACGCGCTGGCCTATGCGGGTCTGAGCTTCTCTTACAGTGTGCAGGGAGCGATCGGCTCAATACCTCCGATTGAAGCCTACCCTAAGGTTAAGAGCGCCGCCGAGACTGCGGTCAAGCTCGACGACACGCTGGCGGAAGGGCATGTGGCGCTGGGAGGAAAATCACTTTTCTTTGAACGCGATTGGGCCAGCGCCAGAAAAGAGCTCGAGCGGGCGATCGAACTTAATCCTAATCAACCTGACGCGCATGAGCTGTTGGGTTATTACTGGGAAGTCGCCGGGCAGTACGACAAGGCCGGCGCCGAACTAAAGAGCGCGCAAAAAATCACGCCGTTGATGGGGCTGATAAACATGGACGTCGCGGCGCTCGAGTATTACCAGCATCACTATGATGAAGCGATAGACTTGTATGGGAAGGCGCACACGCTGGACCCTGACTTTGTCCCTTTTCCTTATATGCTCGCGCAGGCTAATGAACGGAAAGGCGCTTACGAAATGGCGATTGATGAATGTCGGAAAGCGTTAGTCTCCTCGCCGAACAATCCGAACATCCTAATCGCGCTGGGCTATGCCTATGCCAGTGCCGGACGAAAGGATGAAGCGCAAACGATTCTCAAGTCTTCTCTCGATAAGCGCAAGCAACACTTTGTTTCGCCGTTTATGATCGCGCTCCTCTACACTTCACTTGCCAAAAAAGATGAGGCGTTTGATTGGCTGAACAAAGCTTACGACGAGAGAGATCCGCAACTCATCTGGCTCCATGTTGATCCTCAGCTGGACTCATTGCACTCCGACCCGCGATTCGCCCAAATGCTCCAGCGCATGCGAGTCCCTCAATGATATTAATCCGATGGCGCCGTTGATCCGCGCCGGAGGCGTATTCGAAAGTTAGCCAGGGGCAAGCGCTCGGCGCGCCACCATGCGTTTGGCGTCAATTTCGTCAACGCCGAAATGGTCGAGGCTTTATCAATTCCAGCGAATATCGTCAGCGGTTCGGCACGCCTTGAAGGCTTACAAAACTCCAACTTAACTCTGCTTCATTTGTGATACGCTTCACCGCCATGGAGACAGCAGAGACCAGGCCGGTCCAATTGCCCCTGGGCACGAGGTTGTGGTGGCTTATCTTCGGCCGCGCGGCGGCATTTTTGGCCCTCCTGTTAATTGGCGTGGCCTCTAAATCGGGCGCGCTTGGTCGCGGGATGGTCGCGTCGCTAAGCGTGGTGACCCCAATTACTCTCACGGTCGCCGGACTCACCCTTGCCTATGTCGCCGCACGCCTGCTCTGGAAGAATTCTTTGGCCCAGGCCCGGCTGCAATTTTTTGTGGACGTGCTACTGGTGTCGTGGCTGGTCTGGACGACTGGAAACGTGGGCTCGCCTTATGCTGCGCTCTACGTGGTAATTATTTCGATTGCCAGCCTATTTGTCGGGCCTCGCGGCGCGATTATCACTTCGGTCGGGAGCGCAGCCGCCTTCACTGCCTGCGCGTTACTGGCGCTCAACGGAATTGGCCCTTACGCCGTCCAGGGCCTCAACAGCGAGTCAATCGTCAACACGATTCAATTCGTGGGGCTATCGGACGTGTCCTTTCTGGTGGTCGGATTACTAGCGGCGAAGCTCGCCCACCGCCAGACCAGGTCGGATGTCCAACTGGCAGCGGCAACTCGCTCTCTGGCGGACCTGCGCGCGCTGCATGAACGAATCGTGGAATCAATTCGATCCGGCGTTATCACGACTGACCTCCAGGGTAATATCTTTACCTTCAATGCGGCGGCCGAAGAAATCACCGGGTACAAGCTGGCGGACGTTCGCGGTCAGGATGCTTCCATCTTCTTCGGCGACATGACGCGACAGATTGCTGATTCGATGAATGCCGCCGCCACCGGAAAAGGCAGTCCCCGTTTCCAGGCCGATTGCCTGACACCCAATGGACTTGCGCTGCGCCTGGGTTTCAGCATCGCGCCCCTTTCCGGCGAGTCCGGCGAGACCAGCGGCATGGTGATTACATTTCAGGATCTGACTGACATTCGGGCGCTGGAAGAGACTTCGCGGCGTCAGGATCGGATGGCCGCCGTCGGTCGGCTGGCGGCCTCGATCGCTCACGAGATTCGCAACCCTCTGGCCGCGATGCGCGGTTCGATTCAAATGCTGCATTCGGAAATGGACAGCGACACCGAGCAGGCGCAGCTGATGGAAATCATCCTGCGTGAATCCGATCGACTGAACAAGATTGTCGCCGACTATCTGAACTACGCGCGCCCGCGTCCGGCGGAACTGAAGAACGTAGACATCAGCGCAGTGGTTGCTGACACCTTTAAATTGTTAAAGAACAGCGCCGAGTTGGGCCCTGGCCACTTGCTGGAGGAGGACTTGCCCAACCGGCCGGCGATCGTTTCCGGCGATCCGGAGCAGTTGAAGCAGGTCTGCTGGAACATCGCGAGAAATGCACTGAAGTCCATGCCCAACGGGGGTACATTTGGTGTCTCTTTATCTGACCTGGACGGCAACCGCCTGCGATTGTCTTTCAGTGATACCGGGTGTGGGATGTCGCCTGAGCAGGTCGAACGTCTGTTCGAGCCCTTCACCTCGACCACCGGCGGCACCGGCCTGGGTCTTTCAATTGTCTATCAAATTATTCGCGACCATAGTGGTACAATCAATGTGCGCAGCAAGCAGGGAGAAGGAACCACGATCACGGTGGAGTTGCCGGTCACCAGATAAGCCTGGTCATTTTCCAATTTTCATTGACCGTGGGGAAACTTTCTCTTGCCATGTAAGAGACCAGATTATCTGGGGAACGCGCCACCGAGTGGTCTCGTGCAGCCCGTCGAACGAACAAGGAAATGATTCAAATCATGGGGTTCGAGATTTATGCCTAACATTCTCATCGTTGATGATGAACTTGGCATGCGCCAATTCCTGACGCATTTATTCCAGCGCGACGGTCATTCGATTCGTACGGCTGAGAACGGGCGTCAGGCGATGGAGATGCTACGGCAGCAATCAGCCGACGTGGTGATTTCCGATGTGAAGATGCCGGACATGGGAGGCATCGAACTCCTGCATGCCGCCCGTGAACTGCAACCCAATATCGAAGTCATCATGATGACCGCGTTCGCTAACGAAGGCACGGCTCACGAAGCCTTCAAGCTGGGCGCTTTTGATTTTGTTACCAAGCCGTTTGATAACGACCTGCTCAGAGAGAAGGTCTCTCGGGCCCTCAAACAGATATCGCTCAAAGTCGAAAATGAAGTTCTGATCAAAGGCCAGCGCGCTCGCGGAAACCTGAGCAACATCATCGGACAATCCGATCAGATGCAGGCCGTGTATCAAATGATTGAAACTGTGGCCCAGGTGCAATCCACCGTGCTTGTCATCGGGGAATCTGGGACCGGCAAAGAACTGGTGGCCCGGGCCATTCATGATCTCAGTCCCCGGGCGCAGAAGCCGTTTGTTTCGGTTAACTGTGGCGCTTTTACGGAAACGCTGTTGGAATCAGAGCTGTTCGGGTACACCAAGGGCTCGTTTACCGGTGCTACATCTAACCGCAAAGGGCTGTTCGAAGCGGCTGAGCAGGGCACAATTTTTCTGGACGAGATCGGTGAAACATCGCCGCCTATGCAAGTCAAGCTCCTTCGCGTTTTGCAGGAAAGACGAGTTAGACCGGTGGGAGCTCATGAAGAAATCGAAGTCAACACGCGAGTAATAGCCGCCACCAATCGCGATCTCTCGGCCATGGTTAAAGAGGGTTCCTTTCGCGAGGATCTTTTCTATCGCGTGTCGGTAATTCCGATGGTGTTGCCACCTTTGCGAGATCGTGGCTCAGACATAGCCGAACTGGCCGATCACTTTGTCGAAAAGTATTGTCAGCTTACCGGGCGCCGTTTAGCCCTCAGTCCACAGGCCTTGCGACTGCTCGAGAATTATTACTGGCCGGGCAATGTCCGCGAACTCGAGCATTCAATTGAGCGCGCCGTGGCCCTCGAAAAGACTGACACGATCCAGCCTGAACGACTGCCCGAACAGGTCACTCACTACAATCCTGATCGAGTTGCTTCCGAACTGGCTTTGCCAACTGGAGGCATAAATCTCACGGCCCATCTTGATCAATTGGAAAAGACCTACGTGCTCGAGGCCCTGCGCCGCACGGATGGCAACCAAACGAACGCCGCCGACCTCCTGCAGATGTCGGTGCGCTCGTTGCGGCACTTGCTGGACAAACACGGCATCCGTGGCCTGACCGCGCAGATGCGGGATGAGCGCCGCGGGGCTGAGGCAGTCCCGCGCCGTCGCGCGAGCGATCCTTATCCGCGCCGGCGGGATGAAGACCTTGATGATGCACTTAACACCTCGGGCCAGGCCGCTCGCGCAGGCGAATCCACCTAACGCACAATGTGGAGTGCGGCGACTTCTCGCCGCTTTTAAAAAAGGCACGCCTGGTCACGGCCACCATTTACCCCTAGCTTGAGGCGACCACTTACACGACCAAAGCGCTGACAAGTCAGCGCACTCCACATCACACCGGATGCCCTCCATCACGATCGGGCCACTGACTCTTTGACGAAAACCGTCACTATGTCTCTGCCATTAATTGTCATAAGCCCCTGCCAACCTTGCCTCCTCGTCTGATCCGATTCTTCCTGGTCCAAAGAATCTTCAACGTTTCCGGGCGTTTCCAAAGTATCCCGCTAAGCGCCGAATCGTGGCACGGGCCTTGTTAAGCCAAGCCCTGACAAATCGCGCGCTGCGGTTGGATCGATGAGGTAAAGCCGGTGGCGCGAGGCAAAAAAAACCAGCTTATCTCTTCAAGGAGCAAATGAAACAAATGATGAATAAAAATCAAAAGGGCTTCTCGCTAATCGAGCTGCTCATCGTCGTGGCGATCATCGGCATCATCGCCGCCATCGCTATCCCCAATCTGCTCGCTTCCAGGCGCGCTGCGAACGAAGGTTCGGCACAGCAGTCAATGCGTACCCTCAGCAGTGCTGAAGCGACCTATCAGTCGACGGCCGGCAACGGTTCGTACGGCACCATCGGCATGCTCGGCAGCCAGAGCCTGGTCGACAGTGTTTTGGCTTCCGCCAGCAAGAGTGGTTACACCTTCACTCTGGGCGCCAGCCAGGTTATCGCGGGCCCGCCAGCTCAGTTCTTCGCATATGCGTTGCCGACAACCACCTCGGGTGTTGGCCAGACCGGCACGCGCCGATTTGCAATCGCGGAAGACGGCGTACTGCGTGGCGACACATCTCTGACAACTGCGCCGGCTGACCGGGCAGCGGTTGGAGCCATGACCGCCCTCGGCAACTAACGCCGCCCACAGACTGCCGTTTATTCCTCCAGAGGGCAGGGTTGCAATATCCCCTGCCCTCTTTTTTCAAAAGACCTCGTTTCGACGGCCAAGCACCGGCGAGGTCAAGTCTTTTGTAACTAAAGCCCTGGCAGTTCTCTAACCTGACAACCCGACTAAAAGAAGGTGAGAACGAAATGCAAAAGAAGACCGACAAAGGATTTTCGCTAATCGAATTACTGATTGTGGTAGCCATCATCGGCATTATCGCCGCCATAGCTATCCCCAATCTGCTCGCTTCACGACGCGCTGCAAATGAGGGTTCTGCCCAACAGTCAATGCGCACCATCAGCAGTGCGGAAGCAACCTACCTGAACACCGCCGGCGCCGGTTCCTACGGCACGATCTCCATGCTCGGCAGCGAACGACTGGTCGACAGCACCCTGGCTTCGGCCACCAAGAGTGGCTACGACTTCTCGTTGGGTGCGGCTCAGATCACTGCTGGTCCACCAGCACAATTCTGGGCGTATTCGTTGCCGACAACCACCAGCAGCATAGGCCAGACCGGCACCCGCCGTTTTGCTATTTCTGAAGACGGTGTCCTGAGAGGCGATACCAGCCTGTCGGCGCCTGCCGATGAAGCAGCAGTCCAGTCAATGGCCGCTTTAGGCAACTAACCTATCACCCCCGAAAATCGAGGACTTGAAATGCGAAACAAAAAGCACGATGGGTTCTCCCTAATTGAACTCCTTATCGTTGTCACAATCATCGGCATCATCGCTTCGATCGCTATTCCGAACTTACTAGCGTCAAGGCGCGCCGCCAATGAAGGTTCAGCTCAATCCTCGATGCGGACGATCTCCTCCTGCGAGGCAACCTACCAGTACACTTATGGTAACGGCAACTACACGGACCTGAACTCTCTGGGGTCCAAGACTCTCACCGATAGTGTTCTTTCAACCGGAGAGAAAAGTGGATATTCCTTTGTATTCACTGCCGTTGCCGGCCCCCCAGCGCAATACTGGGGATACGCCGTTCCGATCCGCACCTCAGGAATTGGCCAAACAGGAACGCGCCGCTTTGCCATTTCGGAGGACGCTGTCCTTCGTGGGGATACAACTTTGACTGCACCGGCCGACCTGGCCGCAGTCAGAGCCATGCAAGCCCTGGGAAACTAGGCGCCGACCACCTTAACCCAAGGGCCCAGAGTTTTGACTTCTCCACTTGGAACGTCAATTCGCTGGGCCCATAACCTTTTTAGTTCGAGACGCTCTCTCGAAACCCGTCTACTCGTCACCCCCGATGAACCAGCAATCAACTACGATGCTCTCTGCCGATGATTTCGCACCACCGCGAGTCGTGTCAGATCTTAGGGACGCATCAGCGCGCTGGCGCCGGCTCGAGTCCCGCAATCTTGTCATCGTGTCAGCTGTGGCATTGGCCCTGCTATTGCCGATCATCATCTTCGGGATTCCTAACGGAGCCGATCTCCCAAATCATCTTCGCTTTGCCGTGCCGTTTTATGACTCGATTCAGTCGGGACACCTTCATCCGGGCTGGTTGGCAGAGTCGAACTATGGACTCGGCGATCCTCGCTTTATCTTCTACCCGCCGGGCCTTTATTACCTGCTTAGCGCGGGGCGCAGGCTTACGGGCGAATGGTATTCGGCCACGATTCTGGTCTTTCTCATTCTCTCAGTCGCAGGGGCCATTGGCGCCTACTCGTGGGCGCGTACAATCTTTAATCCCACGGTGGCGCTGTGGACCGGAGTCTTCTATGCGCTGATGCCTTTCCGGCTGAACGAACTCTATCAGGCGTCGCTTCTCTCTGAGTACGCTGCCTGCTCGCTCCTGCCCTTCGCGTTCTGTTTCATCGAGCGCATCAACCGCCGGAAGAGTGTTCTCGACATCGTTGGCCTGGCTACCGCCTACGCGCTTTTAGTTCTCACACATCTTCCCATAGCCATGATTGGTTCGATCGCTCTGGCTATCTATGCGCTGGCCCGCGTCGAGCGGCAGTTCTTCTGGTCGACGATTGCCCGGCTCGCCCTGGCAGTGACGCTGGGCCTGGCCGCCAGTTCTTTCTTCTGGAGTTCCATGCTGGCCGAACTCTCGTGGATCAAAGGCAGTGTCGCCTCACCCAATCCCTACTATGACTACCGTTTGAATTTCCTGTTCTCGCGCGCGGCGCTGACCAATCGGAACACCTGGTACGCGAATCTGCTGGCACTGGCGATGATCGCTTTCCTGTTGCCCGGCTTCGTTTTCATCGCGCGCCGGTTTAAGCGAGAGTGGGCCAACCGCACTCTAAACGCCCCCCTGGTTTTGCTGGTCATAACATTTTTGATGGCTACCAGTATCAGCAAACCAATCTGGGCAATCGTGCCAAAACTGGCTGAGGTTCAGTTTCCCTGGCGATGGCTTTCGATCACCTCGCTGATGGGCGCGCTTGTGTTGGCTGCCAGCCTACCGAGTTGGCTGGAGGAATTACGGCAGCGTTTGCGCCCGCGTGATTTCGCCGTCGGAGCGGCGTTCACCCTCGCGCTGGTCTTTGTGGGCACTCAGGTAATTCAGGATTCCGAATACATCGGCCGCGCAAAGTTCGAACTCCTGGCGCGGGACGTGCGCGGCGCGGTAAGTTTCAAAGACTGGCTGCCCGCTGCAGCCCGTGAATTCAATAGCGTCGAAAAAATGTCAGTCAATGCAGACGCAGGGACTCGTCCCGTCTCGATTACTGCATGGGAGCCCGAGAGCAGGTCCTTTCACCTCGACTCAGGCCCGGACAGCGGGCTCCGGGTCCGCACTTATTTTTACCCTCGCTGGACGGCAAAGGCCAATGGGGTGAATCTACCAATCACAGCCAATGCAGATGGGCTGATCCTAATTTCCGCTCCATCGAAGGCAAGTGATATTCAGCTAACGTTCGAGTCGCCAAAACGGGTACGACTGTTTGAATTGATCACGATAATTAGCTGGCTGCTGATTGGCAGTTCCCTTTTATTAGCGATGATCAGAAAGTATGCCGGTACTGGTGGATCGGCTCAGCCCATTAAAGCGTAATTGAGGCCCGAACCCGATGGGAGTGCGGACGCCCGTCCGCATACGAGCCGAAGGCGAGTGCCGTCAAGAGCCGCACATGGGCGCGCCCAGCTTCTCAAAAAATCTCTTTCGCAATAGCGCGTGATTAGGTTAGAGTGATTCGGCCCAACCGGCCCGCATCATGAGCAGACAATCTGCCGACTTAATAGCCGCGCCAGATTTGGCCGATAAAGTGAATCCCGCTACAACTGGAGTCGCCTCGCGACGCGTCGCCGCCATCGCCCGCAACGCGTTTCGCGAAGCGGTGCGCGATCGCGTCCTTTACAACCTCGTCGTTTTCGTCCTGCTGCTGATTGCCGGGGCGATCTTTCTGGGCGAGATTTCCGCCGGCCAGGAAGCAAAAATCATTGTCGATCTCGGCTTGAGCGCGATCCTGCTCTTCGGCGTCTTTATCGCCATCTTTGTTGGCGTCGGACTGGTCTATAAAGAGATCGAGCGGCGCACTCTCTACGCAATTCTTTCGAAACCCATCGGACGTGGCCAGTTTCTGCTGGGCAAATATCTCGGTCTTTGCCTCACCCTGTTGGTTAACGTCGCCATCATGGGAGTTGGGCTCTCGCTCGCCCTGATTTACGTGAAGCGCGGATGGGATCCGCTGGCAGCACGTATCTGGCCGGCCATTTTTCTGATCTATGTCGAGCTGGCGATCCTGACCGGCGTGGCTATGATGTTCTCAGCTTTTTCCTCGCCCGCGCTCTCGGCACTGCTGACCTTTTTCGTTTTTGTGATTGGCCACTTTAGTGCTGATTTGAAGGCTCTGTCCGCTTCGATGGGAAGTGCACCGACCAGATGGGTGTTCGCCGGACTCTATTACCTGCTGCCGAATCTGGCCAACTACAACGCGATTAGTCCGGCCGCTCACGGCCAGACACCGGACGGGAGCGCCCTGCTGGCTGCTGCCGTCTACGGTTTGATTTACATTTGCGTGCTGCTCGCCGCAACTGCGCTAGTGTTCAGCCGGCGAAATCTGAAATGAAGCGCGACTACTTCTTAGTCCTGGTGATTGTCGTTGGGTTGTCGGCCGCGGCGATGGTGACCCGTTGGAACGACGGACAGGAGCGCGATCTCAAGCCACAGTTTGCCGAAGAGCCCTTGTATCTGAATGGGCCGGCGATGAAGCGGCTGACGCTGGCTTTCAATGGAGTTGCCGCCGACTGGTTCTGGCTCAGGTCGCTGCAGTATGTTGGACGCAAGATCGTCAGCTATGAAGATGCGCACGAGGGCAACTTCAATCTGGCTAACTTGTCTTCACTAGATCTGCGCCTGCTGCCCTCGCTCCTGCGCATGACGACGGCTCTCGATCCGCAATTTCTCGAACCTTACTACTACGGTGCTTTCATACTTCCTGACCTGGATCCCAACGAGGCCATCGCGCTGCTCAATCATGGCATCGCTAACAACCCTGACAAATGGCGGCTCTATCAGCACCTGGGTTACATCTACTGGCAACGCGGTGATCATCAGAAAGCGAGCGAAGTGTACGCGGCCGGCGCGCGGATCTCCGGAGCTCCACCGTGGATGCTGGCAATGAGTGCGCGAATGAAAGCCGAAGGCGGAGCGGGAGCAGCCGCCCGTGAAATGTATATTCATCTTTCCGAAGCATCCGACGATCCAACCGTTAAGGAGATGGTGGGGAAGCAACTGCTGCGTTTGGATTCGATCGAAGAGCGCGAGCGGATTAGTAGAGTGCTCTCCGATTACGCGGCCAGCCGCGGCCGTTGCGCTTCGTCGTGGAAAGAAATCAGCGTCGCGCTGAGAGCGGCTGGCTTGCGAGTCAGCGCTGCCGGGGCGCCGCTCGATCCGAAAAACGTTCCCTACCGGCTAATCAAGAATGGGTGTGACGTTGATCTGGATGAACATTCGGAAGTGCCGCACAGGTGAGTGCCGCCACAGTGCTTAAGTTTTTGATCGATGGTCATAGTCTGCCGGAGCTCCCCGATCCCCGGGGTAGACGCGCGACGCGGCAACCCTGGGCTAAGTTATCAAACCGCTTCGCGGTAACCGTTGGGTTCGGACTTGCTCGTAGCTGCCTTTAGTACGAAGCCACCAACATGAAGAAGGCGCAATCAAAATCACCCAAGGCTTCGCGTTCGCGCGAGGAGAGCGAAACCAGGCCCCCCGAGCGGAGCCGGATCGATCAGGGTCGCGCTTTGTTTCTGGTGGTGGCGGCCACGGTTCTGGCTTACGCGAATTCTCTGGGCGGTGCATTTGTCTTCGATGACACTAAACAGATTGTGGGCAATCCGGCGCTGCGCTCGTGGAGCAACATCCTCCGAGCTTTCACCAGCGACGTGTGGAGTTTTCAAAGAGGCACGTTGACCAAAGACGTCCCTCCCCCTTATTACCGCCCGCTCTTCACCGCTTACCTGACCATCACTTACAAGCTGTTCGGTTTGTGGGAACCGGGCTGGCATCTGGTGAACCTGTTGATCCACTGTGGGGCGACTGTCGCCATCTTCTTTCTCATCAAACGACTCTCAAACGATCAGTTGATCGCCACCCTCGCAGCCCTGCTGTTTGGCTTACATCCGGCCCACGTTGAATCGGTCTCATGGATTAGCGGCATCCCGGATCCCCTGGCTGCTTTGTTTTATGTCCCAAGTCTAATCTGGTACATCCGTTATCGCACCGGAGGTCAAACGAAGTTTCTGGTCGCATCATTAATCGCCTACGGCCTGTCAGCCCTGTGCAAAGAGACGCCGCTTGCTCTCCCGCTCGTCTTCGTCGTTTGGGAACTCGCTCGAAGCAAGGCCAGACGGAGCATGATGGCGCGCGGTCGCGATATCATTCCGCACCTGATTCCTTTCGCGGTTGTGGCCGGGGCCTATCTGGCGCTGCGCTTCACCGTGCTGGGCCGCCTCAGTTGGAAGCATCCATTCATGACCCAGGTACCGGACTCGGCCATTTGGATGACTGTGCCCTATGTCGTCGTCAAGTACCTGCAACATCTGGTAGCGCCTTTTTATTTGAGTTTGATTTACGGTACCTCGTTTGTAACCAATGCAGCGGAAGCGAAATTTCTGGCCCCGCTGGCCGTGCTCGCGGGCCTCGCGATTTTGCTTTGGATCTATCGCGCGCGATTGACTGCTCAGATTTGGATTGCGCTGGCGCTAATCGTTGCTCCGCTGCTGCCGGTGCTTAATCTAAAAGTATTTCACTATGAATACATCATCCAGGACCGTTACCTTTATCTGCCGTCGATTGGATTCTGCTATCTGATTGCGATTCTGATCATTCAGTTTTCGAGAGCACAAAAGCAGCTGGTCACGGTGCTGGCCGTAATAATCATTGTCGCCTTTGGGGCCGGTACGGTGGCGCAGAATCGGGTTTGGCATGACGCCACGGCCCTATGGCAACGGGCCATCAAATACTCGCCGGATTCATGGTCCACTCATTACAATCTGGGGCTTGCTTATCTCGAGCTAAAGCAATATCAGGGAGCAGTCGGTGAGCTGGTCGAAGCAAACCGTCTCAATCCTCATGAGCCGATCGTGCTAAATAATCTGGCCCTGGCCCAGAAAGGGACCGGCGACGACCTGGCCGCCATCGCGCTGTTACGCGAAGCTTTGAAGATCGATCCCACGCTGATCGAGGCCCACAACAACCTGGGCGCGTTCCTGTTTGATCGGAATGGATTCAACGAAGCCCGGCTGGAGTTACTGGAAGTATTAAAGAGCGATCCTGCGTCGACGTCCGCGCGATTCAATCTGGCGCGAACCCTGGCAGCGATGAATGAACACGGACCGGCGATTCGCGAGTTCGAGATTGTGCTGGCACAGAAACCAGACGATGCTGAGGCGCATTACGAGTTGGCGCTGAGTTACGAGGCCAGCGAACGAAAGGACGAGGCCATTCGCGAGTTGCAGCGAGCACTTTCGTACCCCGGCGATGCGAAGACCAGGCAGAACAGTGAGCGGAAACTCGCTGAGTTACAAAAGCCCAGGTAGCTCAATGGAACCGAATCAAATCAGAATTGAATGGAGATGGGGCGCCCTGGCGGCGCTGGCGATGTCGATCATTGCGCTCTATCCGCAGATCAATCTTCTGATTGCTCGCGGTTCCGGCTGGCAAGGCTCTTACGTCCTGACCCAGGGGGACGAAGTCGCATACTCGGCCTATATCAATGCCTTGATTGACGGCCGGCCCAGGCGCAACGATCCGTTCAATGGCCGCGAGGACCTGCCCGGAAAACCTACTTACGAATCCCTCTTCTCCATTCAATTCCTGCCGGCCTATGCGATCGCTTTGCCGGCCAAAGCGCTGGGGCTTTCAACCGGCACTGTCTTCATATGGCTGATGGTAATTGGCGCTATCACCTCTTCACTGGCCATCTTCTGGCTGCTGGCCACTTTGACCGGGGACAGTCGCCTGGCATGCGCCGGAGTGCTCTTCACACTTTGCTTTGGGGCCCTGGCCGCCGGGCAAGGGGTGGCCCGCCTTATGCTTTCGGGGCAACGCGTACACGACATGTTTTCGTTCCTCCGCCGCTACCAACCCTCACTCGTCTTTCCGGTGTTTTTTGTTTTCTGCGTACTGATCTGGCGAGCATTAACATCGCAAAGTGTCCGTTCGCGAATTCTCTACTCGCTGCTGGCGGGAGCAGTGTTTGCGGTGATGGTCTTTTCGTATTTCTTCATTTGGACGGCTGCCGCGGCGTGGCTGGCAGGCCTCTTCCTGTTTTGGATTCTTTTCAGACGCGCCGAAATCAGCAGGGTAATGATCACTGGCGGCATAGTTGGGGTATTTGCCGTCGCCGGCACAGTGCCGTTTTTCTTAATGTTGTCTCATCGCAACAGCAGCATGGACCAGACCCAACTGTTGCGCTTCACCCATGCGCCGGACTTTCTTTACCCGCCTGAGATCATTGGCTTCGTGGTGCTGGGAGTCATGGTTTATGCCTGGCGGCGGAAGCTACTAGATCTGAGCCAGCCCATTGTGCTCTTCACCCTGGCCGGGGCCTTTATGCCTTTCCTGGTTTTTAACCAACAGGTTCTTACCGGGCGATCTCTGCAGCCGATCCACTATAAAATTTTCATTGCCAACTATCTGGTGCTCCTTTCAATTGTACTGTTGTGCTCAACTTTGTGGCGCACACGTAATCCAGCGCGACCGATTCCCACCCGCGCCCTGGTGCTGGCGGCGATAGCAGCACTGGGATGGGGAGTGGTCGAGGTTTCTGATATCACTAAGCGCGACTCCCAACAGGCGCGGTTGCGTGACGATGTCCTGCCGGTCGCCCGCCGGCTCAATTCGATGATTAAGGAAGATGGCAGTTTCGCTGCAGCCCTGGCCGGCAAAGCCCCCTACCCGGTTGTGTACGTTTCGACCTTAGATGTCTCCAAGAGTATCCCGTCAGACAGTGCCGTTGCTGTCTTGTGGGCGCTGCATACGCCGGCGAGCGGTGTCAGCCTGACTGAAAGCAAAGAACGCTTTTATCAGTACATGTATTATTCTGGACTTAGCCCCCGCGAGGTGGCGACCGGTATGGCCGAGCAGCGATTCATCGTGATGGCGCCCCTTTTCGGCGTCGAACGAATCATCGAAGGACTGTCGCCCGATCCGAAACCAATATCGATTGATGAAATGCGCGAAGAGCTTCGTCGCTATACCGAGTACACGGATCATTTTTCGATTACGGAGGCCACCCGCCCACGGCTCAGCTTCGTAGTCGTGCCTAACGGTGAAGCCCAGCCAACTTTTCTTAATTTGGATAAATGGTATGAACGCGACGCCGGCGAAAGGGTCGGCATCTTTACTATATATCGTGTGAAGTTGCGGGACGCGGTCGCAAACCCGGCAGAGTCCCAAGCCAGTGAGGCGGCCCAGCGATAACGTATGCAGCAGATCAAGGACCGAGCCCGCGGCAAAGAATACAACACCTGCAAAACCAATGACTGTAGCAATCGAAATCGATAACCTGACCAAGGACTACGAAACCGGCTTTTGGCGCAAGCGCAAGACACGCGCGCTTGATGGTCTCTCGCTCACGGTCGAAGCCGGCCAGATATTTGGATTTCTCGGCGCGAATGGCGCTGGCAAGACGACCACGCTGAAACTTCTCATGCGGCTCACTTATCCGACGAGCGGCACGGCGCGCATTCTCAACCGTGACATCTCAGACGTGGCCATGCACCAACGCATCGGTTACCTGCCTGAGAGTCCTTACTTCTATGACTACCTGACCGCGCGAGAGTTTCTGGACTATTGTGGTGAGCTGTTCGGGCTTGATAGAACTAAACGGGCAAAGCGAACCGAACTGTTGCTTACTCGGGTGAATCTGGATCGGAAGGGCTGGGATCTGCAGATGAGAAAGTTTTCAAAGGGCATGCTGCAGCGGGTTGGCCTGGCGCAGGCGCTGGTCAACGATCCTGAAATTGTGTTCCTGGACGAGCCGATGAGCGGACTGGATCCGATCGGCCGGCGTGAAGTGCGAGACCTGATCGCAGCGCTCAAACAGGAAGGCAAAACAGTTTTCATGTGCTCGCACATTCTCTCGGACATCGAAGTTCTGTGCGACCGCGTCGCCATTCTCAAGCGGGGACGCCTGGCTCAAACTGGCTCGCTGGCAGAATTGCGAAGCGGGAAAGGAGACGCGGTTGAGGTAATCGCAGCTGGGGCCAACGCAGAGGTTTTGCGTCGAGAACTTGGCCCGAACGTCAGCCTCACGATAACAGCAGGTGGTCTGAGAATCGGCGTCCCGCATGAAGGCGAGGTCGACGCGGTCCTCGCCGCCATGCGGCAAGCCGGAGGAAAACTGGTCTCAGTTCAACAGATCCAGATGTCATTGGAAGAATTGTTTCTGGAGCAATAGTGCAGGCCAGACTGTTGAGGGATTCGCATGCGTCAGCCAATCGATCCCTTTCGGCGCCTGATGCTACTTCAAAGTAAACCCGGTGACTTCCAACTTGAAATTAGCGCGATCGTCGCTGTCGGTAAACCCTTCCAGCATCAAAGCCGCCTTCATGGTCTTGTTGGGTTCAAGCTCAGTTTGCTTGCCGGGAATTACTACCAGGGATCGCTCTTTCACCGACCGGCCATCGTGATCGACCACAGCTCCCTTGATCTCGAGTCCGGAGATCGTTCGTCCGGTTAGGTTTCGTACCGTGGCCCGCAGCCACATGACTGTGTCGCCTATGGTGCGTTTGGCTTCATCGGCGTCCTTGTCGTCAAGGACGACAAGCTTGCTGTACTTGTCCCAATCGGGGGTGCCCGGGCGGATCGCTCCCTGCAGAGTCGGCGCCGCGACGGGGGTGACAGTCTTTCGCAGCAGCAGGTAAAAGAACCCACCAATCAGTACCGCCGCAACGATCGCAAAAATGATGATCAGGGCGCGCCGCGATTTGTCTTCGGGAATGTGTTCTACCGGCATGGGTTTATTTGACCCCCATGTTACCTCACATGTTCCCCCTGGGCGAAGCGTGATTTGGAAACTCGTCAATGCCAGTACCGAGTGCGGATCGCGGACGTCCTGTCCGCCAGAGCGCACAGCGCGAACAACCATTTCAAAAGAGATTTTCTTCGGTGCAGGGAGCGGGTTTAGCCCGCTGGCGGACAGGAGGTCCGCGATTCAGATTCTATCATCACGGTTTTGACCCGAGTAGTAGGTGGAGATGGAATTTTTCGCTCAAACAATGTATTAATTGTGCCGCATGGAATTGAATCCTGGCCGGGTCCAGGGAACAAAGAATGAAAAGAAAAGTCATCGCCCTCGTCATCGTCGCAACCACGGCCAGGACTCTACTGACTCACTAGACCCGGGTTTATCGAACGGTACTGGAACGGACGCGTGATATCGGCAACATCATGTTTAAGTACAAGCTGATACCGTCGGCCCGTACCTAACCGGAAAACTTTATGCGACAGAAACTGCGCTCCGCACTTCTTTTCATCGCTGCACTGTTGATGGGGTTTGCGGTCTTCGTCAACGCGAGTGTGGTCGTCCCACATCTTCGCGAAGATATGCTCGAGATCAATGTGCGGCCTACCCTGCTCGGCGCAGTGTCTCTCGCCCTGCACTTCAGCACCTTTGCCATGTTCGCGTTCACTTTGATGGTCTTGCTGACAGCGATGAAGTCTCTGAGGGGTACGATCACCTCGCCAATGCTGCTCTGGATCATTGGTCTTACCTACACTGTGTTCGGAATCTTTGCCTTCATCCTAAGTGGCAGCCATCATACGCTCGGCTATTTGGTCATGGGACTACTGGTGCTTGGCGCCGCTATCGTGGGGAATCAGAAGAATCGCTGAAGCACCACCAAGCAGAGACTATGTTTTAGGTTCTGTGATTTCGTCATGGACCAGTTTGCCGGACTTAAGCAGTCACGGGATAATTACATCGTCGACGGAAAGCTATCATTTCAACCACACCGTCCCGGAAAAAGAGTGAGTTAAACTAAATGCAAAGCACCGCCAGCAACGTCACAGATTATCTCGAACAAGTGCCCGCGGATCGCCGGGCGATACTCGCACGACTGCGCAAGCTCTGCCGTAAAACTCTCACCGGCTACGAAGAAGTTATGGAGTATGGCATGCCGGGCTATAAAAAGGGTGACAGCCTCATATCCTTTGCCAGCCAGAAGAACTACATCTCGATCTAAGGATTAAGAAAAGTGGTTTCCGACGCGGATCGAGAGGCACTGGGGAGCGCTGCTTCCGGCAAGGGGTGCATGCGCTTCGCAAAGCCAGAAAAGATCGACTTCGCCGTCATCGAACGACTGCTCGTCGCTGTCCGTAAGCAGTAGCGCAGGCTGCGGGCCGCGACTAAAAACAAAAAAAACCCGCGCCGATGGTCGCTTACCACCGGCGCGGGATTGTCTAACTGGTCTCAGTTTACGAAACGGTGAAGCTGGCAGACTTCGTATCTTTCTGCTCGCCATCTTCGTTCATCATGATGACTTCGATCTTGTATTTCCCAGGCGGGAAACCTGCCGCCGGCGGGGTGAAGGTGAAGGTCGCCGTACCGCTAGAGGGCAACTCGACCGTATCCTCAGGTCCTTTTTCTCCCGGAGAATCTTCAACTATCAGACGTCCCTTTACTTTAACTTTGCTCATCGAATTCCCAATCGTCGCGACCGCATAGACGGTGTCGCTGGGCGCGAAGGTACTTGTCTCAGTGTTGGCCGCTTTGTCCTTGCTCAGTTTCAATCCACTGATATTGGCGGTCGAAGCACTGAATTTACAGCCAACAGCCAGGGCCATCAAAAGCCCCAGGCTGAGGATAAACATAGATCTCGGTGATTTCATTAACTGTCCCATCCTTACCTTGTCCTAAAACATTCTTAACTAAACTGTCCGCCGATGTTAACTGGAAAAACTAAACCCAGCAAGGCAGTAGCAAATGGAGCGGTTCTCTCCATTCGCACTTGTCTCTGCGCAGCCCGAGCGATCTGTCCCCGGTGCTTCCCTTGTATCGTCGATTTACCGAAACTGAATGGCGCGCTAAACTGAAAAGCTCGACGCACCGGAAGAGAGTGCCTCGGAATTAGAGCGCGTTCCTACCAGTTTCGATGGTACTATTTCGCAACTGGAAGCTTCTCAATCCGGGAGCGAATAAACGACCGGGACTATGTCGCTCATTTTACCGACAGCGGTGTGATGATCGGTTGGCTGTTGGTTTTTTCCAAGAGTGTACGAGCATATGAGATTGCCCGCAGTAACCCCCCCGCTGGAAGCATCAGGAGTGCTGGCCCAAACGAAAACAATTTTTCTGGTTGTCTTGTTTTTGCTTTTCTTGTCCACGGCTGTTGGGGCTCAGACCGACGACAACTGGCCTTCGCTCAAGTACCTGCGCAGCGACTACCAATCAGTCCGCCTCGTAGCCCACGTGCGTATTCGTGAAGCTGAAATCGTTAACCGCATTCCCGGGTATGACAACTGGAAGATTTCGGCCGAGATCGTCGAGCCATTCAAAGGGAAACTCCGGAAGGGTGAGATGATCCAGTACTTTCACAGCGCTGAAGCGCCTTCGAAAAAAGAGTTTTTCACCGGCGAGAAGCTGGTGTTTCTACTGGCCGAGTGCGACACAGAAAAGAAAGAGTTGAGATATTCGGTGCTGGAGAACTCCACCCTCGCCCCCAACCCCATACGCCTGCAAAAATTGCGGACCATCAGACGCTTGTACGCCGGCAGGCGCCGGCACTAACCATCCACGCTTTCCCATGACAATGATTCTCGAGACTGACAGACTACAACTTCGCACCCTCACGCTTGAGGATGCGGCATTCGTGCTGCGCCTACTAAACGAACCTTCGTTCATTCAGAACATTGCGGACCGCGGAGTGCGGACCATCGACCAGGCCCAGGACTATATCCGCAATGGTCCGATGGCCAGCTATGGAAAGTTTGGTTTTGGTCTCTGGTTGGTTGAGACGAAATCGGAGCACGTCCCCATCGGAATTTGTGGTCTGCTAAAGCGAGACGTGCTTGATAACGTCGACCTCGGCTATGCCCTGCTGCCTGAGTTCTGGTCGCAGGGTTACGCCATGGAATCAGCGTCCGCAGTGATGTCTTACGCCGGCGCCACACTTGGACTCGACCGAGTTGTGGCGGTAACCAATCCCAACAATGAATCCTCAATCCGACTGCTCGAAAAAATGGGGTTTAGATTTGAGCGAATGATTCGATTGACCGAAGACGCGCCTGAGATCAAGTTATTTGCCGGAGAAATCCGGCCGGATCCTGTTCCAGCCTGAACAGTTATCGAGGCGGACTTTGAAGCTAATGAGCATCCCACGTCGAAAGATCAAGCTCCTCTTCCTCGGTCAATGTCTCCAATCCGGCTATGAGGGAGTGCCGATGGCGGTGACTTATCCCAGCCTCGCCCAAGCGGCACTGAGCGCACGCTTCCCCACGCTTAATTTCATTCTGCAGCACGGAATGGTTTTTCATCCTAAGGGCATAAAGGCGCTCTTAAGATATCGTCTCGCAACCTTCAAGCCTGACATCGTGGTACTCACAGCCCTGGCTACTTTCACGGCCACGAAATGGCAGACCGGCCTGATCTATGAACTCGCCCCTGAAGTCGTGGTCAGTGCTCGCTCATTCATGCAAACAATCGACGCGAAACTAAGGAGCGGCACAAAGTTTGGCAAGCTTCTCGACAGGACTTTGGTGCAGACCCATGCCTGGCGGCCACGTACTGTCCATCCACCCCTCCAGCTTGTTGAATACGAGCGGCTACTCGAAGAAGGAATCAAACAATGCCGTCAAAAGAAATCTCGCCGGGTGGTGCTGCTTGGACCGGGAGGGTTCAACGAAGATACTCAAATGGACTTTGCTTTACAGTCGCCCGAGCTTTGGACATCAGTTAACGAAATGGTGATTAGCTTAGGTAAGCGTTTGAAGGTCCCGGTAATCAACGCCCAGGAAGCTCTGCATGAGTACAGCGGTGAAGTCTATCTTCCCAACGAACACAAGTTCAGCGTATTCGGTCAGGCAGTTATCAGCCGCGAAGTTGAAGCAGTGTTGGCGGACCAGGTGGTAGCGCTGTTGAGTAACCGAACTGAAGACCTGCTCGAGGCTGAGCCGGCTTCCTTAACCGGATGATCAGACGATCCCGGCGAGCGCTTCGCGATAGACCTGCTCCGTTTTCTGCACCATTTGATCGAGCGAGAAGCGTTCCTCAGCGACTCGCTTCGCGTTCGCGCTCAGGCTTGCGCTCAGCTCCGGGTCAGACAACACTCGACCGATTTCCCTGGCTAAAGCCTCCGGGTCGCCGATGGGCACCAGCAATCCACTCTGATCGTCGCTGATGATTTCGCGTGCACCCTCAGACATGGTCGCAATCACGGGCACGCCGGCGGCCATCGCTTCGACGATCGACAGGCCAAAGGGCTCTGAGCGCGAGGGCGAAACGAAAAGGTCCAGAGTCGGAAGCAACGTGGCCACATCAGCAATCCAGCCAACCAGGGTAATCTGTTTTTTCAGACCAAGTTCATCGATTAGATCTTCAAGCCGGTGCCGATTATCGCCGCTACGCGATTTGTCTTCACCGGCAATTATGAATTCAACATCGTCGCGAAGGGAACAGACTGCCGCCGCCGCGCGGATGAAATCTTCCTGTCCTTTAATCGCTGATAAATGTCCAACCATACCGACGCGAAGTTTTTGCGGTTTCCGCGGCCGGCTTTGGTGAGCCGCTTCGCGAGCGAACCGATCCACATCAATGCCGTTATGAATACAGACGATCGAATCCGGATGGAAGATCTCCCGCGCCCGCAGGCTTTCAGCAACAGCTTCCGAGACAGCGATTACTTGACTGGTGCGGCGCAGGGTTAGCCTATGAATTCGACTGAGTGGGAACAGAACGTGGCGGGTAAGCACCAGGCGCGCCCCGGCGCGCCGCGCCACCGAGGCCGCCAGCGGATAATCGCGCGCCACATGTGCATGCACAATATCAATTTGATTCTGGCGCACGAACCGGGCCAGCTTGAGTGCGCTGTCAACGTTCAATGAATTTCGCAGGGGTAGTTCAAGGATGCGTCGCGCGGGCACGGCAGAGAGTTCAGCCTTGAGCGGCGAATCCGGAATTACTGCGGCGAATACTTCGTGGCCACGGCCCAGCAGTCCGTTGGTCAAATCGGCCAGATGTTTCTCGCCGCCGCCGAGCTCACGCGCTGAACATATCTGCAGGATCTTCATCAGAGAATTCCAAAGTGAATCTAACACAGTCTGTGTGCTGCACTCTTAACGGATCACAGCCATCCTGTCCGCCTGAGCGCGCATTGCGAACCTCTTAATAGCCATGGTCTTCCGCTTTAGGACTGGGCGGCCTGCGCCCGCTGGCGCACAGAATGTCCGCGATCCGCCTGGCCCAATGAGCTATCATGTGTCTGATTGTGAAAGGCGATGAATGTCTGACTCCGCAACTGACGAACCTGTAGTGGCATCCCGGACAATCCTGGTGACCGGCCGAGTAGTCTCATGGGCGGTCCCAATCGTGCTCTGGCTAATCCACTTGTTTGTAATCGTGCCGCTGCTTAGTGCCAGATCGGGTGATGCTCAATTCCTATTGGCAATGCACTTCTTTCAGGTTTCGGGCATGTTAATGATTTTCTGCTTTGGCTTATCGCTGGGCATCTATCTAAAAAGCCTTTCGCGCGCAGACTTGATCCCGTTACTGCTCAATCTATCATGGCTCTACTATGTCAAAGTGCTGTTTTACGGACCGACGATTGGAAACCTGTGAACGCGCGTTTTGCTTAACATGTAGTGATTGCGAATCGATTTCGCGCGCACACCCAGGAGTTCATTGGATCAGATCGTGGAAATCCCGTCCGCCAGCTTGCGCAGGACGCTCAGCCTCGCGCCTACGGTTATGAGAGGATGTTCGCGCTCCGCGCTCAGCCGGACAGGATGTCCGCGAGCTGAGAGTTGGACACTATCCGCCAACTTTTGTGAAGTTGAGCTTCCTTCGGTGTCTGTAGTACAAACGTCACTCCTCTCTTCGAAGAATCTTGTCGAGTGCTTTTGTTTTCCAATATGAATTTAGATAACACAAACGCGCCCCGGTGTGTGCTCTGCGAGCGCAGTCTACGCCGTATCGGAGCGGACTTTACCGGTAAAGAAATATTCAAATGCGACCATTGCGAGTATGTCTCTACGCCGATTTCGGCGGCCGCGGAAAACGCTGCGATGTACGACGATCCCGAGTACTTCGATGGTTGGGGTTGTAACCTCGAGTTCGATTACGACCGTTTCGATCCGTCGGTGCACCGCCAGGTGCGAGACTATCTTGACTTCATCGGCAAACACACGCAGGGGAAATCGCTTCTGGATGTGGGCACGGGCAGCGGCCTGCTGCCGCAGCTCGCGCGCAGCCGCGGCTACGAAGTTGAAGGCACGGATCTATCAAAGCATGTCAGCGAAAATGTGCCCGCGAAAGCC
>JBBRMS010000039.1:0-40159 GCA_038230715.1 Pyrinomonadales bacterium
GATTACCGCTGTCGTTGTCCTGTCGCGTGGTCTTAAAGAAGCCGACGCGATACTGCCCGTCCTGTTGTGACGGGATCGCTGAACCTTGGGCAAACTGATTAATGCCTCGCCCGAAGACCGTAATGGGCACTCCGACCGGAGTGCCGAAATACGGAAACTGGCCGTCACGAAATATGTCGCGGTTGTAGTTGGTGGTTGATCCCCGTACCGAAAAGGGTGTGGGCACTCTAATAATTGCCACATCCATGGGTCTGAAGGTGATGATTCTCATGGACTGCATGCTCTGGATTGTCGTCCAACTCGCGCTGACCGTGACGCTGTTCTCGGGAACCATGATGAATTGGCCGGCGTTCTTCGGATCCGGATTATCCACGCAGTGAGCCGCGGTAATTACCCAGTTGTTTCGCAACAGCGATCCACTGCATCCGGTGCTGAGGGTTACCAACCCATATTCTTCCTGGCGCTCGGCGCTGATCACCGTGCCGCCGACCAGTCCCTGTTGTACCTTGCCAGTTCTCTCCTGGGCGCCAGCAATGCCGGCAAACGTGATCACCAATAACGTCGCCATCGTAAAGCTGAAAGGGCAAGGGCCGTTCCGGTGTTTACTAATTTTCATAGTTCTCCTGTTAAGCGGGCAGTCAGCGATGTCTCGCGCCTCACCACCATTTCTAAGTCTTGGAAAATTGTCGTTACCTGAGCCCTCCGGGAGAGGCCTCATTTCGATCCTCGTGGTTCATTCAGGCTTAGGTGTAATCAATACGCGATTGCGATCCTTAATCGAATCGGCGGGAGCGTAGATATCGTCTGTGCTGACCAAGCTTGGTTTCCAATACTTGCTGTAGCTCGCCTCGAAATAGCCAGCGTTTTGATTCGTATTGGGCACAAAGAAGCTCCAGTAATGATTCTCACCTTTCAGATATTCCGGGATATTGTGAGCGTCAGGATATCTTTCAGCCGCCGTCGGCGAACGGTCCACTGCGCTGCCATGGAGGGCCTGCTTCAGTTGTGCGTTATCAGGAATATCAAACTTGATGCGAAACGGGCCATTGGTGCCGATCGCTCGGTCGGCCCATGCGCACTCTCCGGGTCTAATCCCTTCACCCCTTGGCCCGGCAGCTTTAAGGCTCGGCGTGTAAGCCATCTCATAGGTAATGATAGTTTCCCCGGTGGGACTGGACTTCGAGTTAATCGTAATAAAAACGTATTGGCTACCGCCGGGATGGGCATAGCCTCGACACCGGATCTCGTTCGAAGGGGGAACCGCGTCTTTGTTTTTGGCGGCCTCTATGGCTGCTGCTGCGCCCCCGTTGGATTTCGTCTCGACCGGGGTTACCGCGCGACGAGTTTGCGAACTGGCTGAGACTGTCGCCGCAAAGAGCAGGAGCAACGGTCCAACTGTTCGGTTCAATTCTGCTTTTACTCTTTTCATGCTCGTTGTCCCTTCTTGGGTTTGAGGCCAAACCTTGTCTGATTCGGTCGCTGATGCAGTTCTCCGGCAGGTGCTCGCGTCACGGTTTACCCGGAATCACCGGTGGGGGATTCCTAACATCGGCGCGCGCTGCCTCCGACACTGCGCCGGATTTCTTTGCGATCGGTGTCGCGTTCCGATTTGAACAAACCGGGATTACGGCCGCAGTCAAAACCAGTAAGACGACGAGAGCGACTTGAAAACTTTTGAACAAATTTTCCCAAAACCCTACTCCTCCAAACTGCGCATTGGTCCGCAACGAGACTTGGCAACGGGATCTTCTTCCCACAGTGCGTAATACCGGAATGTAACGGCGGAGTTTCCGATCAGGCTATCTGGGTGTCGCCGGCAGCGGCCGGTAAACCATCTCGAAATCAACCGTCGCGCGTGGTTCTGCATCAGTTAACGTAACGCCGCGCCCGCCGATGGGAACGCGCTGCTGAGCGGCAGGCGGTTTAGGCTGGCCGGGGCCAAACCAGCGCCCCTCGGTTAACGCGCGGTTGAGTTCGGCGCTGGCGTACGGGCCCAAAAAAGCCGAAACGGTAATTACCCGATTGTGTGGGAAATTTTGACTCTTATCCGCGAGCGAATAGTTACAAACATAATAACCATTCTCTAGTTTGGGTTCGCTGTCCGTGCCGAAGAAACCGACCGGTTCCGATCTGCCGAACGTTCCGGGTGCGCCCTCCTGGACTGTTGCCTGCACTCTAAACGCCGTGCAGTTCAGGCTCTTGTTAGGTGTCGCACCGTCATCTGTAGAAGGGAGACCGTACTCTTGCTTCCAACGGATACTTCCAAAGATGCCCGGGGCAAATTGAGTTTGACCAGTCTGCCTGATCTTTGCCCGAGTATTTGGCGCCGGCGTCGGCATCGGCGTGGCTGTGGTTCTTGGAGTTCGGCGCGAGCCCGGCGGCGCGTCCTGGGCATCGACCTTAAGCGCTGCGCCGGCTAACAAGAGAAGCGCGAGCGTGACCGTAGGAAAAACCTTGTGCATCGGCGTGAACATTTCTACTTCTCCATTTTCGTTTCAGATCCACCCGCAGGCGCAGGCCGCGCCGCGAAAACGAGCCTTGCCAACAAAGTCAGAAACAGCGATCTGATCGTTCTCTACGATAAAGACATTAGCACACTATCGCCTGACTTGTGTCGATCAGGCTGGAGTCCGCGGCGATACCCTTTTTCGGAGTGACAGAATGCAAAGACTTACTACATTTTTTACTACAGTAAGCTTTTCACCTAAGCGTGGAGTGTCTCTAAGTTGTTGAGTAGATTTGGAGGCGGCGATCGGAATCGAACCGATGAATAAAGGTTTTGCAGACCTCTGCCTTACCACTTGGCTACGCCGCCCTTATGCAAGGGAAACAAAGATAAAGGCGGAAGGATGAAAGAACGCCCGATTCCCGGATTTTTGCAGTCCTCAGCCTCGCACCGCTGTTAGCGGCAACAACACTGAAAACCAAAAACTGAAAACCGATTCTTCATGCTTCCGCCTTCGATCTCTCGAAATTGGAGCGGGAGACGAGATTTGAACTCGCGACCCTCGCCTTGGCAAGGCGATGCTCTACCACTGAGCTACTCCCGCTTTTTCAACGAGTTTCGATTCTAAGGATTCGGGAAGGCTTGTCAAGGCAGCAGTGATGAGTGGCATGAGAGTCCCACCCGTGAACACGCGCAAGATGCGATGCGCGTGCCACCACGCTGGCGCTACGAAATTATTAAGGCAAAGGCTTGGCCAGCACGCCCGATATGAATTCATTCAAGCCGGCATCTGAGTTTTCGTGCCGAAACTTGTAGAACGTGGTCAACTGTTTAGTCCACTCGGCCTTGGGAGCTTGATACTGCGGATTGGTTCCGGCCAGGGCCACGGCGCGCGCGTACGCGTCAATAATCTTATCTACGACCTTGTTGATGTTATCCAAAGCCGTCTTGCCCTCCGGCGACTCCGCCTGGTTCGCGAACCGCTTACTGTAGTCGGATGAAAGTCTTTGATACGGACCCTTCTCGTACGCCCCGGCGAGAAGTACAAAAGGTGAAGGCGTTTTGCGCAAGTCACTGTCGATTTGAATCACTTGGACAAAGTGACCAATTGCTTCTTCCGGACGAGGCTTGAGATCGATAAAGCCAATCGCGTAGTTCAATGACGCGACTGCGTCTTCGCGACTCTTGAATGGATCCCAGCTGTCCGGTGTTTTGCCGCTCTCGAGCAGTTTGATCGCCTTCTGAGCATAACGCACCGAGTCGGCATTGAAAGTTTCGTTTTGGCATTAGTGGTCGCCAGATAGCCGCCATAGCCAAGTGCGATCAAAGCCTTCACATCTTCGGGGTCGTCAGCCAGAACCTGTTTCGCCAGACCGAAACCTGCCGCATAGTTCTTCTCGCCATAGATGGCGCGCAACAGATTGTCCTGACGGTCGTCCTTTTCAAAGGCGCTAATCCACTGCTTCAAATAACTGGTGTACTTATCGTCTTCTTTGCCATAGCGGGCCATGTAATCCTTCGCGGCCTGGTAGGCGGCTCCGGGATTCGGCTCGCGATTCTCAACGAACCGCTTGTAGGTTGTGACCTTGTATTCATCGTCGGTTTCCGGGCCGGTGGGGTTGGTTCTTGGTTGCGCGGATGCGTGGTTGGCCGCTGAAAATACCAATGCCAAACCGAAAAGCAGAGCGAGCGTTGAGCGATGTTTTATCAAAATCGAATTGCCTCCAGCAAATTTAATCACAATCTTTGATGCCGATACCCAGGGGAGCGTTTGTCGCAGGTTGATTTTAACAGAGAGGGATTAAGGGCGGAACCTGAGCTGTACCCGACAGCACTCCCTTTTGATATCAGCGAGCCGGTCACTGCCGGGAGCGCGGACGTCCTCGTGCGCACTGCGCGCGCAGCGCGAGTATGCATGAGATGGTGGGAAGGTCGCCTCGGCGGATGCGGGACGAGACGTCGGGGCTCCCGGCGGTGGCGAGCCTTTCGGCTCGAAGCGCGCGATACCGGCTCAATTTACCGAAAGGATCGCGGAGGTTTCCGGATCCGCAGACAAATGAGGGGCTGGCAAATCGACTATCTCCCAGGCAGCGCGATTACGAAGCAGAGACGACATCAGTCCCGCATGCAGCAGGTGCCCACTGCGCTCGGCTTTAACCCGGCCAAGGATGGTCATGCCCAGCAACGCCAGGTCACCGACGATATCCAGAATCTTGTGGCGCACAAACTCATCTGACCAGCGCAGACCTGTCTCATTCAACATGCCGTGTTTGGTCAGAACGATGGCGTTATCCAGCGAGCCTCCGCGAATCAGATTCGCGCGGCGCAGCGCTTCGACCTCTTCGATAAATCCAAATGTACGAGCCGAGGCGATCTCCCGGGCGAAAGAACCGTTGTCAAGAGTGACGGAGCGATGTTGCCGGCCAATGAGCGGATGGGGAAAGTCTATCAGGCAATCGATTTCATAAGCGTCGGCAGGCTCAATCGTGATGCTTCGATTCCCCGACACGGCCGAAACCTTTTCCCTTACCAAGAGCGCCCGGCGGGCAGCCTGCTGATCCGACAATCCCGCGCTTTCGATCATCTCCGCAAAAGCTTCCGCCGATCCGTCCATGATCGGAACTTCGAGGTTGTCTACTTCGATGTAAGCGTTATCGACACCGCAGCCGCGCAACGCCGACAACAAATGCTCAACGGTGGAAAGCATCACGCCGGTTCGCATCAGGGTGGTTGCATAGCTGCAATGCGCCACCGACTCGACCGTGGCGGGGATTTCAAACCCGCCCAGATCGGTGCGTCGAAAAACATATCCAGTGTCCGGCGGAGCCGGCATCAGCTTGACCTGAACCGGCACCGCTGTGTGCAGTCCGAAGCCGCGGGCCTCGACTGTTCCAGCCAGGGTTATTTGGCGTGCGTTTGTAGTTTTCGTTTGGTCCATTGATGCTAACGATTACTGAGCGAACAATTTCTGGTGCAAGGCGTATGCCTGTGCGAGTGGTAGAAGAACCAGGTGCTTCTGAACAACTTTGTGGCGGAACCGCTACGACTTTGCACCCTCAACGCGGCAGCGCCGCCACTGAACTTTTCTTTGCGCCTTCCGCATTGCCTTGCGTCCTTGCGAGAACCACTAACCGGGACCCTCAAGAATTTCAGGCAAAGGCTCGAATAAAATCTGAAGGCGCAAAGGAGATCGCAAACCTTTGATCGAGACTGCAAATTGACACTCTGATAACGTCACCCTATGATCGATTCATAATGCCACAGAAGAGTTCCCCTGATGGGGCTAAGCCGGCTGAACGAGTCTTTCTCATCGACTCGATGTCACATATCTTTCGCGCTTTCTATGCACCGATGGCCAATCGGGCGGCGCCGCTGTCTAATTCAAAAGGGCAGGTTACCCAGGCTGTCTATATTTTCACCAACATGCTGCGCAAGCTGATTCAGGACGAGCAGCCGAAATACATCGCCGCGATTTTCGAGTCAAAGGAAAAAACTTTTCGTCACGAAGCCTTCAGCGATTACAAAGCCAACCGCGAGCAGATGCCCGACGATCTGACTTCGCAAATGCCTTACATTGTGCGTCTCTGCGAGGCCTATAACGTGCCCATGATCAGTCTGACCGGGTTCGAGGCCGACGACGTAATCGGCGCGCTCGCCCTCCAGGCAGCGAACCAGGGTCTGCAGGCAGTCATCGTGTCGAACGACAAGGACATGTGCCAGTTGGTTCAGGATCCTTTGGTTATCTGCATGCGTCAGAATTCGCAGATCGTGAAACGCCGGGAACCGGTCCCTCCGATTGAGTGGTGTGATGAAGCCTGGGTCGAGAAAAAGTTTGGCGTGCCCGCCAGTAAGCTGGTCGATTTGCTCGGGTTGATGGGCGACTCGATCGATAACATCCCCGGCGCTCCCGGCGTGGGACCAAAAGGCGCGGTGCAGATAATTCAACAGTTCGGTTCGATCGAAAATGCACTCGAACACTGGGAAGAGATCAAACACAAGAGCTACCGTGAATCGCTCGGCAGCAATGCCGAGCTGATTCGCAAATCGCGCGAACTGGCTCAAATCAGGACCGACCTCGATGTGCATCTCGATCTGAATCAACTGGAACGGCGTCCACCTGACCGAGCTGCCGCGTACGAATTATTCCGCGAACTTGAGTTCACCGCATTGACCAGTGAGTTCGCCGATGGAGCGTTGGCCGCAGGCAAAGTGATGGGCGAGCGCAAGTACTCGATTGTTCGCGACCGCTCTGAACTCGATGACCTCACACAGAAATTGTGGTCGGCCGAGCATATCGGCCTGGCGATCATGAATTCATCTCCACCGGGCGCGGGCCAGCAGCAGAGTACGCATGATGGTGCAGCCCACGGGATAGCCTTCGCCTCGCACGCCCAGGTATCCGCATTCATCGATCTCGATAATTTTGCCGAAGGGAAGGACTCAGCGATCGAGGGTTTGCGAGAGCTGCTCGGCAATGGATTGATCGAGAAATCAGTTCACGATTTGAAAAGAGCTACGGCACTGCTGACCCCACTCGGCATCGAGTTGGCCGGAGTTTCAGACGATACGCTGATCGCTGCTTACGTGATTGACCCGACTCGCAGTAAGTACGAGTTGGCGGATCTGGCGCGCGAAACTGTAGGGGCAGAGAGCGGTGGGCCGGCGTACGAGGGCTGGAGCGAAAGCGGCTGGCAAACTGCCGAAGCCGCAGATCTGACTGCGCAGGTGGCCCGCGTGCTGCGCGAGCGAATCGACGAAAAGGATCTGGGCAATATCTATCGCGAGATCGAGCTGCCACTGGCGCCTATGCTTTACCGGATGGAGCGCGCCGGAATCCGCGTCGATCTGAACGTCCTGAATGATCTGTCTCATCACCTGGGCGAAGAACTGGCCCGGCTCACGGATAAAATCTGCGGGCTTGCGGGGCGCGAATTTAATATCAACTCTCCCAAGCAGGTGGCTGAGTGCTTTGAAACGCTCAACATAGTTTCCGGACGCAAGACTTCCACCGGTCGTGTCTCGACCAGCAAAGCTGTGCTGGAAGAATTGGCCCTCACGCACGAACTACCGCGGCTGATTATTGAATACCGGGAATTGGACAAGCTGAAGAGTGTCTACACCGACGCGCTTCCGCATCAAATAGCCGCCGACGGACGCATTCACGGACAACTCAATCAAACTGTCGCAGCCACCGGCCGTCTGTCCTCGAGCGAGCCAAACTTACAGAACATTCCGATTCGCACTGAATTGGGCCGCCGCATCCGGCGCGCTTTCGTTCCGGCGCCCGGCAACAAACTTATCTCGGCTGATTATTCACAGCTGGAACTGCGCCTGTTGGCGCACATCACGCGCGACGAGGTCATGCTCGACGCCTTTCAAAAAGGCGAAGATATTCACTCGCGCACCGCCCGCCTGGTATTCAACGCCGGGACGGATGAAGAGCTAAAGGAAGCGCGACGCTTTGCCAAGATCGTGAATTTTGCCATCGCTTACGCGATCGAGCCCTGGGGTTTGTCGCAGCGCGTCGGCATCTCGCGGCAGGAAGCGCGCAAGGTGATCGATGATTACTATGCGACCTACAAAGGCGTGCGCCGTTACATGGACGAGATTCCGGTGCAGGCGCGCGAGCATGGTTATGTGCGCTCGCTGTATGGACGCATTCGCCCGCTTGCCGGCATCAACGATCGTAACGCGAACATCCGGCGCGCCGCTGAACGCGAAGCCATCAACATGCCGATTCAGGGCACGGCCAGTGATATCGTGAAGATGGCAATGCTGCACGTCGAAGATGCTTTTCGGCGTGAAGGTCTGAACGCGAAGATTCTGATGCAGATTCATGACGAGTTGCTGGTCGAATGTCCGGCCGCAGAAGCTGAAAAGGTGGCCGAGACTCTAAAACGCGAAATGGAGAACGCGGTTAAGATCGACGTGCCGCTGATCGCGGAGACAGGTATCGGTGACAACTGGATGGACGCTAAGCATTGATTAAACCAGTGCAAATTGAAAATTGCGAATTGCAAATTACGTCTTGAGATTGTTGTGACGTCGGATGAGTTGAGCGAACGGCTATTAAACTTGCCGCGCGGGTCGCCAAGGTCGTTGATGCTTTACCAGACACGCGAATGGGTCGGCACATTGGCGGTCAACTGGTGCGTAGCGGGACTTCACCGGCACCAAATTACGAAGAGGCTTGCGCAGCGGAGAGTCGGGCGGACTTCGTCCACAAGCTCAGCATTAGTCTGAAAGAGTTACGCGAGTCCCGTTGTTGGATTCGTCTTATTATCAAAACGGAAATGCTTCCGGAGCATCGAATGGGCGAATTATTTGATGAATGCAATCAGTTGTGCAACATCATTGCCCAATCCATAGTCACCGCAAAGAAGCGACGGGATCAGAAGGGTTAGCGACTTGAAATTTGCAGTTTGCACTTTTCAATTCTCAATGCTTTTGAATGAGGCCGTGAAACGGCTCAGAATTTGATGGCTGATAAACCGAAAAAACAATCCGAAGGCGAAGTCGTCTACCGTCGCGTCTTACCGCCCACACCGGGCGGAAAGAGGCAACGCCGTTTCGATCCCATCCTGGCGCCACTGGTCGCCGGCTTTGCGCTGTTGCTGCTGCTGATTTGGGTTCTGGGAAGTCTAAGCGTGAGCCGCCTCGAAGACACCAGCCGCCAGGCTCTGGCCCTCGAACATACCCATGCGGCCCGAGCGGCGCTGCTCCTGCAATTGCGTGTGTCGCTGACGAAACTCGATAACGAAGCACGCAAGCGGATGGAGGCGACTGCTCGCCGCGACATCATGCCCCCTATCGATCTGCGTTTGAATTCCGCCCGCGACGAGGCGGCGAAGTTCGAGGAACAATTTGAGCATGCGCCGCTGGCTGAATTATCAGGTTGGCAGAAGTTTCGCGACGACCTCGCTGCCTATATTGAAATAACTAAGAGCAACGATCGATATTTTCAGGAGGGCTTCCCGCACTTTCGCGATGTTGAAAGCGAGCTCAACAAACTGATCGAGGACTCGGCGATCCAGGAGCAACAAGTTTTTGTCAGAGCCGCAGAGATGCAAAACGCGGCCACGCGATCCATTCGCACATGGAATCTGTTCGCTCTGTTGGCGGGCCTGGGAGTTGCCATCGCCACCATCTGGCAGGTGCAGCGTCGTTTTCATCAAACCATGCAGAGCACCGACGCCGCGCGCCGCGAGCGCGAATTCAGCGGTCAAATGCTGGAGGGAATGGTTAGCGCCATCGCGGCCATCGATCGGCACGATCGCATTCGCAGCGCCAATACGGCTTTCCTGCGCATCTTTCCCCAGGCCACGATTGGCTCGTCGATTCACGATCGCGTCGGCTCACCCGAGGGCACCCGGCTGCTGGAATCTGTTACGGCGTCACATGTGGAAATTGCTACCTATCGTGGTCGTTGGAACCTGACCGAAAACGGAACCGAACGAACTTTTGATGTTTACTGTTCGCCGTTGGAGATCGATCACGAGCACGGACAGATTCTCACCCTCGTGGACGTGACTGAAGTAGCAAAGGCGGAGGCTGCCCTGCGACGCGGCGAGGCCCTCGCGGCCGTCGGTGAAGCTGCGGCGCAGCTGGCACATGAGATCAAGAATCCGCTGGGCAGCATTCGCCTCGGAATTGAAATGTTGCGCGAATACATGAGCACTCCCGAGGCGGTAAAGACCATGAGTCTGGTCGAGCGGGGGATTCATCATCTCAACAAACTGGTGGTTGACGTGACCCAGTTTTCGCGGCGGCGACAACTTGATGTTTCCGAATGCGACTTGAACTACCTGATCGATTCGAGCGTCGAGTTGGTGGCCGACCGCATTCAGGAGAAGGAGACTCCGGTTGAAAAAGACTTTGCTGCCGGCGCGGTTTCAGGGCGCTGGGACGAGGAACAGTTGCGCGAAGTTTTCGTAAATCTGATCGCCAACGCCATCGATGCCAGCGAACCGAAATCACCCGTTAAGATTAAGACCAGCCGGATCGATCCTGGTTCGGCCGCGAAGCAACCAGGGGCAGCGGGTCGGGGTCGCGGCGAACGTGTGCGGATCATTATCGAGGATAACGGCGCCGGCATCAGCGAGAAGACTCGGGCCCGGCTCTTCGAACCCTTCTTTACAACCAAGAAGCGCGGTACCGGTTTGGGTCTCTCGATCGTCAGACAGATTCTCGATCTTCACGGCGGGAGCATTGAGGTTGAGAGTGAGACGGGGAAAGGCACGACGTTTTGGATTGAGTTGCCGCTTGAAACTGAGAAGGCTATGGCTGGATGAGTAGGTGCCCGGGGCGGTAGCCTGCGGGTTCTCAATAATTCGGTTGCGACCACCCGGTTCCTTCCGCTCCCGGTTGTAACCTCACAATCAGATTCGTTCTATTGCTTCCTTCGGCTCAACCACAATGTTCTTGAATCGCGTCATGCGGACCAGCCCGAGGGCGCCGCCTTTTGGTTTAGATACGAACTTGCGCTGAGTGTAATGCACGTCAACTTTGGCATTGGTGCGCGCTTGGGAAAAATGGGCCGCGAGCTGCGCCGCTTCGATGATGGTGCGATGGGGAATCTCCTTGCGGGTGGAATTACGAACCACCACATGCGAACCGGAGTAATCGCCGGTATGCATCCACAGGTCATTCGGTTTCGCCACCTTGAAGGTCAGATAATCGTTGTCTCGGGCCGTCCGGCCCACCAGAATTTCAAAACCATCCGATGAAAGATAACTGCGGGTTCCGGGAATTTTTTTCTCGGCTTTTTTTCCACGTCCTGATGCTGGGGCTGACTTTTTCGCGGTAAACTTTTCCAGCGCCGCCTCGTCTCGTTCCGCAATTATTATTTCCAACGCTTCGTGTTGAGACTGCAACAGAGCCATTTCCGGATGAATGGCGTCGATCCGCGAAGTGATTTGGCGCACTGCCCGCCGTGAACGTGAATAGAGGGCGAACTGGCGCTCAGCTTCTTCGGGCAGCGTCGAGTGCTCGTCAATCTCAAGCTCCACCGGGGCCGCATCGTCGGCGAAATAATCAATCAACACAACGCGCTTTCCTTCGCGACGAGCTGTGCTTAGATTTGCCAGCAGAAGATCGCCCAGCCGCTTGTGGGCCGCGGCGCCCGCGTGGGAGGCCAGGTCTTTCTCGAGTTGTTTCTGCAGTTTCTGATGATGGCTGATTTTCTTTCGCAGTTCCGCGCGCGCAGTGCCGGCGCGACTGTCGAACGCTTGCTGAATGAGCAGGGAACTGAAGTAGGCGTCGGCTGCGGCGGAAACGGATGCGTGTTCACCGCTGCGAATCCTTTCGATGAATTCGCTATTGCCTGAACTGCCGGATGGCACACCGGCGGCCGGCGGTTTCTGATAACGTTCGCCGATCTTTTGACCCGGACCCTTTCCTTCGCGTGTCTGGTTGAAAATCATTCCATCGCGATCGGTGAGAAAGAGGTTTGCGGCGCGGCCGGTCAACTGAGCGATCAGCGTGCGTTCATGGTTCTGTCCCAAGTCGTCAGTTCCCCAGAAGTGAAACCAGATAATTCGATCGCAGGGGTCTTTCTCGATAGATCGAAGGGAAGTGTTAGCGAGTTCCTTGCGCAAACTTTGGCCGAACTGGGTGAGCGGCACGCTTTGCTTTTCCAGATCACGAACGCGACGCTTGATCAGATACAGCCTGGGCTGGGCCGGCTCGACGCTGATGAAAAGGTCGCCATGATCGCGCAGACGGAAATCGATTACCAGTGAGAAAGACGAGAGCTGAAATATCTTTCCCGGCGCCTGGTCAATCATCAGCGGGCGGATCTCTGCGACTATTTCCTGGATTACCTGATCGTTCATCGATGAGAGAAATTAACACATAACTTGGTGACTGGCTGGGGACTTTGAAAAAGAAGGGATCCCCGACCTACACGAATAAAAAACCTTCGTGTGATTTCGTGGATTGCTTTGCGGATAAGCACGTGCAGGCTGTCCGTGCTACCTAGTCGTGGATCACGATCGTCTTGGAGAAACGATCGTAGATTGTGCGCCGATCCCGATCTACCAGCGCGTAGATCAAACCCAGCCCGAGTAAGGCGAGCCCGAGAATGTAACCAATGGCGCGCTTCATCGACTGGCCTCCGGTCGGAATCAGACCGGTCCTTATATCGATCGTACGCAACGATAGCATTCGCATCGCCAGGGTCTTCCCGGTGAGGGCAATTGAAACGGTGAGGTAAGAGAACATCACCGCCACCGCAATGCCACTCATCAATCCAATCACGCGCGGGTTTGCCCAGTCGCCATCGGAAAACTCTATGGCTGCGGCCGCGGGCGCCACCATTACAGCCACCAGTAAGAGATCCAAAGCACCGGCGATAATCCGGCGGACAAAGCCGGCACTTTCGTTGGTTGTCTCGATTACTATTGCCGGCAAGGCAAGGCAAGTCTCGAGGTAAGACAGGGCCACGTCATCGATGTTGTCGGAAATAACGCGTACCGGCTTCCGCTCGCTTACTTCGGTTTTTGGTTTGGCAGGAGCGACGACAGTGAGCTTTGGCTTTGCCTCGACAGTCTCCTCAACGAAGCTTCCGGGCTCCGCGGTCACTTCTGAGATTGGTTCGAAAGCGGGAGCGGTAGCAGTATTGGCGAGCCCGGTCATCACCTGATCCGGGCGACGCGCTCGCTCGAGCCGTTCCAGCGCCTTTGAAACAATCGGATTCATCACCCGTTGTTCCAAACTGGGAACCAGTTCCAGCTGGGCAGAGGGCAGCGCACACGAAACCATTCCAGTTTCCTGAGCCGCGGCAACCTCTTCGGCAGCTTCGCGCGCCTTGCGCTCCTGGACTTCGCGCACCCGCTGGCTCAATTGCTTGCGCCACTCCGGCAAGGGCCGCGTTGTCCCTGGAAACTCGATCAGCGTAGAGGTCCGAGCCTTTGCCCTGGACGAATCCAATGGATCGTCGCAAAGACTTTCAACCAGGCCACTGTCGGTTATGACTTTTTTGATGGATGAATTCGATAGAGGTTCTTGCATTATGGATCTTGAACAGATACGGGGCAGTATCTACGTTAAGATCATGAGCGACAAAACAAGACCCCGTCAGCCGCGGTCTCAGTCAGCTCCGAAAGTCGAAACAGGGGAATGGGCAACGATCCAAACGGCCCATACCCTACACGCCAGTCGAGCCGGATGGTATCAGACTTTACTTTAAGTCGTCAACGAGAAAATATAGCAGGGCTTGAGGTTGCCTTGGGGCACCAACTGAGGTTTCGTGGGCGGGAAGATCGGGGTTTCGTTTAGAGCCGGGCTACTGCCCGACCAATGCGGGCGGTGGCCCGCTGCTAAACAGACCAAACTTTAGAGAGGCTGGCGGCCACCAAATCCGGCTTCGAGGTCGTGCCACCACTCGAGTTGATCACCTTCGCCCGCCTTCCAACAGAGGAGCACGACGCGGCCTTCGCGCATAGAGGGGAAGTCGATCAGCCCTTGTGAATAGTCTTTCAGTTGCACGCCCAGGCTTTCCAATTGACCCGCGCCTACCGATAACTCGATCAAGAGATTCGCGTACCGAGGTCCCTGAGTCATGCCGCCGCCGCCATTCTCAGCGCCATCGGCAGCGTGTTTGGCAGTAGTTTGAAATGAGATCAGACGACGATGCGATCGCTGAATCGATTCTACGATTGTGCGCACGTTCGGGAGCAGGGAATTGGCTTCTTCGATGGTGAAAAGCTTCATAACGGTTTCAGGAAAGCAGCCCGCCGAAGTCGCGGCGGGCTGTCGCCAAGCGCTAACGAAGCTCTATTCTACTTATTTGATGGGGCCGGCGCTACTCGTTGTTGCTGTCTGATCGTTATCGTTTTTGGGCATGAAGTAACCGCGCCGGGAACTCACTTCCAACTTACGCAGTTTGCCTTTGGCATCCGGGGCCTTCACCCGCACGGCAAGTTCATGCATGCGCCCGTCGTCTTTCTCATCCTCCCCGAGCGCGAACCCGAGGCTGTAACGCGCCGTCAGATTGCCAAATATTTTTGCCAACCCGGCGCCATAGTCGCGCACCCGTCCAACGTGTACGGCTTCCCCACCACTATTTTGCGCAAGGCGTTTCGCGCTGCCGGCGAGGCTGATGCCGGTCCAACCGATGAGAGGTTGGCCGATCGGAAGGAGAAACTTGTAAAGCGTGCGCATGTCCACGGTCAGGGTATTAAAGATTGCGTTTTGCCTGACGAGGATTTGTTCAGTTGCATCCCGGTCTTCGTAAAAGATCGGCGCGATGCCGTCAGACAACCAGATGATCGCGGCTTGTGAGTTGGGACGTCTGTCCTCCACCAGGTGCGTTGCGTCGCGCGTGGCTCCGGCCATGTCATAGATATTGTCCAACTGAATTACCATTTTGCCATCGCGGGTCTCGCGTTTTACATTGACGGTTCCATCTTTCCTCGTTGTGCGAGTGATGACCGTGCCGTTCTTGCCCTTGATCGTCTCAGTCTCAAGCACGTCGTTCTCCCTGGGCTTGGCATCGCCGATCGCTTCAGCCGGCTTGGGGTCGCTGCTGATGGATAGACTCCCGCTGCTTTCGCGTTTGGGAACGGCATCGTCTGTTTTTGACGCCGCAGTCTTTTCGGGTTCAGAAGCAGGCGCGACCAGCGCGGGTATGCGGGCCAGGGCAGCGTTGAACTGCGCCGGATCGCGAGTGAATTCCGTAAGCCACATTGCCTTGCCATTTCTGATCACAGCACTCTTATCGTCAACACTATTCAAATTAATGGCGAGAATTGCGACTTCATCTCCGGGCGGAAGTTTGGCCAGCTCGGCAACGATTGCCTGGCGAACCTCTTCACGCTTGAGAAAGCGGCCGGCGCCGTCTTCGCGCAGATCCAGAATCATAACGATGGCCAGAGGCTTGCGGGCCTGACCCTCACGAGTGAAATACGAAACTGTGCGCGGCTTGCCATCATCAAAGAGTTCGAAATTCTCGGGCTTGAGATCCGAGATGGGAAATCCAGTCTTCTTGTCTTTGACGAGGGCGTCCATAAAGACAACGCGCGTGCGGACGCGAATGGTATCAGCAACGTCCTGGGCCCACGCAGCGGGAACGACAAGAGCTATGAAAAGGAGCGTGACGACGAGGTTCGCTTTTCGTCTTTGCGCCTTTGCGAGGGATTTGGTTTCGATCATGAGTCTCTCCTAAGTTACGCCCGTCCGGGCTTCTCGTCAGTTGTCGTTGATGGTTGCGTCTTCGGTCACGGCTTTGCCCATGTCCCCCGGGTCCTTCATCAATTGCGCCAGCACGTCCGGCGCGATCGTGGCCTGGACTACAGTCGCTTCATGTCGCTCGATGGTGATGACCAGCACATTAAATTTCTCTCCAGCAGTGTGAATGAAAATATAAGTTTGCTCCTCGCTTTTCGGTGCGGCCGTTTGCACCAGCGGGGACCAGCTGTCGGCGAGAGTCGCCTGCATTGATGCTTTGAAGGTAGCTATCTGCCCGCGGGAATCAAATTCCTGATCTTCAAAGAATGCGACCCGCACGCTGCCGGCTTCGGCGAGACGCTTATAGTCCCCACCTTTCATTCGCGCGGCCGTGTTTACAGCTTTCATTCAAGCTCGCGCCAGCAGCGGTATGTTCTGGTGTCGGACGTGGTAAAACTGCTCGATGGTTTTCACGGCGTCATTGAAGCCATCACCGCGGGCTGTGTTAGTCGTGGGCCCGACACTGAGCAAGAGCGCTAGAACCGTTCCGGCGATTAGGGTTCTTGTCTTCATCGCGGTCGCCTACTTCTTTTTTGTCTTGGCCGGTTCAATGCCCAGGTCGGGAACGCCAAACTGACCTTCCAGCTTGCTGAGTTTCTCGAGGTCGATTGGTCCGACAATGTTCACTACGGTGAACTCCTTTGGCTCGATGCTGAGTACGGCGAGACCGGTAATCTGATCGCCGACCATATTGAGATAGACCCCGATGTTGTCGCCACCCTTCGTTTTTACCGCCACCACCCTGCTCCAGGTGCTGCCGCGCAGTTGGGACATGACTGACTCGATTTCCGCCTGCGAGTACTCGCCTTCTTTTTCAAAGGTGAAACTCTTGACATAGATTCCCTTGAGGCCTTTGAGCACTTCCTTAATCTCGGCGTCGTCTTTGCCGGAAAAGAACTTCGCCGTGGTCAGTATCAGGCGTTCGTCCAACTTTACGTCGACTGTTTCGCTCGCCTTGTTGGCGAGTTGATCGAGCTGATCAATCTGAAGCCGCGGGCCCTGGGCCCGGGCCACCGACGCGCTCGAAACGAGCAGCAACAGAACGACCGGCACTAGTCTCAAATTTGTCTGGCAGAGGTTTTTCATAATTCCATTCATCCTATCCTGTGTTGATTGCGAGTTGAGTTGAGCTGCGGCCCGCCCTGTGTCCTGCCCTTTGCGACATTGAGTTTGAAGCTGACCAATCTGAGGGCCACCAGCACTTGTTCCTTTTCGGCCAGTTCCTCCGGCGTTAGCACCGGTTCACGATTCACAGTCCGCGCGGCGTAGGTTTGTCTGCGAGCGGACGATGCCGCGTGCTTGATAACGCCCGTTTCCTTTGGCTTTTCAATCTGAGCAGTTTGAGTCTCGTTGATAGAAGGCGCAGCGGGCCCCGCTGTCGCGATCGGTGCTGTCAGCGGGTGCGAGTTGTTATTTACGGTGAGCACCGGCGCGGGTCGTTGATTTAAAAACCAGAGGCCCACCAACACAGCGAAGAAGGCTATTGCCGCGGCGATTGCCAGGCCAACCGAAAAGGTCCGCTGCCGGCCCGGTTGGATGTGAGCCGGAATCTCGAGCGGCTGCGGCACATATCGAAGGCTGCCAAGCAGGTCTTCCAACTCCTGCACCTCAGCGTCCGGCTGACCAGAACGATCCCAAAGGTAATTGTCTTCCATCATGTAGTCTCCCGACGGAGCGCCGACATCCTGTCCGCACAGGCGGGCGGCAGCCGCCTCTAAAACCATCTATACAGTCGCCCCGATCTTCTCGCGTAACAGTTTCATCCCACGATGCAAATTGACTCTGACTGAGGCCGGCGTCAATCCCGTGCGCGCGGCAATCTCTGGACCGGTCATGCCTTCCACGAATCTCAGGACAAGTGTCTCGCGATAGGCTTCGGGCAAATGACAAATCATGTCGAGAACTTCCCGGGCTGTTCGATTCGGCGGCCGCTCCACCGCCATCTGTTCGGTGACTTCGACGGTTTCGCGCGAGCTGCGATAGAAATCCATCGCCCGGTTGCGGGCAATCATTGCGATCCAGGGTCCAAAGGCAGCGGCGTTGCGCAAAGTGTGCAGCTTTCTCAGCGCGTGCAGAAAAATGTCCTGCACCAGATCGTCGACCTCGCCACGCGGCACCCGGGCCAGCAGAATTCCATGAACCATCGGCGAGTACATTTCATACAAGCGGGAAAAGCGATCGCGCTCGCCGCTCAGAACAGCCGTTACCAGGACGACCTCGATCGGCTGCTCAACTGCTGTGGGCGCGGTGAATGATTGAGTCATGAGCAGCATCTCTGCGCTTGCTTCAGCCTCTAACATCGTTGCGCCTCTCCGATGATCATTTGCTTCCTCTACGACAAACCTGAGTTTGTCGCCCTCTACGCCGGGTCCGGTCAGATGAGAAACTGAAGTTTGTCCTGCTTCGTTTTTGTCTGACATGGCTAAGACGGGAATCGTGGAGAGAGTGTTAACCGCTAAAGCAGCGGTTTAGATCGGCCTATGGGGCCATTCTAAACCAAGGGACAATCGACTGGTATCTTATCTACGCGAGTACTGCCTTGTGAGGAGCAGGCGATCCACGAAAGCACCCGAAGGCGTGTGGCTGGTTTAGTGTAGTTTCGCGGATGGCGCTTCCCCTATCGGAAGGAAGGACGAAGGCCAATCAAGACGCCACCGAAATCCAGATCTAAACAGGCCCGCTGCTCATCACAGTTTGCTGAGACTAACCACGTCCGCGCAGGCGAATAGCTTTGTGCGCCAGATGAACAGGGTCGAAAGTATCAGGGCCACGGTGCAGGCCGCACCGCCTTCGATTCCATAAGCGCCACCGGTCACCCAATCGGGCCCCAGGTTTATTGCCTGCAACAGCGGCGCGGGAGCGATGCGCTCGATGCCGCTAACGGGAAAGCCCAGGACTGATGCCTGGGCCCAGTTCCAGGACCAATGCAGAGCCAGCGGCAACCACAAACTCCGCGTACGCAGATAAGCGACTGCGAGCCACACACCGGCCAGCGCGGTGTTCACAAAGGTGAAGCCCGGAACCGCATGCGGGTTGTTGAGATGAACCGCTGCGAAGGGCACCGAAGTGAGGAGCACGCCCAGCCAGGCGAGATTGGCGCGCGTCAAAGTCTGCAAAGGATATCCGCGGAAGAGGATTTCTTCGGCCGCGGCCGCGAAAACAAAAATGAATAATGTAACGCCGACTGTCTGGCCGATCGGGCGCGCTCCTGCGGGATCAAGTTGGAAATGAACGCCACGGGTTACGAAAGTCAATAGCGCGGCCACAACCAGCGTCATTACACCCAACACGGATCCGAGCCCGAGGTTTTTCAGCCATCCCCGGTGAGGTGAAGCGCCTAGAGACCTAAAGGGTAACTCTTCGAGTAGGGCTCCGCACCCCCAGCCCACCACCAAGCCAGAGAACAGGATCGATCCGTGCCCGGCGACGAAGGCCCAGTTGCTCTGGCCCATGTCAGTCACGCTGGTGCGAAGCAAAGTCGCCAGACCGAGGGAGAATATTACCTGGCTCAGTTGGGCGCAGATTAGAAAAGCGATCGCGAAGATCGCGAGGCGCCATCCACTGCGCAGATGCTGCTCTTCATCAAGGAAAAAGTTAGGGACGTCCATCGGTCGCGGCATTCTAGCATCATCCCCAGATTACCGAGATTGGTCCCGCTAAATTATTGGCGCGGGAGTTCCGTTCCTTTCTGGTCAAAGTAATCTGTGAAACCTGCGGACAACCAGCGAGCCACCACGCGTACGGTGTGCTAGACTTTCACCCGCACAATCCATTGTTTGGCCAGATATTAAGTGAAAAAGAGCAGCGACAAAACTGTTAAGGCCGGCCAGGTGACGCCCACGCGTCCAAGCCGTCGCACCGTTCCCTGGCTCCTCGCGGGTATCGTTGCGGTCCTGCTGGCGATCATTGTCGCGCAACAACTTCTCAATCGCGGGTCGGTGGTTACGCCGGAGACCGGATCAGATACACTCCTGCTTTACGCTTTGTCTTCGCTTAATTTTGCGGCCTTCATCGTGTTCAGTTTTATTCTTCTGCGGAGCCTTTTGAAACTGCGCCGCGAACGTCGCGAGGGACAAACCGGATCAAGAATTCAAACTCGGCTACTCGTCTACTTTATTGGCCTAAGCCTCCTGCCCATCGCCGCGATGGCTGCGTTCTCGTATCTGTTTCTCAATCGTTCGATCGAGAAGTGGATGGGGCGCTTGCCTGAGAACGTGGTCGAGCGCGTGCGCGAGCAACAACGCGATAGCCTCGCGGCCCAGAACCAGAAACTGCGCGAGACCGCGACCCTGCTGGCGACCGCGATCAAGGCCCGGCCACAATCTGAATGGCAGGCTACTCTGGATCAATTGGCCGGCACTGGCGAGTTGTCGGCGATCGAGATCCTTTCTGAGAACGGACAAACGATTGCTCACAGCGAGGCGCCCCTGCCTCAGACCGAACGCGATGAGCTGAATGCTGTAATGCAGCGGGGGCGCGATCCGAATTCGCAGGCGAGTGAAACGCTGACCGACGGCAAGGGGTTTGATCTGACTTCAGTTCCGATAACCGGATCGTCGCGTTTGATACTGGTGCCCCATCGGCTGGGTGACACTGACGTCAACGACACAATCGCCGGCTCTCAACGTGAGTACCAGCATTTGCTGCAGAGACAACGCAAAGTTCGTTTGCTTGGCCTCTCAACCCTGGGTCTGATGACGCTACTGTTGCTGTTCGCTTCGACTTGGGTGGCAATTCACTTGGCCCGTGGTTTGGCTGCTCCAATCAGGTCTTTGGCGGAAGCTTCAAAGGAAGTCGCGCGCGGCAACCTCTCGCACCGCGTCGATACGATAGCGGATGACGAGTTGGCCCTGTTGGCGGAATCGTTCAATCAGATGACGGCGGAGTTGGATCAGAACCGGCGGCATATCGAAGACGGCGCGACCGCCCTGAGAGAAAAGAACCTGGCGCTGGAAGAGCGCCGCAACTATATCGAAACGGTGCTCGAGTCGCTTTCGACCGGCGTGGTGTCGCTGGATCAAAATGATTGCGTCACCACCATCAACACCGCGGCAATTTCAATCTTGAGATTGAGCGAGGCGCCGCCGGCCTGGGCCAAGCTGACAACTTTATTAAGTAGCGATGATCGGGTCGCGCTCGACCGGTTGCTGCGTCGCGCGCGCCGCGCCGGACGCGCTGCAGAGCAGGGCCAGTTGACGCGCGGTGCTGTTGGTGGGCCAATTCCTGTAGCTTTGACCGCGACCGCGTTGATGGGCGGCGCCGGCTCTGACCGCGGAGTGGTGCTGGTGATCGAAGATCTTTCAGAACTTTTATCAGCCCAACGGGCGGCCGCCTGGAGTGAAGTGGCGCGGCGAATCGCTCACGAGATTAAGAATCCGCTGACGCCGATTCAGCTTTCCGCGGAACGCATCGCCCGCAACTTTCGCATTCGGGTGAACGGGTCGAACGGCGCGGCTGAAGGGGCCGAGATTTCATCGAATGGCGACAATGGCTTTGCCCTGACCGAAGAGAACCGCGAAGAACTCACTCGAGTAGTGGAAGAGTGCACGACGTCGATCACGCGCGAGGTTGCCGGTTTGAAGGCTCTGGTTGATGAGTTCTCGCGGTTCGCGCGGATGCCGCCTCCACGGATGGAGGCCGTCGACCTGAATGAAGTCATTCGGCAAACAGCTCAGCTTTACGCTGATCGTCTGGACGGCGTCGAAATGCAGTTAAGGTTGGGGGAGCAGTTGCCGCCGGCGATGCTGGACACCGAACAGTTGAAGCGAGTATTTGTGAACTTGACGGATAACGCGCTTGAATCGCTGGCGACGATGCCCGGCATTCGATCTCTAACGATTAAGACGCGGCACGACGCGGGGCGCGATCTGCTAATTGCCACGGTCGAAGATACCGGTGAAGGCATTCCAGCGGGAGATTTCAAACGACTGTTCCAGCCATATTTTTCTACGCGCGGACGCGGCACCGGTCTGGGCCTGGCGATCGTGGCCCGGATCATCACTGAACATGGCGGGCGAGTCAATGCGGAGGGCAATGTGCCTCAGGGCGCACGGTTTGTAATTGAGCTGCCGGTTAGTAATAGTTGAATAGGCCATCCTGGACCCCTAGCTTTCTTTATGGATTCAATTCTCATTGTTGACGACGAACGAGGCATCCGCGAAACCCTGAGTGCCGTCCTGCGTGACGAAGGCTTCAACGCAGAAGCAGTCGCCACTGGGGAAGAATGTTTGAAAGCGATTGCCCGCCGCACCTACGGCTGTATTTTGCTTGACGTGTGGTTGCCCGGAATTAACGGTCTGGAAACACTGAGTCAGATGCGGGCATCAAACTGCGACGCCGCGGTCGTCATCATCTCAGGGCACGGCAACGTCGAAACCGCGGTGCGCGCCACCAAGCTCGGGGCCTTCGACTTTATCGAAAAGCCGCTCTCGATCGAGAAGACGGTGCTCACAGTCAGGAATGCTTTGCGGCAGCGTCAACTCGAGCGCGCCAATGAAGAGATGTCGGCCGAGTTGAAAGCCGAGTACGAAATGGTCGGCGAGTCAGTGGCCATGCGCGCTCTTCGCAAGCAAATAACTGTAGTCGCTCCGACTGATGGTCGAGTCTTGATTTCAGGCGAGTCGGGGGCGGGTAAAGAACTGGTGGCTCGGGCGATTCATGCCCAATCTCGTCGCGCCGCCGCTCCTTTTATTGAAGTGAACTCGGCCGCAATCCCGGAGGAGCTGATCGAGTCGGAATTGTTCGGCCACGTGAAAGGCTCGTTCACCGGCGCGACCGCAGCCAAGAAGGGCAAGTTCGAAGTTGCCGACGGCGCCACACTCTTCCTCGACGAAGTCTCGGACATGAGTCCGAACGTGCAGGCGAAAGTTCTGCGGGTGCTGGAAGAGCAACGCTTTGAACCAGTCGGCAGCAACACTCCCGTCAGCGTGGACGTGCGTGTGATCGCGGCGACTAACAAACGTCTTGATGAAGAGATCGAGAAGGGAACCTTTCGCAGTGATCTTTTCTTCCGGCTCAACGTGATTCCTTTCGAGGTGCCGCCGCTGCGCGAGCGTCTGGAAGACGTTGAGTTGCTGGTCGATCACTTTAATCAAAGATTCGCGAAGGCATATGGCAAGAAGCCGAAGCGCTTCGATCCCAAAGCGATTGAAGCCATGCAGAGATATTCCTGGCCGGGCAACGTGCGCGAGTTGAGAAACACCATCGAGCGCGTAATGATCCTGCATCAGAACGGCGCCGTCGGTGTTAAGGACCTGCCGGCTTTCGGTGACGAAGAACCACCCGCATCCTCATATCGTTTTCCCTCCTTCAAAGAAGCCAGCGATGCCTATCATCGTGAATTCATCCAACGCAAGCTCGACGAAGCCGGCGGCAACGTTTCCCGCGCGGCCGAGTTGATGGGGATTGATCGCAGTCATCTCTACCGGCGCATGCGGGCTTTGGGATTGAGCGCGCGGGGGTGAGCCGCTCCATGCCCTTGTGATTGCTGAAGCCGATAATTGCTGCCGTGTTAAAGGGTAGGCTTGCAATTAATTTTGGGTTGAGGGTGGCGGCTGAGTTAAGACGATCAAGGCGAGTGACGAGTGGAACCGCGCTGTACGAGCTATTAAGTCAGCAATGGCCCTGTGTTACAATTCGCCTGAAGGTGACAAGGGTAGCCAACCTGGAAGCCGCAATCGAGAATCTATACGCTCTGCCACATGAACAGAGGCTGAATCGTCGACGGAAAGATTGGCGCGATGTCGCTGAGGCTGACCCGGCCATGCGTGAATGGTTAATTGCGATTGACGATCTATTCATGGAATGATTTTCGCTATGGTTTTAATTAGTACGAGGCAATAATGGATTACACCACCAGAGAATTACTAAAGCGATACGCCAAAATGGCCACCGGGCAACCGTTTGCTCCAGTGCTGCTAAACATTTTGGTGACATCGGTGTGCGATATGCGGTGCACCCACTGTTTCTTCACCGACGAACTAGATGACCGGCCGCGGAAGAAACTGCAGATGAAGACCCACGAGATCGACCGCATAGCGGAAACTCTCGGCGGCAATCTCGGCGTGCTGATCCTCGCCGGCGGCGAGCCTTTCACGCGCAAGGATCTGCCCGAGATCGTCAATTCGTTTTACCGGCACAACAAGCTCGAATCGGTTTATCTGATGTCGAATGGTCAGATTCAAAAGCGAATCTTTCCCGACGTGACCCGCATCCTGGAAGAGTGCCCGGATCTCAACGTTACGGTGGCGATGGGCATCGACGGACTCGAGCAGCAGCACGACAAGATTCGGCAGAAGCCCGGATCCTGGAATATCGCGATCGAGACAGCCCGCGAGCTGAAGGCGATGAAGAAGCAGTATCCGAAGCTCGATCTGCAGACGTGCACCTGCTTTATGCACTCAAATCAGGACACTATCTTCGACTGGTACGATTTCCTGAAGCACGATCTGCAGCCCGACAAAGTCAATTTCAATTACATTCGCCCACCTTCTGCGGACCCGGTCGAGTTGAATATCGATCATAGCCGCTATGCAAAGCTGGCCCAGATGATCGATGACGATTCACGTCACGCGGCGATCAAGAATAATTACGGCGGCAACGCCGGCTACTTCAAAGCCGCGATCGACATTTACATGCACGGCCTGATCACGAAAACGCAGGAGACACAGAAAGCGCAGTTGACCTGCTATGCCGGCACCGCTGGCGCGGTGATTTACGACGAAGGCACCATTTCGTCCTGCGAGAACCTGGCGCCGATCGGAAACCTGCGCGATCACGACTGGAACTTTCAGGGCATCTGGTTGTCCGAGGCGATGAAAGCGCGGCGCAAACAGGCGGCGGATGGTTGCTTCTGCACCCACGAGTCAAATTGCTATTACCCGTCGCTGCCTTTCAACCCCAGGCACTTGATCAAGATTAAGAAGCTGGAGCGCGAGATGAAGAAATCGCGCCGCGAGTTCGACCGTGCTCAACCCGAAGCGGACGGCGTGGCGGTTCAAGCATGAAGCCGGGAAGTTTTTTGAAAGCTTTTTGCGCGTTATTCGTTTTGGGGGCTGCCTTTTTTGGGGTGACGTCCGCCGCGGGGATTCAAACCAAATCGAGCCGCCAAATCACGATTAACGGCGCGGTCTTCACGACGCCAAAGGGATACCTAAAGTTGCCGGCTGGAACCTCGGGCAATGCTGTCTTCCTTTACAACAAACAGACCAAAGAGGGAATGGTGGTCGCGGTTCCGGCCTCGCCGTTCGTCGAATCGGGAATGCTGCGCGGTTTAATAAAGGAGAGTCAGCAGAGGTTCTTTCCCAAAGAAACTGCAGCCTATCAGTGGAAATCGGTTAACCTGCTACAGAGGGTTAGTAAGTTTGAAGTGAACGACTCCCTCGAGAAGGGCCTTAATCGAAATCACATCTGGATCTTCGAATATCGTCATTTGGTTTTCAATCAGAGAGATGTGGTAGTCGGCACTATCTTTGAAGCCCGCAAAGGAAAAGCGGCCGCGGAAATGTTCGAGAGCGAAGGCGCCGCGATGTCCATGACCAGCTGTAGCGCGGCTGCCGAACTGATCTACTCGTTCACTGGTGAAAAGATCGACCCCGAAAAGCCCCCCTGCGAATTGATTGCGAATGTCCCTGAATAGAACTGGGTGCAATGCGAGATAACGCTCCGAAAATTCTGATCATTTCTTCCGATACCGGCGGCGGCCACCGCTCGGCGGCGGCAGCCATCGTGGCCGGAATCCAGAACGTCCTCGAAAGTGACTCGTACGCGATTCGCGTCGTGCGCGCGGTCGAAGACTCGCATCACATCACGGCCAAACTCGTTAGCCTTTATAACTGGATGCTGCGCAACAAGCAGCACTGGATGAAATATCTCTACTGGGCGGTGAACCGCTTTCGTCCAGAGACGCGCGAGTTTTTCCAAAAGCGTTGCATCGGTTTTGTGCGCGAGCTGTTTGAGCGCTGGTGCCCGCACATCGTGGTGAGTGTGCACCCGCTGACCCAACACATCTTCGCGCGCGTGCTCAAGGAATTAGGACTGGCCGAGCGCATTCCCCTGGTCACTGTAGTTACCGATCCTTATTATGGTTTTTGGAAGGGCTGGGCCTGCGACGACGTCAGGTTGTACCTGTGCGCGACCGAAGATGCGCGCCGCCAGTTGATCGACTATGGCATAGCGCCCGAGCGCATCAAGGTTTCGGGGATGCCCGTACATCCAAAGTTTTCCTTTCCCGGCGACCACGCCGCCCAGGTGGCGCGCACCGCGCTCGGCCTCGATGCAGACAAGTTCACGGTGTTCGTGAATGCCGGTTGGGAAGGCGGCGGGAACATTCCGCACATCTTCCGTGAACTGGTGCGCGGCGAATTGGACGTCCAGGCGATTTTTCTGGCCGGCCGCAACGAGGCTTTGAAGCAGGAGGTCGAGACCCTGGCTGCCGAGGCCAAGTTTCCGATCAAGGTGATTGGCTACTCTGACGAAGTCGAGAAACTGATGGGTGCCGCCAATGTCATGATTTCCAAGCTGGGCGGATTGAGTACCTTCGAAGCCTTGAGTTTGCGGGTGCCGATAATCGCCGACGGCATTACAGAGCCCATGCCGCAGGAAGCCGGCACCGTGAACTTGATCGTCAAGAGTGGCGCCGCCGTTTTGCTGCGACGCGCATCTGACGTGGTTCCGGTCGTGCGCCGCATGATCGACGATTCGAAGCACTATGCTTCCATGCGAGCAGCGACGATCAGCCTGGCCCTTCCAAATGCGACCAAACGCATCGTCGAGGAAATTACCGCACTGATTCCGCTGCCGCCGGCGGCGGAAGAAGAACTGCCTGCCCAGGAGCAACTGGTTTAGAGCTCAAGCCTGAGCTTGGCTTTTCCAAACCGCACCCAAAAAAGCTGAAGTCTGAACCATCCGAAACACTCCTGCATCTGGCTCGTCTTGACTGGCACGCTCGCTTCGCGTTCTAATCCCCGTTTCGTCCCAGCTCTTAATTAGGATCCGTATGACTACGCCGGGACAGCCGGCCGATAGCACAGGAGATTGTGGAGAGTGAGTCTTTTACTCGAAGGAAAGCGGGCCTTTATCAGCGGCGGCACTCGCGGTATAGGCGCAGCGCTTTGCGAAGTGTTTGCCCGCGAAGGGGCCGACGTGGCGTTCAACTATAACTCGCGCGACGACCTGGCCGACGAAGTGCGAGCGAAGATCGAAGCCCACGGCCGGCGGGCGCGCTCGTTCAAAGTCTCGGTCACGGATCGTTTCGGGATGAAGCACCTGACCCGCGAACTCGTCACCGAATGGGGCGGCATCGATATCCTGGTAAACAACGCGGCCATCAACCGCGGCGATAATTTTGCAACCACGACCGATCGTGCCTGGGACGAGGTAATCGGCGTTAATGTCGGCAGTCTGTTTGCGGTCACCAAGCCGATGTACAAGCAGATGATCCGCCAGCGCAAAGGAAAGATCCTGAACATTACTTCAATTGGCGCGATGCGGGCGCTGCCGACCGCTGTGCATTACGCAACTTCCAAGGCCGCGATGATTGGCTTTACCAAATGTCTCTCGCGCGAGGCCGGGACCTTCGGCGTCAACGTCAACGCGAGTGCTGCCGGCATCTTCGACACCGACCTGGCGCAACAACTGCCCGAGAGGCTTTTACAGATGCACGATTTCTGGGCCTCAGCCGGTCGGCTTGGGCGCCCTTCGGAGTTGGCAGAATACGCCGCTTTCATGGTCAGCGATCGCAACTCGTTCATGAATGGTGAAGTGGTGATCGTCGATGGCGGCGCGATTACTTAAAAGTACGGATTCGGATCGTGCAGAAATGCAGGCCAGTCAGTCAGCAGAGCGGCAACCAGGATCATGGACAAGCAGACGTAAACTGACCAGAAGAACCAGAACAGGAGGGCCCTTCGGCTATCTTCGCTGGTCAGGAGCGGCTCGTCATTCGGAGTTCGATTTCTCAATCTCATCCAGTCTCTTCTCCAAAGCCCGGATTCGTTTCGGCAGGTCCCCAAGTTTCTTGAAGACCGCAATCGCGCGCCAGAAGGCGCTCACTTCAAATGCCGGAGTGCCGACCAGAATTTCGCCGGGGGCGACATCGTTGGGCACACCGCTTTGCGGGTAAAGGATGGCGTCGTCGCCTACTGTAATATGCCCGCCGATGCCGACTTGTCCAGTCAGAATAACCCGATCGCCGACGTGCGAGCTGCCGGCCATTCCGACTTGAGCGCATAACAATGCGTCTTCGCCCACCTCGCACGAGTGCCCCACCTGGACCAGATTATCGAGTTTGGCTCCTCGTTTGATTCTCGTTTCGCCGGTCGAGGACCGGTCGATCGCCGTGCCTGCGCCGATCTCAACATCGTCTTCAATTACTACGCGCCCCGTCTGGGGAATTTTCAGCCAACGGCGCTGTTCATCCTTGGCAAAGCCGAAACCATCGCTGCCGATGACTGCGTTGTTATGGATGATGACGCGGCGGCCCACGACTGAGTTTTCGCGAATGGCTACGCCGGAATGAATAACTGTGTCGTCGCCGATCGACACATTGTCCGCGATAGTCACATTGGGATGAATCTGAACCCGCTCTCGGATCTCGACGTTCTGTCCAATTGCCACATGAGCCGCGATGAAACTGCTCTCGCCAATTCTCGCGCTCGCATCGATCACAGCTGATGGATGGATGCCTGGTTGAAACGATGGTGCCGGATGAAAGACGACTAGCGCGCGAGTGAATGCCAGGTAAGGGTCCCTTGCCCGCAGGATCGCGATGTCTTCCCGTGCGACTTCCGTGTCTTCACCGACGTAAATTGCCGACGCCCCGGTTGTGCCCACGCGCGAGGTGTATCGCGGGTTGGACAGAAAAGTAACCTGGCCTCGCCCGGCTTGATCAAGGCCGGCGGCGGCTTCGATCTCGATATCTGCGTCAACAGGTTCGCAGCGCGCTCCGGTTTGAGTCGCGAGTTCGGAAAGTTTCATGGGCGTGAGTTTATCGCATTGGTTATGTCGGCGCACGCGTCAATATCGCACGACCCAGAATGAAGTCAGTGCCACCCGTGAGCGGGTGGGCCCGGAACTCGAGTTGTTTGGAAAGAAGAAAAGCTGCGGACCTTGATCTTGCATGGTGGATCTGCCCGCTGACGCGGTGGGTACTGACCTCTCGTTGGCTGCGATGCGCGTTTACATCATGCTTACCGGATCGATTTCGACTGTAACCGAGCGCAGATCACTGGCGGTTTTTCCGACGGCTTGCAAAGCGGCATCGATCACGGCGCGCATTTGCTTGCGGCTGCGCGATTTGATTAGCAATTGCACGCGGTGCTCACCGCGCAGCCGGGCGAAGGGCGCGGGTGCCGGGCCGAGGATGCGACAGGCATGATCAAGGTTCGCCTCAGCCAGCGCCTGGCGCATCAGCTGAGCGATGGCGTTGGCGCGTTCCGAATCTTTATGCCGGACCAGAATCAGCGAAAGCACCACGAACGGCGGATAGCCGTGGTTGCGGCGGTGGCGAATCTCTTCCTCATAAAATCCTGAATAGTCCTGGGCGCATGCGTGCCGCAGAGCGTAGTGCTCCGGATGGTAGGTTTGAATCAAAACCCGCCCCGGCAAATCGCCGCGACCGGCGCGGCCGGCCACCTGGGTGATTAGTTGGAAAGCGCGTTCAGCCGCGCGAAAGTCAGGCAGGGCCAATCCCGCATCGACCGAGACAACGCCTACCAGGGTTACGTTGGGAAAGTCGTGTCCCTTCGCCAGCATTTGGGTGCCGACCAGCAGATCCAGTTCACCCTTGCCGAAGTCGAGCAGCGTCTTTTCAAACTGGTGCCGTCGCGATTTGGTGTCGCGATCGATGCGACCGATGCGCAGGGAGGGGAATCGCTTGCGCAGCATCTCTTCAATCTGCTCGGTGCCCTCGCCCACATAATAGATGAACTTGCTGGCGCAGTTTGGGCACTGGCTGGGCGCGCGCTGATGATGATTGCAGTAGTGGCAAATCAAGATCCGATCAGTCTGATGATAAGTCAGTGAGACGTCGCAGTTGGGACAGTTGATCGATTCGCCGCAGGATCGGCAAAGGATAAAACTTGAATAGCCGCGCCGGTTCAGGAGGATGATTGTCTGCTCACCGCGATCTTTCGTGTGGCCGATCGCGCTTACCAGTTCGTCAGAAAAAACAGCGGGCTTTTTGTGCCGGGCAAAAACCTCGCGCATGTCGACCATTTCGGCGCGCGCCATGGCGCGATTCGCGACTCGCTCGGGCAGATGCAGGTAAACGTACTTTCCTGTCTTCGCGTTATGAAACGATTCCAGAGAAGGAGTGGCCGAACCCAGCACCACCACGGCAGATTCCTTTTGCGCCCGCACGATAGCGGTATCACGAGCGTGATAGAAAGGAGACTCTTCCTGGCGGTAAGACGAATCCTGCTCTTCGTCGATGATGATCGCGCCCAGGTTTCGGACCGGCGCGAAGACGGCCGAGCGCGTTCCCAACACGACGCGTGCTTCGCCGTTTCGCAAACGTGACCACTCGTCAAAGCGTTCTCCTTTAGAGAGCGACGAATGAAAGATCGCGATCAGTCCCCCAAAGTGAGCTCGCAGTCGCCGCGACAGAATTGGAGTAAGCGCTATCTCAGGCACGAGCATCATCGCACCGCGTTCGAGGTCGAGCGCGGCTTGCATCGCCCGAATGTAGATTTCAGTTTTTCCACTGCCAGTCACGCCATGCAGCAGTAAGGTCGCGAAGATCCGTTCACCCAGGCGCTGTTCAATAGATCGCAGGGCGCTGGTCTGTGCCTCAGTCAGTTTGAAAACTTCTGTAACAGGCAGTTCGGCTCGCGAAAGAGGATCGCGGCGCACCGCCTCTTCGAATTCTGTGGCGACGCCTCTTTTAACCAGGGTGCGCACAACCGACTCGCTGATGCCCGCAGCCTTGATCAAGTCACTAACTGCCATCGTGTTCTGATGGGTCCGCAGAACCGCGATTGCTCTTTGTTGGGCATCAGTTACCCGCTTGTCGTGCGTAGCGGATTCCAGGTCATCGGGATTCGCCAGGCGTACGGCCCGGCGGTGCCTGGCCCCGGTGACAGTTGACCTGGGCCGGTATGTTCGATCAATCACGCCGTCAGATTCGAGTTCCCTGAGCCACTGTGGTGGTTGGGCGGTGCCTATTCGCAAACAAAACGCGCCCAGTTCGAATTCGCCTTCGGTGGCCAGCAAACGCAAGGCGTTCGTCCTCACCTTTGAAGAATCGCTAATCTGGTTAGCGTTAAGCGCCTCACGTCCCGCCGGGGTAATCGCGATCGACTGTTCGACAGTCGCGTTAATTCCGGCAGGTAACGCGGCCCGCATTACCTCGCCCCAGGGCGCCGCATAGTAATCCGCGACCCAACGAGTGATATTCAGAACCTCGGGAGTGAGCGGCGGATCGACGTCCAGCAGTTCCTGAACTTCCTTGATCTCTGATTCCACCAGACTGGCGCCAGGGAGCAGGGCCACGATGTACCCGGTCACAGGTTTGTTTCCCAGTCGCACCATGACCCGCGAACCGACCCGGGCGACCTGCTGGATCGACGGTGGCAGTAGATAGGTGAAAGTCTTTGTCAGATGGACCGGGAACGCCACCTGGGCATACATGGGTAGAGTTTGATTCGCAGTGGGAATTACAGATGCCATATAGAAGATATTTGACGCCGCGAAAGGTTAACGCGAACCGCGGCCCGAAGAAAGTCGCAGGCAGATTACTGAGAGCGCGGGGGGAGACTGTCGAGGTAGTCGCGGACCTTCTTTAGATCTTCCCAAGTCTCTCTTTTCTTTGAAGGGTCCCGGAGCAGGTAGGCCGGATGGAATGTCGGCATGACTTTGATACCGCGAAAGTCTCGAAATGTTCCCCGCACGCGGGTAATGCCTCCGCGTATTTCCAGCAGGTTCTGCAGCGCTGTGTTTCCCATCACGACAATAACGTCGGGCTTGACGGCGGCAATCTCGCGAAACAGGAATGGCCGGCAGATGGCCGCTTCTTCCAGGGTCGGTTGCCGATTGCCCGGGGGGCGGCAGCGATTGACGTTGCCGATCAGCACCTCTTCGCGCTTCAAACCGATCGCTTCGATGATCTTGGTAAGCAGTTGTCCGGCGCGGCCCACGAACGGGCGTCCCTGCGCGTCTTCGTCGGCGCCCGGGGCTTCACCCACAAACATCAGACGCGCCTTGTAATCACCAAAAGTATTGACGACCTGGGTGCGGCCCTCACACAAACCGCAACGAGTGCAGTCGCCGATATCGCGCCAGATATCTTCCATGCTCTCCGTTGACTGTGAAATAGCTGGTTCGGTAAATAGCGCTGCCGGTGCCGGCGGAGCAGTGGACACGATCAGCGGACGTAGGTTTATCGGCGATCGGCTCGGTCGCGGGGGAGATGCGGGTCGCACTGGAACTAGGGATTCGCTGAGGCGGTCGCTCGATAGGGCAATGGTATCGGAGCCCAGCTCGGACAAGTACTGTGTGTACTCGCGAGCCTGTTTCAGCAGTTCAAGCAGTTCGTTCCTGGTTGGATCATTTGTCATTTGTTTAATCGCCGGGTGGCGCGCAGCTTTACCACCTCGTCGAGGATCCGATGAGCGACTTCCAACTTGGGCAGCAAGGGTAACTCGACTGCTTGCGGATCGTCGCGAAGCATAATCGTAACGGCATTATTTTCTGAGTCGAAGCCTGAGTCCGTGCGGGACACATCGTTGCCTACTATTGCATCCAGTCCTTTGTTGACCAGCTTGGCCCTTGAATGTCCTAGTAAATCGTTTGTCTCGGCGGCAAATCCAATCAGTATTTGACCCGCTGTTCGGGCTGCGGAGACCTCGCCCAGAATGTCGATCGTGCGTTCGAAACTCAGCTCCAGCGTAGTTTCCGACTTCTTAATCTTGGCCGTCGCCTTTTCCTTCGCCCGGTAATCTGAAACCGCCGCCGCAGCCATGAAAACTGTGGCAGAGGCCGCCTCTTTGGCAACCGCGACGCGCATTTCTTCGGCGGTAGTGACGCGAACGAGGCGCACATCGCGCGGGGGCTCGATACTGGTTATACCGGCGATGATGGTAACTTCGGCGCCCCTTTCGCGAGCGGCCTCAGCCAGAGCAAAGCCCATCCGTCCCGACGAACGATTGGAAATGAAGCGGACAGGATCGATGAATTCACGAGTGGCCCCCGCGGTTATTAGAAATCGTTCACCCATTAAGTCTTTAGCTTTAGAAAAGCCGGATTGATTTGAATTCGACGCGCCAGCTGTTTTCTGGTTAGCTCGGCTCTGGCGAAGGATTTCGAGCGCTGCCGAGACAATTCCTTCGGGCTCGCTGAGACGACCAGGTCCGAACGTCCCGCAGGCCATTTCGCCTTCGTCTGGGTCGACGAGCAACACTCCATCATCACGGAGTTTTTGGAGATTCCGGCGGGTCGCGGGGTGCTCCCACATGACTGTGTTCATTGCCGGGGCGACCAGCACCGGCGCAGTACAGGCCAGGTAGGTAGAGGTCAGGAAATCGTCTGCAATCCCGTTAGCGAGTTTTGCCAGGGTATTGGCCGTAGCCGGAGCGATGATGAACAAATCAATGGTTTGAGAAAAAGTGATGTGGGCTATCGGGTCAGGATTGTCTGGCGCGTAGTCATCGACCAACACATAAGATCCGGAAAGCGCACGGAAGGTAAGGGGTTGAATGAACTCACATGCGTGCCTGGTCATCGTGACGCGCACCTCGCAGCCAGCGCGCTGCAAACCGCGCAAGATTTCAATTGCTTTATAAGCCGCGATGCCGCCGGTGATGCCGAGGGCCACACGGCTACCTGAGAAGTCCTGCTCGGCCGGTTTGTTACTCATGTTGAAATTGAAATGTAACATCGCTGAATTGCCGGTGCAATCCAGCGAGATCTGTCCGGGAGTACAATCTCCGGCCATTACAACTGGCTAGAGGACGCTCTCTTGAGCTAAAGTAATCATCCGTTCTGGCTCAAGGCGACCGAATGAAGCCCGAAAGCAAATCCGAGGTATGTTCCATGCCTAGCCTAACTAGTTTGCTACGTCTTGTTATTTCAATTACGGTGCTGCTGCTCCTGAGCGGAGCAGTAATGGCGCAACGGTCCGGCGCGCATGCGACAGGGGATTCGGATGAAAGTTTCGGACCTGTCATGCGCGCGTATTTGGGATACCTGAGCAATGAGCAGGAAGTGGTCGACGACCGTAACAGCCGCCGAGAGATCACTGGTGGCTACTATCGGCGCAACATGAGTCGCATTCGCGCACTGAGACAGATGGCAATTCGCCTGGTGCGAGAGAGTGGAAACGATTATGTGCCCGAGCTTGAAGCGGTGACGTGGGATGAAATGGGCACGCTATTCGAAGAGCTTCCTAAAGTGACAACCTTTCGGCCAAACGAAGTGATGGCCAACAAATTCAGATTCCTGGCGCAGATCCACTCGGGTGAAGTCTTTTATCTCTTCGCACGTTTGGATCCCTATGAGCAGGCGGAATTAATGCAGCGGCAAAAGAAAGAACCTGCTATCATTGTGACCGGCAGCGGACCTGGGGTAGCCGGCGGCCAGCGAGTGGGTGAAACGAATTCACGCCCTCGGAGGACATCCCCGAAGTAGGACGGATTTAGTTGAACCGAAGCCCGATCGGCAGGCTTTCCTCTTTGTTTGTAGTAACTTCAGGATTTAGTACTGCGGGCGAGTCTGAAGCTTGAGAAAACACAATTTCTTGACAGGCTTTGAGAAAAAAGCTCTTTACAGAGGCACAACTGCGTGCTATCTTCCCCAAAAGCTAGCTAATACCGTGGCTTTGGTCTTTGGGATCAAGGGTTAATTTGTTGACATATGGGCCGGCGTTCGTGTAGAAAGGCTTAGTTAGATATGCCTTCACTTGATCCGGCATGTTCTTTTTTAAGTGTCTCGCGCGTGCGAGAATTGTTGAGTCGAGACGGGTGCGAGTTTCCGTCTACTGCGAGACTATTTAGTAATCGTAGCGCGCTTCCACAAAATTTTGTTCACTTGTACGGGAGGAAATGATGATTAGCAGAACTTGGAGCCGTAAGTCTATCGCATTCTGTGTCGCGGTTGCCGTGTTAAGCGTTTATTCGATGGTGGCACTGGCAACACCGGGGCAGAAAGCAGCGTCGGGCGAGCTTTCGGTTTCCGGGCAAGTCACCGTCAACGGTCAGGCCGCAATTTCGGGCGCCACTGTTTTCACTGACAGCGTAGTCGCCACGGGAGCGAATAGCAGCGCGGTCGTTAGTCTTGGAAAGCTTGGTCGCGTTGAGTTGTTCCCGAACACGAGCATCAGGGTGAGTTTTGGCAATGCCAATATCTCAGCCTCGCTCGACGCGGGTCGTGTTCAGGTGGCGACGCTGGCAGGTACTGCAGCAATCGTTACCGCTAAAGACGGTGCAGCAGTGGCTGATGCCCAACAGGCGGCCACGTTTATGGTCGATGTTGAGTGCGGTAACATGATCGTCGCTTCTCAGGGCGGACTGGTTGAGTTACGCACAGCCGGAAAAAACAAGGCAGTTGCGGCGGGCACTTCGGAATCCGCTGGTACTCCTCAGCCTGGAACTCGCTGCACGCGCCTGACAAAGTCAGATAGTTTCGGTAAGTTGAGCGGTGGCGCTTTGGCTGCTCTGCTTCTGGCAGCTGGCGGCGCGATTGCCGCGGCAATTCTCGCGACCACACACAACAACGATCTGAACTTCGGCGGCTCGGTCACCGTAGTCAGTCCGACCAAATAACTTAAGCCAACTGAGGCTGGTGGCGCGCAGGTCGCGCGGCACTTAACTAAAAACTTTGCGGGTCACGCGTCAATGGCGCGCGTGGCCCGTAATTTTGGTTGGGCACCAACTTTTTGAGCCCGCAAGATTAATCGAATGCACATCGCTGTTATTGGTTCCGGTTACGTGGGACTCGTTACCGGAGCATGCTTTGCAGAGTTTGGAGTGGATGTCACGTGCGTCGACGTAGATGCCGAAAAGATTGCTCAACTCTCGCTCGGCAAGTCTACCATCTACGAACCTGGCCTCGATCAGTTACTCAAGAAAAATCTGCAGGCTGGGCGACTTCGGTTTACCACCGACAGCAGATCAGCTATTCAGCAGTCGCTGGTAGTCTTCCTTGCTGTCGGTACCCCACCCAAGCCTGACGGTTCAGCCAACCTAACTTACGTCGAAGAGGTCGCAAGACAAATTGCCCAGGATATGGACAGCTACAAGGTGGTGGCAACCAAATCCACAGTCCCGGTCGGCACCGGAAAGCATCTGACTGCTTTGATCCGCAGTCATCAGCGCACCCCGGTGGATTTTAGTGTGGTTTCGAATCCGGAGTTCTTGCGCGAAGGCGCCGCGATCAGTGACTTCATGCGACCCGACCGGGTCGTGATTGGAGGCACCGATCAAGAGGCCATTGCGATCATGCGTGACCTCTACCGGCCACTTTACCTAATCGAAACTCCTTTTGTTATTACTTCGCTGGAGGGCGCGGAACTGATCAAGTACGCCGCGAACGCTTTTCTGGCCACCAAGATTTCGTTCATCAATGAAATTGCGAATCTTTGTGAAAAAGTTGGCTGTGATGTTCATGAAGTCGCCAGGGCCATAGGAATGGACCGGCGGATCGGAAGTAAGTTTCTTCATCCAGGCCCAGGGTTTGGCGGTTCGTGTTTTCCCAAGGATACCAGCGCCCTCTCAGTAATCGGAAGACAGTTTGACTCTCCCACCCGAATAGTTGACGCCGTGATTGAGGTCAACCATCAGCAACGCCTGTCGATGGTGCCCAAGATTGAAAGCCTTACGGACGGTTTGAGCGGTAAGAAAATCGCCATCCTGGGTCTGGCTTTCAAGCCTGAAACTGATGATATGCGCGATGCTCCGTCAGTTGAGATCATTCGGGGACTGGTCGAACGCGGCGCCATCGTGAGCGCCTATGACCCCGTCGCCGTCGAGGAGGCCCGCAAGGTTCTGCCTGAAATCGAGTACGCTAGTGATGAGTACGCGGCCGCTACAGGAGCGGACGTAATTGTCTTCATGACGGAATGGAACCAGTTCCGCGCTCTCGATATGGAGCGCCTTCGGGGATTGATGAAGGTCCCCAGAATCGCCGACCTCCGTAATATTTACGAGCCTGCCGACATGCGCGAAATGGGCTTTCAATATGTTGGAGTAGGCCGATAGAAGCTCAATGCCACTTTCCGGAATAGTCTTGGTAACGGGGGGCGCCGGCTTTATCGGGTCTCACATCGCGGCTGCCTTAAGCGAGGGCGGCGCGCGGGTGCGCATCATGGACGACCTTTCCACCGGACATCTTGAGAACGTAGCTGAAATTGGCGGCGATATCGATTTTATTCAGGCCAGCCTTTGCGACCGAACTGCTGTGAGCCGGGCGCTCGAGGGCGTCGAACTGGTTTTTCATGAAGCCGCAATTCCGTCCGTTCCTCGCTCGGTAGAGGAACCGGCCGAAACGCACGAGGCCAGTGTCAACGGTACTTTTTCTTTATTGCTGGCCGCCCGAGATCGGAAGGTTCGCCGACTCGTGTATGCCGCTTCGAGCTCAGCTTACGGTGACCAGCCGGAATTGCCCAAGCGTGAAGAGATGCGGCCGGACCCGTTGTCACCCTATGCCGTTGCCAAGTTGGTCGGTGAGTATTATTGCCAGGTTTTCAGCCGCGTCTACGGGCTTGAGACCGTGTCCTTGCGCTATTTCAATGTCTTCGGTCCCCGTCAGGATCCAGGCTCGCAATACTCCGGCGTCATCTCACGTTTTATGGACGCCGCACTGAATCGAAAACAACCGACGATTTACGGCGATGGCGAGCAGTCTCGTGACTTTACCTATATCTCAAATGTGGTCGAGGCCAATCTAAAAGCGGCCGAGTCCGCCGCAGCAGTCGGACAGGTAATTAACATCGCCAACGGCCAGCGAGTCACGATCAATGAGGTTTTTGAAACGATTAAGAAACTCACTCGACGGGCTGACCTTGAGGCTGAGTATCTCCCCGCCCGCGCCGGTGATGTGCGCGACAGCCTGGCAGATTTGAGCCTGGCCAGGTCACTCCTCGGTTACAACCCAAAGGTTGGGCTCGAGGATGGACTCCGATCGACTATCGATTGGTGGACCCAGAGCCGGTTCAGCAAAGCGACGAGCTGAGCTCCTCTGAGCCCCAGGCTCCGCCGCTGCTTGAACAACCGCCGTTTCAAAAACAGAACTCTTCACAACTCTTTTCCATCTCCGACAACCCAAACCGAGTCACCCTGGTTCGCTGCAGTCTGACGCCGACCTCGGGTTGGACCAGCAACCAAACCCGAGACGGGGCTTAACCGACGTGCGCAGAAGTTAGCGAGTCCTCCAGCTCCAGCGTTCGCTGGCTCTGGAAAAAGAGACAGCCGTACTCGACTGGGACTCTCGTCCAGTCACAAACACCAAGCTTTGCTTGGCGCACTTGTGCCCTAATTTGAACTTGACGGAGTGAGCGAGATGGGGAAAGGATCGCTCTCAGGCTTAGGTTGGGGCCGGTGACCCGCTTGGTATGCTTCAAATCCGTAACCCAAGCACCAAGCGACTACCTCAGAGCCAGTCAAACCCTCAGCTTTGGCAATTCGTCGATATTCGCAGATTAGTTCTTTAGGCAGTTCAAGCGGGACGATTTCCGTTCTTCGCTCCATGTGTATATCCAGTCGTTTCGGGCACCCGTTTGGGCGTCACTAATAAGGCAACGGACGGATTTATTGGGGCGGAGTATGACTCTTCTGGACTCCACTTGTGATTGCCAATTGGCGCTATTAAGGAATCCATTTCGTGATCACCGCGACACCTTCGCGCGAACTCCAGGCATGATTTGTTTCTACCGTGCTGGAAAATGATGGCTGGTTAGTTAGTCGCGCAGCTTCTGACGAAGAGGAATTTGAGATGTTGGCGAATGCGAGTGGGCCCGTGGTCTTTTGCGACGTGAGGATGGGCGGCGCGGATGGGTTTGCGGTTCTGAGTCGTTTCAAAAAGGACCATTCGGCAGGTAATTGGTCCTCCTGGTGACGATCATTTCGCGACCGTCTTCAATGTCAAGCAAACGATCTGCAGCTACGGGCAAATGTGCACCGAATAGCCCACCGCAAGTCGGGCAGTTTCATTCCAGCAGTTTGTTGCGAGGGTCAGGACTTTAATACGACATCCACGACTTTGATACGAATACCCAAAGATTGTGAACTCGAATCAAAGAGCTGGACTAAATCACCTGTAAGTTGTTGGTTCTTGGTTCGAGAAGTTGGGTGATGAACAGTTAGAGTCGTGGACTGCGCATTCGAATTGGCCAGTCTTGTGTTTAACGCGTCACATTAAAGTAGTGGAATGGATCGGATTTGGTTTAGTTTTGCAAGCTCATCTGTGAGTAGTGATTAGTTTGAAAGACGCCCGCAGTGGTTGGAGATCTATCGGCACAGACGCGCCGGACGCGCCGAGTTTCGCAACGAGAAAGCCCGCGTAGTCCGATCGCAAACGATAGGCCGTTGACGTTCGTTCCAGATTCTCACAGTGTGCGGTTACTGAAGATGATTGGCAGGGTTCGAACAATTTGCTCTACACCGCGCCGCCTTCTATGATGGGAATGTGGAACGGAACGCCATGAAGCGGCGAAGAAAACTCAGCGCGTGGTTGGCTTTGTCTGTCTTGGTGTTTGTCAGCATGTTTGTTGCCTCTTGCACGCGGACCGAGAAGGAGTCTCGGGTTGCTTATGTGCCGATAGCTCAATTGGAGCAGAGCTATGGCCGACTCATTACAGTTGCTAACTCACCTACATTCGATCAGCACGGAACTGGGGACCGACTGGGACTCTTCCGCGACGATAACGGCACTATTTGGGGACTGGCACTCACTGTAGGTACCGATGGATCGACGCTCGGGTGCGCTCCACCAAACCTGCATGAACTCGCCGCAACCGACACACTGCCAGCGGACTTCGGTGAGATTGTGGGTGCTACGAACCAGCCAACTGGCTGGCGTGGAGGTAGCGGACGGCTTGAACTGTTGTTTCGCGATGCCAAGGGAGATCTGCAGTGGCATTCTTTCTCGGCGGCGGTAATAAAAACCGGTCCTGTATGTTGGTCGCAATCTCCGCCAGAGGAGCCGCTCAGGTATTACCGGCTGGTCAAAGATTGAATCAGCTAGCTCGTCGGATCTCAACCGCCTGGATCAACCATCCTAACTACTCGTGGTAGTTTCCAGCGGCTTCGGGCTGGTAGACAATTTCCTTGACTTTAAGCCGGCGCAAGCCTGATGGGACCTGCGACTCGACCACGTCACCACTTCTATACCCCAGCAACGCTGTCCCTATTGGTGCTAGTGACGTTCTCCCTGAAAACAGTACCAGAATAAAATAGAAAAGATCCGGGCAATTATGACAGGATGGGAAGGACATAATTGCCATGAAGAGATCGAAGTTCACAGAATCGCAGATCGTGTTTGCGCTGCAGCAGGCGGAGA
>JBBRMS010000040.1:0-39234 GCA_038230715.1 Pyrinomonadales bacterium
CGCTCTTACTGCGACGACCGCTGGAGCACGGCGTGAAAGTTATCGTGGCGCACTGTGCCGGCCTCGGCGACAACGAAGACATCGACGATCCGCAGCGACCACGTTTGGCCAATTTTGATGTGTTCCTGAGACTGATGAACGAGAAGCGTTACCAGGGACTCTTGTTCGCCGACATCTCGGCGATGACGCAATACAATCGATGTCGAAAGCCGCTGACGACAATTCTACAGCGGGAAGATCTGCACGAACGTCTGGTGAATGGCAGCGACTATCCACTGCCGGCGATCAATGTGCTGATCCGCACCAGCACGCTGCGAAAGCACGGTTACATAACTGCCGATGAACGTGTCTGGCTGAATGATATCTACGACTACAACCCTTTACTGTTCGACTTCGTCTTGAAACGAACCCTCCGCTTGCCCGGGACTGAACGCCGTTTGCCCGCTTCGCTGTTTCAGGCAAACCGGGCCCTTTAGATTTAATCCCTGTCACACACCTCCCACAATTGAATTCAGCGCACCCCGGTTCGGGTGATCGGTGGATCGTTCTATTGCTCGTGCCACTAGCCGACATTGCTCGACAGTTGTTCAACCGACTGCTAGGCTTTCTCCATCCAAAACATCATGAGAGAAATCCTTGAAATGCAGCCATATCCTTTCTTGGTCCACCGGCTAATTACAGCTTTTATGCTTCTGTTTGTCGCCCTCGGTGCGATGGGCCAGACGCCGAATCCGTCCCCACCAGATAACCGGGGGCTGGGTATCGACACCAATTCGCCCACTCAATCAACAGCAGATCAGGCAAAGTCCAAAGAAGCTAGGCCTGAACTGGTACTCCAGACCGGCTACAACAATTTCTTTGGCGCCACCCGCCTGGTGTTCAGTCCCGATGAGCGCTTGCTGGCCACCGGCACGTTTCGCAGCAGCACGATCAAATTGTGGGAGACCGCGACGGGGCGCGAACTGCGTGAACTCTCGACCGGCGGGCAAAGCTCAATGGGCATGGCCCCCGTGATCGCGTTCAGTCCCGACAATCGTTTGGTGGCAGCGGCCGGCGCCAACAACTCGGTAAAAGTGTGGGAGGTGTTGTCAGGTCGCGAAGTGCGGACGCTGACAGGAGGAGCCCAGGCATCTTTCATGTCGGCACTCGGTGTCTCGTTCATCGGATTCAGCGACGACAACCGGAAGCTGGTAACGATCAGCGATGCGATCCGAGTTTGGGACACTGCGACCTGGCAGGCAAAGACAATTGATACCGCTTCAATTAATCCTTCGGGTTTCACCGGCGGCGAAGGTGGAATCGCGCTCAGCCCGGACGGCAATCAACTGGCACGGGCCGAGTCGGGCGGATCGAAGATCAGGATTGTAGACCTCAGCTCCGGAACGACAACTCGCTCCATCGACTTGAATCACGATCAAATCGACAGCCTTGAACTTTCTTTTACCACGGACGGACGACTCTTCGCGGCCGGGATTGTCAAAAAGAAACTGAAGCTGTGGGATCTGACTACCAAACAGAATGAACGCGAATTGGGATCGATTTTGAAAGATTACAGCCCGATCAGGTTCAGCCGGAATGGCCGGGTCGTCGCGCTGGCGGACGGCTACACAGTTAAACTCTGGGACGTGGCGTCGGGTCGCGAACTGCCCACGCTGAACGTTCCAAACAACGGCGTCTTTACTGAAAACGGCGGTGCATTTATCGGCTTCAACAGGGACGGCCACAGACTCGGCACCGGAGGATTCGGCACTCCGACTTTGCTTTGGGACACTGAAACCGGCAAACAAGTGCTGACACTAAAAGGCCGCAGCAACATGGCCTATGCCGTGGCCTTCAGCCCCGACGGTAATCAACTATCGGCCGGTGGCCGCACCCGTTGGGACCTGCGTACAGGTCGCGGTCTGCGTCTGACCAAATCGCCTTCCGACAAATTATTTGCGATGCCCAGCCCGGACGGGAAACGGATCGCGATGTTTGCTCCCAACGCTAACTCGATCACAATTCTCAACACGACGGGCGGAGGATCAGTGCTGACGCTCACTCGTTCAGCTACTGGAGGCGGAGTTGAGCGCGTCACCTTCAGCCCGAACGGACATCTTCTGGCGGCGATGTACCTGGAAACCCAGACATCTCAGGCTGGGCAGACATACGGAGGTGTGCCGTCCAGTCAGGTGAAGATCTGGGACGTCGCCTCGGGTCGCGAAGTGCAAACGATAACGCTCGCCTCGGCGCCAAACAAAGTAGGTTTCTCGGCTGACGGCAAGTCTCTGGTCACTGTTGCCGGACAAGGCGAAGTCGTGATGTGGGATATCACTTCGGGTAATCGCCTGCGCGCCTTCGCGGCGCCGGCGGCGGCAAGTCCGAACCCGTTGGGCAACCTGGGCTCAATGCCAAATATAGGTTCACTGCCAAACATGGGTAAGCGGGGCTCCATGCCCAACATGCCCGCGATGCCGAACATGGGCGACGTTAATGCGATGATCACGAACGTGCTCGGGACCATGACTTCCGGCACCATGGGTAAGAATGTAACCTCGATCGCTTTTAGTCCCGATGGCCGAGTGCTCGCCACCGGCGGGGTTGAATCAAAGTCCAACTTTGACATGGGCGCGATGATGAACACCGCGAACCAGAAAAGTTCGAAGGGCAAGGGCAAACAACCTAACGATCCTCAGGACGTCCTGAAAGACATCAAGATTGAATCGGTGGGCCAGGTTCTGCTCTGGGACACAGCCACCGGCCAGCAACTCGGGGCCATCAAAGGACATGGCACAGGCGTTACAGACGTTGTCTTTAGTCGTGACGGCAAGCTTCTGGCATCAGGCGGCACCGACAACACGATCAAGATTTGGGACGTCGCCACCAAACGCGAGTTGCGCACCCTCGTCGGCCATACAGCGAACATTGAATCGATGGACTTTAGTCCAGACGGACGCCTGCTAGCTTCCGCCAGCGATGAAGGCAGCACGTTTCTGTGGGACGCAAACACCGGCGAACATCTCCTTACTCTGATCTCGCTTGATGACGGCGGCGAATGGATGGTCGTCACGCCCGAGGGTTTGTTCGACGGCACGCCCGCTTCCTGGAACCAGATTCTCTGGCGATATAACCATGACACTTTCAATGTCGCTCCCATCGAATGGTTCTTCAATGAATTCTATTATCCAGGTTTGCTGGCTGATGTCTTTGCCGGCAAGCGACCGCACGTGGCCCAGGATGTTTCAAAAAAAGATCGGCGGCAGCCAATCGTGTCACTTTCGTTGCCGGGCGAGGCAACACCTGCCAATGGCATCAACACCCGCACGATAAAAATAAAGATCGATATCACCGATGCTCCTGCCGACAAAGATCATTCGCAGGGAAGTGGCGCGCGCGATGTGCGATTGTTCCGCAATGGATCGCTCGTCAAAGTCTGGCACGGCGATGCTCTAAAAGGTCAGACGTCGGTCAGTCTCGAGCAAGAGATCAATCTGATAGCCGGACCAAACCGCCTGACGGCTTACGCGTTTAATCGGGATAACGTCAAAAGCAAAGACGCTAATCTGTTAGTAACCGGTGCCGACAGTTTGAAGCGCGCCGGCACAGCCTGGGTAATCGCCGTCGGTGTCAATGAGTACGCTAACTCACAATACAACCTGAAATACGCAGTGGCGGACGCCCAGAGTTTTGGGGACGAGTTGCGCCGGCAACAATCCCAGATTGCCCGGTTCAGTAACGTCGAAGTGATTCCACTGCTGAACGAAAACGCCACCAAGGCGAATATTCTCGGAGCGTTGCGACGTCTGGCGGGAACACCGGACGCGCCGACGTTGAAAGCCGGGGCTCTGGAGCGGCTCAAACGCGCTGAACCTGAAGACGCCGTGATCATCTACTTCGCCGGGCATGGGACTGCCCAGCAACAACGCTTCTATCTGCTGCCACACGATCTTGGTTACACAGGCGAGCGCGGCGCGTTAGACGAAAACGGGTTGAAAACAATTCTGGCGCACAGCATCTCTGATTTGGAATTGGAGGATGCAGTCGAAGGTTTGGCCGCCGGATCGCTCTTGATGGTGATAGACGCTTGTAATTCCGGTCAGGCGCTTGAGGCTGAGGAAAAGCGCCGCGGTCCGATGAACTCAAAAGGGCTGGCCCAACTTGCATACGAAAAAGGCATGTACATTCTAACTGCGGCCCAGAGTTACCAGGCGGCCCTGGAAGCGGCGCAATTCGGTCATGGTCTCTTAACCTATGCTTTGGTCGAGGAAGGACTGAAGACCACTGCGGCCGACACCCAACCACAGGATGGAATAGTGAGTGCGCGCGAGTGGCTTGATTTCGCAACGGATCGCGTACCGCAGATACAGGAAGAGAAGATGAGGGAAAAGCGCGGCCTCGGTCTGGAGATCGCGTTCACCGAAGGCGAGCAGAAGATTGCCGATCCAGAGAAGCGCAGCGTGCAGCGCCCGCGTGTTTTTTATCGTCGGGAGATGGAAACCGATCCGCTGGTGATCGCGCGGCCGGGCCCGCCTGCCAAGCCGTGAACGGAACGGATCGCGGCCGTGTGCAGCACGTTCAATCTACCCGGACAAGGTTTCGCGCTCTGCGCTCAGGCGGACACGATGTGTGCGATCCAAAAGACTGATTGGTTATGACCCGACGAATCCTGATTCTAATGACTATCCTGGTGGCGGCTGGGATAAATGCCGCCGGCCAAACCGAGAAGCCAGTACCGGCCTGTACGCAGAAAGCCTTCGCCGCGCTCAAGTCCTTACCAAAAGTTCAGTACGACTGTCCCGAACGCCTGATAGAATCTGACGGCAAGATTCTGAAGTTACCGGAAAGGGCGGCAGCGTTGAATTCTGGGGTCAAGACGCTGACGGTAAAGTGAGGAAGCGGACAAGCGGTAGAAGCAAACTCTTCCTCCCACTTGTCTTAGAGAAAGCTTTACCAAGCCGGGGCCAGCCCGATTATCCTGCGATCTCACGATTTGTCGCGGTGACCACCCGACGAGTATCATTCCACGTTGATGGCCACCGTTCTCACAGATTCCTACAACCGTCCGATCCGCGACCTGCGCGTGTCGCTCACCGACCGCTGTAATTTTCGTTGTTTTTACTGCCTGCCGCATGGGGAACCTCCGATTGCTCCCAAAGAGCAGATGCTTTCCTATGAAGAGATCGAATACGTCTGCGAGATCTTTGTCGAGCTGGGCATTGAAAAGATTCGACTGACAGGCGGCGAGCCGATGATGCGCCAGGATATCGAGACGATCATCGCCAAGCTGGCGAAGCTGAAAGCCAGAGGCCTGCTGGATCTCGCCCTGACTACCAACGGTTATTTTCTTCCGGATCGCGCGCAGGGTTTAAAGGATGCCGGCCTAGATCGCATTACGCTCAGTCTGGACAGCCTGAAGCGGGGTGTGTTCAGGCAAATGACTGGCGTCGATGTTTTGGATCGAGTTATGCAGGGCCTGGAAGCAGCCAAGCAGGCGGACCTGCGGCCCATCAAGATCAACGCCGTCATCGTGCGTGGTCACAACGAAGACGAAGTCGCGGACTTTGCCGCGTTTGCCCGCGAACACGCGGTGAAGATGCGCTTCATTGAATTCATGCCGCTCGATTCAGGCCACGACTGGGCGCCAGAGGACGTTGTTTCCGGCCGCGAAATCCGCCAGCGAATTGAAGAGCGATTTCCGCTCGAAGCCGTCGAGGTAGCTCGCGGCTCCGAGACCGCTTCGCGTTTTCGTTTTGCCGACGGGGCGCCTGGCGAGATTGGCATTATCGCTCCGGTCACGGAGGCTTTTTGTGGCGCATGCTCTCGAATCAGGCTGACTGCCGATGGCCAGATTCGCACTTGTCTTTTCTCGACGGTGGAACACTCGCTGCGCGATGTGGTGCGCGACGGAGCTTCACGAGCCGAAATCATCGAATTCATCCGAGGCGTGGTGCTGAAGAAAGAACCTCGTCACTACATCAACGAGCCGAATTTTGTGGCGCCATCACGATCGATGAGTTTCATCGGCGGATGAGCGAGGCCCTCCAACTTGTTAAGAAACGTTAACGACATTCTCGGGCAGATACTCTTCCTCGCCTTCTTTGCAATCATGGTCATCACGCCGTTGATCATTCTGGTTCTGGCTATTATTAACGTGCGGCGCGATGCCCTGCGCCAGGGCAAGAGCATTCTGCAGGCTGTTGGCGCCCTGGCCATCTGGATCTGCCTGTCGTTTGCAATTGTAATGATTTTCTTCATGACAGTGTTTTCGTATCCGGTTACTTCTTCTCCGTCTAACGAGATGAAAGCGAATGTCATCTATATCGCCGGCACCCTGGTTTACTTTATCGTCGGCGGCGTTCTGATCTTCTGGACCAAAAGTCAGACCAGGCGAATGCCCGCCATGGGACTGTCGTGTTGAAGAGTGCCCTGGCTTCACGGTCGGGCTTCTGACACCCTCACCTCACAATCGACAAACCTCCTTTTGTCGGACATAATTTGCGCCGCTTCGATTCCAAACTCTAAACTTCGGTCAGCTGGAGGATTTGCTTCGATGAACCCCAAACGCTTTTCAATCGCGCTCTTGTTCCTGCTTTGCTTGACGGCTCCAGCGACATTGGTCTGGCCACAGGACAAGCCGGCAAAGAACGATGTTCCTCAACCGCGCGCCAAAGACGGACGGAAACTCCTGACTGCGCTCGATCTGATGAAGGTCGCAGGCGTCGGCAATCCCCGGCTAAGTCGGGATGGGACGCGAGTGGCCTACACCGTTACTGAAACAAAGATGGAGAAGGACAAGGAGTGGAAGAATGTCACCCACGTTTGGGTCGTACCGGCTGGCGGCGGCAAGCCGCAGCAATACACTCGCGGCGACAAAAGCGCCTCAGCACCCGAATGGTCGCCCGACGGAACGATGCTGGCGTTCCTCAGCGACAGAGAGAAGGATGGCGAGCGACAGGTGTGGATGATTCGCGCCGATGGCGGCGAAGCCTGGGCCATCACCTCACACAAAGGCGGCGTCAGTGGTTTTCGCTTTTCTCCGGACGGCAAACAACTCCTGCTGAGCGCGACCGATCAACCCGCTAAAGACGAAGAGGATCGTAAGAAGGTAAAAGACGACACCATCGTGATGGACCGCGACATCAAGATGACCCACCTCTGGCTTTGGAACGTCGACAAGAAGGATGAGAAGCGCCTGACCGAAGGCAACTTCACCGTCAGCGATCCACAGTGGTCGCCGGATGGTGCGCACATCACCTACACAACCCGGCCCACACCCAAGGCGGACGATGGTAGCTTAAGCGATGTTTGGATCATGACCATCGCCGGCGGCAATAAGAAGAAACTTTCAGATCTCGCCGGATCGAGTGATACCGCGCGCTGGTCACCGGATGGGAATTGGATAGCTTTTGCCGGGGGACCTGACTACGGCGGTGGTGTTTCTACCAGCTATCTCTATCTGGTCGCCGCTGGCGGCGGTGCACCCAAACAACTGACGCCCAAATTTGATTTGAGTGTGGGCACGCCGGTGTGGTCGCACGACGGCAAGACGATTTATTTCAGCACCAATGTGCTGGAGGCGATTGAAGTCTATTCGTTCGACGTCGCTCGGGGTGAAGTGAAACAGCTCTCGCGCCGCGGCGGCTCAACCGGCATAACTGAAATCAGTCGCGACGGAATGATTGTCGGCACTTCATCATTGGCCACACATCCGACGGAGTTGTACACCGCGAACGCGAGTTTCTCTTCCGTAAAAGCGCTTACCAATCAAAACTCCTGGTTGCAGGATTACGCTACGGCGGAAACCGAGGTCGTGAAATGGAAGAGCAAGGATGGGATGGAGGTCGAAGGACTGCTGACAAAACCTGTCGGCTACGCCCCCGGACCGAAAGTACCCTTACTGCTGAATCCGCATGGCGGCCCGACTGGCGCCTCGCTTAATAGCTTCAACGGCACAGCGCAGGTCCTGGCGGCGAACGGATTCGCAGTGCTGCAGCCAAACTTTCGCGGATCCACTGGCAAGGGTCTGGCTTTCGCTCAAGCCAACAAGAATACCTGGGGCAAAGGCGACTACGAAGACTGCATGACGGGCGTGGATTCTCTGGTAGCGAACGGGTTCGCAGATGAGGACCGCCTTGGCGCGTTTGGCTGGTCGTACGGCGGTTACATGACCTTCTGGATCCTGACGCAAACTGATCGTTTCAAGGCCGTCTCGCCAGGCGCAGCGATTTCAAACATCTATTCGATGTATTCGCAGAACGACATCCAGAGATATCTGCGCTGGTTCTATTCCGACAAGGCGCCCTGGGAAGCACAGGAACTTTACTGGGACCGGTCGCCGATGAAGTACATCAAGAACGTCAAGACCCCGACGATGATCATGCACGGTCAGGCCGACACCCGCGTGCCCATCGCGCAGGCGCAGGAGTTTTACATGGCGCTCAAGGAGATGAATGTGCCGGTTGAGTTTGTGATCTACCCGCGAGAAAACCACGGCTTTACCGAGCCCCGTCACCAGATGGACCGGGTGCGGCGTTATGTTAAGTTTTTCGCGAAGTATCTGAAGGCGCCGGTGGTCACCGAGCCAACGGAGGAGTGAGCGTGCCTGCGGGAGTGGAGTCAGTGCCCCCGGATGAGCCGGTGGGTTCACTTGGCCATGCCCAAATAGTTTTGCGGCTCCGCCGCAACACAATGCGGCAAGGCTATGCCCTGCCGTCAGGTCCATTGAAAGATTTTTGAGGCTATGCCTCTATCTGAGGCTTTAGCCTCGCGATAAATCTTAATCGAAGAGATGCAGCGGAAAGCCAGAGGTTTTTCGTTATCTGCTGCGGCAAAGCCGCCTTGCCCTTACTGCATCGCCTTGATGTCATCGAGCAGCACGCGCTCGTGACCGTCAGGGTTCACCTTTTCATAAACCTTGCGCAGGTTCCCGGCAGGATCGATCACAAAGGTAGTGCGGTTCCAGTACATCGTTCCCTTGTAATCGCTCTGGCCCACTCCGGCCGCATTCAGCAACTCATGTTTCGGATCGGCGAGCAGGTCGATGGTGAATGAAAACTTGTTACAAAAGTCCTTGTGCGACTCGACCTCATCGGCACTCACTCCCACGACAGAAATATTGGCATCGTCGAATTCCTGCTTCGTGGCGGTGAATGATTTCCCCTGGATCGTGCAGCCCGGGGTGTCGTCCTTTGGATAAACGTAAAGTACCAGCCACTTGCCTTCGTAGTCATCCAGGCTGACCGCTTTGCCGTCCTGGTTCTGCAAACTAAAATCCGGAAAACGCTTTCCTGTTTCTACTGACATGTTTGTTCTCTCAATCCTATTTGTATTTGGGCCGGGTTCTCCACAAATAAGCGGATAGGCCCTGGCGATTCATTATCGTCATCGAGTATGGCGTGAAGAGGGAGCGATAAGCAACGAGGGTCAGTCCCACCGCCGTGAGCCGGAGAGACCAGGAGAATCGGATCAGAAATCCTTTCCGCTAGCGTGCGCAGCACGCTCCAGCCGTTCGCTATCAACTGCGGGGGGCGTTTGCACTCCGAGCTTTGGGTGAGTCACGCCTGCTGCAAAACCATCTGTCTTAGTTGCAAAGCATTCTCGCGCGTCAACCGCGATTGAAGGTGTCCACCTGCCGCCGGACAATCTGCTGGTTAGTCTCCGTATGCACCCACACCTCCAGCAGTGACCGTTTTGTTCGCAAGGGATTTGATCGTACTTACTTCATCGAGGATTGCGTCGACACTGCCGCTCGCCGTCCGCTTCGTGACATCGAGAGTCCGCAGATTCGCATGAGGAACGTTGAGCACCTCTTCCACCAACGATTTTTTTCTGGCAAGTTCCGGGCTGATCTCTTTGAGCATGGCCACCCGCGCCGGATCGGTCACGCGCCGGCACAGTTCGTCGACTCCGCAAATCAATCGCATGGGAATAAAACGGCTTTCGCGCGCTGCGGCCAACTCCAACAGGTCCTGAAGTGCATCGTGGTCTCGCGGGTTGCTCTGGCGAAGTTCGAGAGTGAAAACAAAACTCATCTCGGGGGGTGAAAGCTCCAGGATCGCGCGGTAGACCGTGGCCCTGATTTCCTGCACCCGGTCCCAAACCTGAACCGGCAGGGGTGTGACACCATCAATGTTGAGGACCGAAAAAACCGGGTTATTTATTAAGTGGTTGTCGATGAGTTTCGCCCCGGTTCGCGCGCAGAGCTCGCGACCAATCGTATATTTGCCGGTTCCCGCAAAGCCGATCAGCACGATGATTGTGTTTGTGAAAAGTTCACTGGTCACTGGGTTCCACCTCCACTTGAACGAGGATTCCTGCCTCTAATCCGGCAGCGATGCTCGCTTTAGCGTCGATCAGTAGATAAAACTTTTTCTGCCGCGGCACTATCGAACTGGGGAATGAAAAGCCATTCACTACAGCGTCCACCGAATGGCCGCGTCGTCCCGGCCACAAAGGTTTTGTGTCCACGCCCCACTCGACCGCCGGATCGAACGGCACTTCGACCGCGTGATCTTTGTGGCCGGCGAGCACCTCGCCCTTAAAGCTCTTCTTTTTCATTTGGTTTTTAGTGTGCGGAGATCACCTACTAGGTCGATCCAAAACAGAGTGGTCTTCTGTTGCTTGTTGGCGAGGTGCACGATGAAGCGTTCCGCGCCGGTGTCGACGACAAACAAGGGTTCTTCGATATCGAAGGGAATCGTGGCCCAGTAAAATGAAAGCTCGTCGGCCCTGGCCTTGCGAATGGTCCCATTCTTTAACCCCGGATATTTACTGCGCCAAAGACTCCAAAAAGATTTGCGTTCGTCAGCCGTCAACAGGCGTTTGCCTTCGGCGTGAATTGCCTCAGGATCGGTGATCATGGCAATCACCGGCTTCGCGCCCAAAAGCACTTTGTCAGCCGCGGGCTTCAGAGCTTTCCACAACATCGGGCCGCAGACAGTGACCTCGCCAAACATCTCCTCCGGAAACTGATCGGAAGCGAGCGCTGTTTGCAGGGCTGAATTAGCAGCAGCATTGACGGGTTCGGAAGCGGTTTTGTAATTGACTCCCTCGGGGACCTGGACTTCCTGAGCCATCGCCGCGACGCAAGTGAAAATGATTCCGAGTAGGGCAATCATCACCAGCGATGCGCCCTTCGCAACTTCAGGTTTCAGCGTGAGTGTTAACGGATTCGTAACGGCTATGCCGCTTGATGGGCGGAACGGCTTTGCCCTTCCATGGCCGTAGTTGAGGAGTTGAGAGGCTGCGCCTGGATCGGGACTCGGTGAGTAGCCCCTAAAAAGAAACGGGTGACCTGCGGGAAGGGTCCAGCCCTTCCGCACATCGAGCGGCAAAGCCGCGACTCCATTACGTGCCGAACCAAACTCAATCATGACCTCCCCCTTTTTTTCCACTCACGCAGCTCGCTTAACTTTGAGTGGTTTAGGTTTTGGCGAGACCGTCGGTTGTGGTTTCGGAGGCGCCGGTTCAACTGCCGCCGGCGGCGGCAAAGCCGGCATCTCGCCCCGGGCAAATCGCGGCAACAGATCGTCGCGCATCGCCAGTTGATAGATGGACCATGCAACGAGCACCGCATTTTGCTTCACGTCAGGTTCCAAAATGCGTTCGTAGGTGTCCAGGTTAGTGTGCCAGGTATGCGAGTTGTACTCGATGGGATCCTGACCTCCGCCAATACCGGGCAGACCAGCCTGATTGAATGACGTGTTGTCGGAACCACCGAGACTGCGGCTGCGCGAAGGGACCGCGCCCACTACGCCCTCATCTTTGAACGGTTCGACGATTTTTCGCAGGATAGTCGCCGCCTCGGGAGGTCCAAACGTTCCCCAACCGCGCACGCGTCCGGTACCGCTATCGATATTGAAATAGCCGCCAAACTTTTCATACCCCGGTTTGGGGCTTTCGAAAGATCCGAAGTGCTCTTTCACATAAGCCTGCGATCCCAGCAGCCCTTCTTCTTCACCGCTCCACAAGGCAACCCGAATCGTGCGCCTCGGTTTCACCCCGAGCTTCACCAGGATGCGCGCGGCCTCCATCATGATGGCGCATCCAATCGCGTTGTCAGTCGCGCCCGTGGCCGCGTGCCACGAATCCAAATGCCCGCCCATCATGATTACTTCGTCGGCTTTATCAGTCCCCGGAATTTCGGCAACTGTGTTGTAGGAGGTCTTACCTTCGGGATAGACGCGATTCACCACTTCGAACTCCAACATCACCTCGGTGCCGTCAGCCAGGATACGCGAGATGCGGCCGTAGTCTTCATTACTCATCACGATTGTGGGCAAGGCTTTGGTGACATCGAAAGTGCGATTATTGAAAGCCCGAATCTGACGAAACTCTCGGCCCGCGTCGTTCACCCGCACAAGGGCCCCGTTCTCTTTCAAGAAGACATCCACCTGTTCATCGATCTGACGGTTGGTCAAAGGTTTGGGCGCACCGGGAACGGGTGTCGGAGTTGCTGAAGGCGTGGGTAACGGGCGTGGGTTCGGACCGAAACGTTGCTGTGCCTGCTCATCAGTCAGGCGCTTGGCCGGAGGATTCAGATTAACGGGTACAATCGTGTGCTTGCCCGCCAGAACGATGCGGCCGCGCAGGTTCGCTTTCTCTTTTTCAAAAAAGGCAGTCAGCTGTGATTGCGTCGGTCGCTCAGGCAGGATCAGTTGAAGGGCTTTGGCGCGCACCGTGCCGCGCGTGCTCGGTGTCCACGCCAGCACCTCGCAACTCAGCACATCTTTGATGGGAGAAATCATGTGCGCCGTTAGCCTCTCATTCAGCCAACCCGGGTGACCGAAATCCCAGGGTTCAAGATGAGCGTTCTGAAGGCCCCACTCGGTCATCTGCTTTATCGCCCACTCGGCTGCATGCTTGTGATTCGGCGAGCCGGTTAACCTGGGTCCGTAGACGTCCGCAAGCATGTGCTCTGTTTTCATGATCTGCGAATTGTCTTTCTCTTCCTTGCGGATCCGTTCGAGCAGATCTTTGTCCGCGCCTGACTGCGCCAGCAGCGGCAGGCAGAACAGCGCGACAACCAGGCAGCAGGCGATGGCGCGAGCTTTCAGCATTGAGCTTTGGTCTCCAAAATAGCTGATTTGAAAAACCAGCCGGATTATACTTGTTGCGTTGAGACAGCGAAACCCCGGGCTGTGATGAATTCCTTTGCGTCGTGCGAATCTTCCTTTGCGCTTTGCGTGAAATGTATTGGCCCACAGGTTTGCAACCGCAGATGAAGCAGCCTAGAATCCCTTCGACAGTTTGAAAATCAAATACGTTTCGGGGGAGCCGCACGGCGGCTGAGAGTCTGGGCGTTGGCGATTGCCAATTTTCCGCTTGCCAATTTGAGCGAGGAAGTTCAATCGGCAATCGGCAATGTTCGGTGACCCCTTGAACCTGATACGGTTAAAACCGTCGAAGGGAGAAACAGCCATACGTGACCGTTCCATCCTTTTTGATTTTTGGGTGGGGCGGTCTTTTTATGGAGTGCGGTGACTTGTCACCGCTTTCAAAGTTGCGACAAGTCGCAGCACTCCAAACGGAGAACATCATGAGCGCCGCTATCAAACCATCAAAGATCGAAAGCGCACTGCCTAACTCTCGCCGCATCTATGTCGACGGCCAGCAACCGGGAGTGCGCGTGCCTTTTCGCGAGATCGATCAAAACCCAACCCGGAACTTCGACAACTCGCTCGTGGCGAATCCCCCGGTCCGTGTCTATGACACCAGCGGTCCCTACGGTGACGCCGCGATCGAATCAGACGTGCGCGACGGCCTGGGAGCGTTGCGCCGCGAGTGGATCATCGGCCGCGATGACGTAGAGGAATACCAGGGCCGCGCACTGCAACCGATCGACGATGGTTATCTGACGTTTGACGCTGCGAACCAGGCGCGTCAAAAGGAGAAAGGCCGCCTGGAAGATTTTCCTGCCTTTAACCGCGCGCCTTTAAGAGCAAAGCAGGGACGATGCGTCACTCAGATGCATTACGCTCGGCAGGGGATCATCACTCCGGAGATGGAATTCATCGCGATTCGCGAAAACCTCGGCCGCAATATGGAGCGCGGTGACTTGTCACCGCTTTCAAAAGCGGCGACTAGTCGCCGCACTCCAAATAAAGACGATCGTTCGTCACTCCTTCATCAACACCGCGGCCAATCATTCGGCGCTGCCATCCCCGAATATGTCACCCCCGAATTCGTTCGCGACGAAGTCGCCCGTGGCCGCGCCATCATCCCCGCAAACATCAATCACCCGGAATCCGAACCGATGATCATCGGCCGTAACTTCCTGGTGAAGATAAACGCGAACATCGGTAACTCGGCGGTTCTGTCTTCGATTGATGATGAAGTCGAAAAGATGCGCTGGAGCATTAAGTGCGGATCAGACACCGTAATGGACTTGTCGACCGGCAAGAATATTCACGCCACCCGCGAATGGATCATCCGCAACTCGCCCGTACCCATCGGTACCGTGCCGATCTATCAGGCCCTGGAGAAGGTTGGCGGCAAGGCGGAAGAACTGACCTGGGAAATCTTCCGCGACACTCTGATTGAACAAGCCGAGCAGGGCGTTGATTACTTCACCATCCACGCAGGTGTGAGACTGCCCTACATTCCCATGACTGCGAAGCGCACCACGGGTATTGTGAGTAGAGGAGGATCAATATTAGCCAAGTGGTGCCTGGCCCATCACGAAGAAAGTTTTCTCTACACACGTTTCCGGGACATCTGCGAAATCATGGCCGCCTATGACGTTTCATTCAGTTTAGGTGATGGCCTGCGTCCCGGCTCGATCGCTGATGCAAACGATGAAGCGCAGTTTGCCGAACTGGAAACGCTCGGTGAGCTGACGAAGATTGCCTGGGAGTATGACTGTCAGGTAATGATCGAAGGTCCGGGTCACGTGCCCATGCACCTGATCAAAGAGAACATGGATAAGCAGCTCGAGACCTGTCACGAAGCACCGTTCTACACCCTCGGCCCTCTGACGACGGACATCGCTCCCGGTTACGATCACATCACCTCAGCGATTGGCGCGGCGATGATTGGCTGGTACGGCACCGCGATGCTCTGTTATGTCACGCCGAAGGAACACCTCGGCTTGCCGAATAAGAAAGATGTAAAGGACGGCGTGATTGCTTATAAGATCGCCGCGCACGCAGCTGACTTAGCCAAAGGCCACCCCGGTGCACAGTATCGTGATAACGCCCTTTCGAAATCTCGTTTCGAATTTCGCTGGGAAGATCAATTCAATCTCTCGCTCGATCCGGAAGTCGCGCGCGAATACCACGACGAAACACTCCCGCAGGAAGGCGCCAAGCTCGCCCACTTCTGTTCCATGTGCGGCCCACACTTCTGCTCAATGAAGATCACTCAGGACGTGCGCGAGTATGCGGCGCAGAAAGAGATCGACGAGCAGGCGGCGCTGGGGGTGGGGATGAAAGAGAAGGCGGAAGAATTCGTTTCCGCAGGTGGTGAGATTTACCAAGCCTCGAACAGTTGACAGGATGAACAGGATTTACAAGATGAGGGAAAAGGAAGAAACGTATTCGTTCCTTTTGCGATGCAAGCTTTTTGCTGAATCCTGTAAATCTTGTAAATCCTGTCTAAGCTCTATCTGACATAAGAAGTTGGTTTACGGAAGCCGAAGAACTCCCTAGAATAAGCCGCATTTCTATACCCACGGAGGATGAAATGACGGACGATGATCTCACGCAGACAATCATCGGTTGTGCTTATAAAGTTCACAACACGTTGGGCCCCGGATTTCTCGAGAAGGTTTATGAAAACGCGCTTCGCATCGAGCTCGAAAAGCTGGGTCTGAGAGTTAGACAACAGCAGCCGATCAGCGTTAAGTATGACGGACACGTGGTCGGTGAGTATTTTGCCGATCTCTGGGTAGATGAGCGCGTTGTTCTTGAAGTAAAAGCAACCCAGAATCTGGTAAAGCAACACGAAGTGCAACTGGTCAATTATCTCACCGTGACCGGCGTCAACGATGGCTTACTGATCAACTTCGGTCCTTCGGTCCAGGTGAAACGGAAGTTCCGAGAATACAAACCCAAAGGATCGCTTATGAATGCGGTCATGTGAGCAAAATGATTTGAATCGATGAATCATGTGAATCCTGTCAAACCTATCTGCGTCCCACGTTTCTAGCGAGACGACTATTATTCCTCACGGTGCTTGTGGCTCCGCCTTTCTCAGGGTTATCTTTACGTCCTGATCAAAAAACTCCTCAAACTTCTACTGACTCTGATTCTGATCGCTGCGATTGCGCTGACTATCTTCTGGTTTGCGCGGCCCGCGGATTTGTCTTTTGCAGAACTCCGCGCTGAGGTTCCCAATTCAGCGTACAGCCACTTCGCCGATATTGATGGCGTGCGGCTCCACTATCAGGACATGGGAACGGGGACGCCGCTGGTTCTGATTCATGGGCTTTCGTCTTCGACTTATTCCTGGAAAGATTTGTTCGAACCTTTGGCAAAGAATTATCGAGTGATTGCGGTCGACCTTAAGGGTTTTGGTTTTTCCGCCAAGCCTGATGGTGATTACACGCGGCGCGCCCAGGCAGTTCTGGTGGCTCACTTGCTCGACTTTTTGAAAATCGATCGGACCTGGCTGGCGGGTAATTCAATGGGCGGCGAGGTGGCGCTTAACTTTGCTCTGCAGAACCCACAACGCGTGGCGGGACTGATCCTGATTGACAGCGCCGGGGTCAGAGTCGCGGGCGGCGATTCAGTCACACCGGGCTTTGCTCGCTTTCCGTTTGTTGGCCCAGTGTTGGCCGCCCTCGCTCTAACCTCAGACAGACTTGTACGTCGCGGTTTGGAGAAAAGCTTTTACGACCGCACGAAGGTTACCGAGGAGAGAGTGGCTGCTTACTATCGTCCCCTCAAAACACGTGGCGGACAGTTGGCCTCTCTGCGCGCCCGGGCGCAGTGGGAATTGTTTCGCATTGAACCGGACTTGAACCGAATCAACTCTCCCACTTTGATTATCTGGGGCGAGGAAGATGCGCTCATCCCCCTCGAGGCCGGCCGCAAAATGAATTCGCTCATCAAAGGCTCAAAGCTGGTCATTTTGGAAAGATGCGGTCACGTCCCTCAGGAGGAGTTGCCCGAAAGGGTGCTGGATGAAATGACGAAGTTTATGACGGCGCCCGATCAAGCACTCAAATAAGGTCGCTCGGGGTTTGTCCCCAGTTCCCTCGCAACCTCCCCGGTCCTAATGTGCTAGTCTGTGTTCGACCCCCCTTCCTGAATCAAGAAGAAATATTCACTCTCTAGACCTGTTTAGAATCCTTTTTAATAAGGCCGAGGTGATGCGGGAGAAGTTTCTGTGACCAAGAGCGTAATACTAGGCGCGGCGGCGCCTGATTTTTCTCTCAAGAATGAAATGGGCGAAGATTGGCGGCTGTCGGATCTGCGCGGGCAAGTCGTCGCGCTGCTGTTTTATCCGCGAGATGAGACGATGGTCTGCACCCGGCAGCTTTGTTCGGTACGCGATAGTTGGTCTGACTATTTGTCGACGAAAGCAGTCGTGGTCGGTATTTCAAAGGGAACGGTGGCGGAACACCGGAGCTTTGCCCTCGATAACCATTTACCGTTTCACCTGCTGGCGGACACGGACAGACTGGTCACCAAAATCTATTGTCAACGCCCGTGGGTGCCGGTAGTCTTCACGCGCGCCATCGTCGTCATCGACGGCAAGGGAATCATCCGTCATCACAAGGTAATGTCGCGCGCTCGGCGCCCCACTGACTATCAGGTGTTGTCGGAAATCTATGCTTCACAAACTGAAGTCCGCATGGAAAGGTACAAAGAGCTTTTGGCGACCCACCGGGAACGACTCAGTCGATTCAAGTAAAGCTTCAGAGTAGAATGCTCCCGAACAAAATGCTAAAACGGCGGGTTTGGCAAACCAAAAGGGTGGAGGATTGAGCTTGAGAACGGTAAACGCCACCAGGTACGTAACTCCGCTGCGCGAAGGCGGATCGTTGCCGGCGATAATCGAAGCCGATGATGACGGCATGTACGTGCTCAAGTTCCGCGGCGCGGGGCAGGGCGTCAAGGCCCTGATCGCCGAGTTGCTCGCGGCTGAAATAGCCCGTGCGTGCGCGTTGCCAGTGCCGGAGACGGTCCTGGTCGAGCTTGATCCCGACCTCGCTCGGACTGAGCCTGATCCTGAAATACAAGATCTGATCAAAAGCAGCGGCGGTGTTAATTTCGGGATGGACTATCTGCCGGGCTCGGTGACCTTTGATCCTGTCGCTGAGCAACCTGACGCGGATCTCGCCTCGGCGATCGTCTGGTTCGATGGCTATGTGACTAACGTCGACCGCACGCCGCGCAATAGTAATATGCTCATGTGGCACCGGCGTCTTCATCTCATCGATCACGGCTCGTCGTTTTACTTTCATCACGGTTGGACGAATTATCTTGAACGCGCGGGCGATCCATTTCCGTTGATCAAAGATCACGTGCTGCTCAGGTTTGCCGCGTCGCTGCGCCACATGGATGAGAAGATGACTCCGCTGCTGCCTCCGGACCTGATCGAAAATATAGTCTCGCGGGTACCCGACGATTGGCTGGTCAGGGAATCTCCGTTCACTGACGTAACGCAACACCGCGAAGCCTATGTGCAATATCTTTCCAACCGGCTGCAGCTGCCGCATCTGTTCGTAGAGGAGGCGATTCGTGCGCGATCATTACAAGTATGACTACGCAATAGTGCGTGTCGTGCCGAAGGTCGAGCGGGGTGAGTTCGTGAACGCCGGCATCATTGTGTCGTGTCCGGCGCGGGACTTCCTCGAAGCGCGCATCGAACTGGATGAGCAAAGGCTGGTCGCAATCGATGCGACGATCGATCTGGAATCAATCCGGATCCACCTCGCCAGCATCCCGGCGATCTGCGCCGGCGGCGCAGCAGCCGGCCCCATCGGCCTCCTGACCCCCAGACAGCGTTTCGATTGGCTGATTGCGCCGCGCAGCACGATCATTCAAACCTCAGCCGCGCACACCGGCGCCTGCGCCGACCCGGCCGCTGCGCTCGAGCATTTGCTGCAGACAATGGTGCGCGCAAAGAAGTGAATCGTGAAGTGACTTATTAGCTCGCAATCGGATCGTTGACGTTCAATTTGATGTTCGCGCTACGCGCTCAGGCGCACAGGATGTCCGCGATCCGATCCGTCTCTAGTTGATCTGCTCCCCATCCTCCCCGATCGCAGTGCGTATCTGATAATCTGGTCCTCTACTTCGAACATGCTCATCGACATCACGCCTTTACGGATCTCCCGCGACTATCGCCTGCTCTTCTTCGGCCAGTTGATTTCGGCCTTCGGATCCGCGATCGGCTTTGTCGTGCTGCCAGTGCAACTGTATCAGCTGACGGGTTCGACTTTGCTGGTGGGTTTGTTGAGCGCGTCTGAATTCGTTCTAATTTTATTGATGGCCTTTGTCGGCGGCGCGTACGCGGATTTCATCGATAAGCGGAAGATGCTGCGGCTGACTGAAATCGGCCACACCTTTGTCACCTCCATGCTGGTTTGGAACGCCATCCAGGCGCGCCCAAAAATCTGGCTGCTATTTGTGGGCGCGGCGCTGCATGCCGGGTTCGCGGCTTTGCAACGTCCTTCGTTTGAAGCCATGCTGCAGAAACTTATTCCCCTCGAACTGATGTCGTCGGTCAGCGCTCTTAATGCCCTGCGCTGGAACGTGACCACCATCCTGGGGCCATCTTTAGCGGGAATTATTCTGGCCAGATTCGGCGCACCCATCGCCTACTCGATCGATCTGGTTACTTTCATCGCTTCGCTGTCGGCGGTGTTTTTGATTCGCGCCGCGCCCCCCGCTAGTCAAACCGAGAATCGTCCGAACCTTAAGTCGGTTGTCGAAGGACTGCAGTATGCCTGGCGCCGCAAAGAGATTCTCGGCACCTACCTGATTGATATGAACGCTATGTTCTTCGGCATGCCGACCGCGCTGTTTCCGGCGATGGCCGCGACGTTCGGCGCCGGCACAGTTGGATTTTTCTACGCGGCGCCGTCGGTCGGCGCGCTGGTAGCGACTCTGACTTCGGGCTGGGCTAAAAAAGTTAACCGGCATGGTCTCGTAGTTGCGATTGCCGCGGCGCTTTGGGGCGTAGCCATGATCTTTTTTGGCTTTGCTCAGAATCTCTATCTTGCGTTGTTCTTTCTCGCCCTGGCCGGCGGCTTCGACATGATTAGCGCCATCTTCCGGATGACGATGTGGAGTCAGACCATTCCCCATTACCTGCGCGGTCGACTGGCCGGACTGGAGATGATCAGTTACACGTCGGGACCGAAACTCGGCGACGCAGAGGCCGGGATTGTGGCCACACTTTTCAGTGTCAGAACTTCGATCGTGTCGGGCGGGATCCTCTGCGTGGTTGGCACCGCTATTATTTCAGGATTAATTCCGCAGTTCATCCGCTATCATGGCAGCGAAGGCATCAGGCAAAAAGAGCTGGAAGAAGCCATGCGTGAAACCGAAACCAGACGGATAATTTTGGAATAGGAAGCCTATGAGCGCAGAACGAGAGCGATACACGATGGGCTATGGCCCGGCCGCCACCGCGATCATGGCTGAACGCACCGCGCACAGCCATGCAGCTTTTTTTCTGCAACACCTCAAGCCTGGCATGAGCGTGCTCGATTGCGGTTGTGGACCGGGCACGATCACGATCGGTCTGGCGGAAGCAGTCGCGCCCGGTAAAGTATTTGGGACTGAGATCGAAGAAGCCCATGTTGCCCTCGCGGGGGCAAACGCAACCAGGCAGAACGTCCTGAACCTGGAGTTCAAGGCTGCCAACCTCTATCAGCTTCCATTCGCAGACGGCAGTTTCGACGCGGTATTCATTTCCGCTGTCCTCAGCAATTTGAGCGAACCACGGCGCGGGCTGCGCGAAGCTTATCGGGTACTGAAACCTGGCGGCTTGATCGGCATCAAGGAATTCGATCACGGTGGAGACTTCATTTATCCAACGTCGCCGGCGTTGGAAAGGTATGCTGACTGTTATCTGCAAATGCGACGCGACAACGGTCACGATCCGGAAACCGGACGCAAGGCCGGCACCCTGTTGCTGGAAGCAGGCTTTACCGATCTGAGGTTCGCCGCCGTGTACGAATCATTCGCCGAGCCGGAACGGGCCGCCGCATTCGCTCATGTGTCCGCGGGTCTGCTGGCAGAAGGTTGGGGCGAAACGTTTACCAGCCGGGGTTGGGCGACGGCGGATGAAATTGACGCTATGCGCGCAGCCTGGCAAAAGTTTGCAGCGTCTCCCGGGGCCATCTTTGCGGCGGCGTGGTGTGAAGCACTGGCCTGGAAGTCGAATCCCGTTACTCGTGGCCCAGTGCTTTCCTGAAAGTTGGCGTCACCAGCTCGTGGAATATTTCATCCATGCGCTCGGGCGAATAAGGCATGTTTTGATCCAGCCACCATTGCAGCAGCGCAAACAGCTCGGAAGCTAAATAATTCGCCAGGATCGGGATCGGCAAAGACCGAACTGGTTTGCCTTTGAAACTCAGGTTAAGCGCGGCCTCGATCCTTTGGCTGAGATGACTGGTGCCACTCCTGAAAACCGCGTCCTTCTTTCCCGATCGAACCAGACCCTGGTAGAACGGTTGATACTCCTGCAGATGACTGAAGAGATAGACGGCCGGAACGAATCGCTCCCGCCCGGCTTTGTCCCAGTCGATATGCTGCGCAAAGCCGTCCAGAAATCTCTCCCAATCCTGCTGAAATAAATCTTCCTTGTCCCGGAAATGCGTGTAGAAGGTTGAACGCCCAACATCAGCGCGGTCGATCACTTCCTGGACCGTGATGTCGTCGAACCGTTTTTCTTTGATCAGATCGACCAGCGCTTCGCTCAAAGAGCGTTGCGTGCGTTTCGATCGACGATCTTTCGGCTTCTGATCCCGCGTCATGGATTAAGTTCTCGAACAGCGAAAGCGCGTTTGTCCATTATCGAACTAACAGGGTCACATTATCTGAAGAAAAGTGCGACCCGGGCGCGTACTCTCCGTTATCTGCGTCCATACACTAAAACATTCCCGAGACACTGAGGAGAATATATGCGCGTGAAAACATTTGTTGGTTTACTGCTGCTGGCCGTCGCGGCCGCAGTCCCTGTGGCTTGTTCCGCGGCCGCAAACATACATAACGAGATTTGGCGTCATGAAGTTTTGCCTGCTGACCCAGATCCGATTTCCGGTGAATGGGAAGTGATATTTCGCGTTCAGGGCACGACTACACCGGCCACCTTTAAACTCAAGCTCGACGGTGACAAGGTTACCGGCACCGCAGAGTCCGCTCATACCGGACCAGGGATCGTGCGCGACGGATGGTGGAAGGACAACAAGTTGAGTTTCACCCTCGACTTCGAAAAGCACGAATCGATTGCGATCAGCGGCGGCTTGCGTGACGGAGAGCTGTCGGGTGAATTTCGCACCGAAGGCTTTGTAGAAAAGTGGGAAGGCACGAAGAAAAAAACGCCCTCGCCGTCGTCAAACGCCACGGTGCCCAGCGCGAGCACAGCCACAGATCCCATTTCGGGCGAATGGGAAGCGGCGTTCGAAGCGCAGGGCAGCAAAGCTCCGATCACGTTCAAGTTCAAGCTCGATGGCGACAAGGTGGGCGGCACATCTGAATCGTCTCACCTGGGCTCGGGCACATTGAGTAATGGATCATGGGCGGATGGAATTCTTACTTTCACCATGACCGGCCCGCACGGATCGATTGCCGTCAAAGGCACTCTGAAAGATGCGAAACTGAGCGGCGAATTCGACGCAGGTCAATTCAAAGGAACGTGGGCGGCGAGCCGAAAGTAATGCTTGTGTGAGGCTGGCTGACAAGTCGGCTGCGCCGACTGGTTGAATGGTTTCTCAGCGAGATGACTCACCGCCGATCCATCACTTCATCAAGTCTCGCTGAACGAACCTGCGTTGGCAAAACTATCGAACGATCCTGAGGCCATGATCTTCTGGGCCGATTGCATGAAGGCGTCCCGGGCCACCCGCTCCAGCGCGGACCCAACTGAGAGGCGGCGCACGCCCAGATCTGCGAGCTGGGCCACCGACAGATTCGCATTCCCTCCAGACACCAGCACATTGATCGGTTTGGGCGCGACCGCCTGCACCAGCTCCGCTATCTCAACCGGCTCGTGCACCCCCGGCGCGTACAGACAATCGGCGCCGGCTTCAGCAAACGCTATTAATCGATCAAGCGAAATACGAGCTGGAGCAGGCGCACCCACCAGGTAAGCTTCGCAACGCGCGGTAAGCACAACCGGAATCTCCGAAGCATCTATGGCTGCCCGTGCCGCCCGGATTCGCTCAACTGCCAAATCAAACTCGTAAAGTGGGCGGGCGCTGTCACCGGTCGAATCTTCGATGGATAAACCGGCGACGCCGGTCGCGACACACAGGGCGACGCCCGCCGCAACACCCTCCGGCTCGTCTGCATAGCCGTTCTGAAAGTCAGCATTCAACGGTAATCGTGCTGCGTGTGCCATTTCGCGAATATGTCGCAGCATTAAATCGCGAGACACAGTCGAGTCAGTCAAACCCTGGGTGAAAGCGAAGCCCGCCGAGGTGGTGGCCAAAGCTTTGAACCCCAGATGCTGTAGATACAGCGCCGACCCAACATCCCAGGGATTCGGCAGGACAAAACATCCGGATTCATGCAACGCGCGAAAGGCGGCAACCGCGGATAATTGATCGCTCATGCGGTAATCCTATAACGGGGGCGGCGATGGGGGCCAGTGGAGTAATCGTCTCAATCGGATCTGGCTCAAGCTGAAAGCCGGTTGGTGAATGATTAGGGTTTTGAAATTACGACTTGAATTATAGAGCTTTGAATATCACAATCCTGGACCGAAGCGATGCCAAAATATGTAGCCCTGCTCCGAGCCATCAACGTCGGCGGTCATACCGTCAAGATGGACTATCTGCGCGATCTCTTTGCAGCCATCGGCTTCGCGAAGGTCGAGACATTTATCGCCAGCGGCAATGTCATTTTTGACTCGAGATCGAAAGACACTGCGGCGCTCGAGCGAAAGATTGAGAAGCACTTGCAGCAGTCTCTTGGTTATGAAGTGAAGACATTCATCAGGACCATTCCTGAAATAGCGGCAGTGGCAACCTATAAACCATTTAGTGACGCCGAGCTGAACACCCATGCTCTCTATGTGGGTTTTGCGGGCGACAAACTCGGCGCTGAGGTGCATCAGAAACTGCTAGCGATAGTCAGCGAGGTCGACGATTTTCACGTTTACGGCCGCGAAGTTTATTGGCTGTGTCGCGCGGAAAGAATGACTGATTCGAGGTTCTCGGGGACGCTGGCGGAAAAGATTCTCGGTATGCGGGCCACTTTTCGGAATGCGACAACGATCAGGAAGCTGGCGGAAAGGTATCAGTGACTCCCACTTTGAGAACGAACGGCCCACTGCAAAATCACGCTTCCGTTTCGTTCCTGAGTATGCATTCACAACAAGCCTCCGCGGCCGGGCGAACCTTATTTTGTCTGGCTCTCCTGGTTTTGCCGGTTTTGAGTCAGCGATTACCGATTTTGCCACGCGCAACGCCGTTGAATTTCGGTGAGGCATATGCCGGAGTTACGCCGGCCCCTCCCACTATTGAATTCTGTGAAATGGTTAGTCACCCGGAACGATATTTTGATAAGCAGGTGCGGTTGGTGGCTCAGTACCAGATTGCCGCGGAAGGCTCTTATCTCGTTGATGAGAGGTGTCCGCTCAGTCACGATCAGCAAATTGGGGTTGGGTCTCCGGAAGTGCTCGACGAAAAGCAGCGCGCCCGTCTCAACGCGCTGAGAACCATTTCGTCACACGAATACGGCGGCCGGGCCATGGTTACGGTGTTGGGGATGCTGCGTAACATTTCGCGGCATGACTTTGTCTGGTATCAATATCGCTTCGACATCCTGGAAGTTGAAAAGATCGAGCCCGTAATTTCGGCCTACGAAGGTGAACTACAGGCCGGGATGACCTATCGCGCGCCAGTAAACAGTGATCGAGACCTCGGATTGTCACTAACCCCCGCGCCGCGAATAAGCGAACACCACGCCATGCGGATCAATTGGATCAACTTGCATAAGTTTCCCGAACTCAGCAAAGCAGGCAAACATCGAATTCTGTTCACCGTTCTCTCTGACGAAATCAAACAGATGACGGAACGTCGTTGGAACCGGAGCCTGAGGTGTAAGATACTGCGCATCGAATAATCCAGGGACACTGCTTAAAGGAGCCGACTATGACTAGAGAAGATCAGTTCATTCCCCACCTTTGTGTTTCCGATGGGCTTGCGGCGCTAGAGTTTTATAAGACAGTTTTTGGAGCCGAGGAAGGTCATCGCATGATGGCGCCCGACGGACAGCGTTTAATGCATGGCGAGATAATCGTCGACGGGCACAAGTGTTTTGTCAGCGATGAATTTAGCGCGGAGGAAGGTGGCACAGTCAGAACTCCGCAGACACTGGGCGGTGGCACGAGTGTGCGCGTTACACTCGAAGTGGATGATGCCGATGGAGTGATTGCCCGCGCCGTGGCCTCTGGCGCGCGCGTTTTGATGCCGGCCCAGGATATGTTCTGGGGAGCCCGCTATGGAAAGATCGTTGATCCGTTTGGGCACGAATGGGGCATCAATCAACAAGTGAAGCCACAGACCGACGAAGAGACCCAGGCCGCAGGAAAAGAGTTTCTGCAAAAGAAATAAGCCGGTACATCTGCGGTCCCTTATCTCTCGTACAGCGACTTGGCTTCGATAAAGATGTATTTGATTTCAGGGTGCCGATCTCGGATTTTCTTTTCCAGCCGATCCACCGCCTCGGCAACTCCCTCGGCGGTCAACTGTTTTTTGAAGCGAACGTCCAGAGTCAGGAGCACTTCGCTCGGACCAAAGTGCATGGTGAGTGATTTCTTGATCCCTTTCACCGCCGGGTCTTCGCGGACGATGGCGCGAATGCTGCCCAGCACCGCCGGATCCACGCCTTCTCCGATTAACAAACCTTTACTTTCAAAAGCCAGAAAGCTCGCGACCAGGGCGAGGATCACGCCAATGATGATTGAAGCCACGCCGTCGAGGTGTGGGCTATTGAAAAGATGGCCGAGAAAGATGCCCAAAAAAGCCACGATCAAACCCAACATCGCTGCCGTGTCTTCGAAGAGCACTGTAAAGGTCGCCGGGTCCTTACTGGCTCTGATGGCTTTGAGAACTCCCTGGCCGCTCATCTCTTTTCTAAACGCCTTGAAAGCAAAAAAGCAGGAGATCCCTTCGAAGATGAACGCAAACCCGAGCACTACATAATTCCAGGTGGGATCGCGCAACTCGGCATGACGCATGTGAGTGATGCCTTCGTAAACCGACATCCCGCCGCCCAGTGCGAAGATCAGAATCGCGACGACCAGCGACCAGAAATAGAGCTCCTTGCCGTGACCGAAAGGATGATTGGTGTCCGGGGGCTTGCGGGCCCGACGTTCGCCGAACAGCAGCAGCCCGCCGTTACCGGTGTCTACGAGGGAGTGAATGCCCTCTGAGAGCATTGCCGAACTGCCGGTAAAGAAGGCAGCAATCAACTTGGTCGCGGCAATCGCCAGGTTGCCCGCAATCGCGGCAAAAATCGCAGTCCGGGATTCAGTGTTCATGCTCTTGTTAGCCTGCGGTAGCGGGCGGTTCTGACGCTAAGGCACGCAACGCTGATCGCGTGTGGGCACCAGATCCAGATTCGTCAGCCGATGCGTCACGGGATCCAGCGACAAACGTGCTGCCAAAACCCCGCCCTTACAGGTAAAACGAACCGTGCTGTTGCGGGTGCCGTCACCGGCTATTGGCTCGCCCACTTTGCATGCTCCCCAGGCAGGCATGGCGGCGATTTGTCGTCGCAACTTGACGACATCCAAAGACGCGGGCACCAGCGCCGTGGTGGCCTTCACTCCCCATTCGTTCAACATCTGCGCTACGGAAGTGATCGCCTTTGCCATTTCCGCGTCAGGGGGTAGCGTTGACTGCACATTAATCAGTTGCACTCGCGGGCGGCTCGTGGGCGCGAGGGTGATATTGACGTCGAGCCACCCTCGCTCGCAGGTCATTCGCCAGGTGCCCCGGAGAGCGTTCTCCGGCTCGATAGCACCAATATTTGAACAGTCACCGTGCGTCGCGGCCAACTCTCGGAAACGCCCGGCGCGAACTTCCGCGGAAGCATCCAGAAACAAATTGTCGGCGGCGATGCGTTTTGCCAGCGCGTCATCCCATTTTGTAATCAATTGCGAGACGTCCTTCTGGGCTGACAAGAGTGCAGGTGAAGGCTGCACCATTCGCGGTCGCAGGGCGCCTGTGCGATCCAGGGCCGCGAGGGTGTCGGCGATCAGTGATCCAAAGCCGGTGTAGGTCTGGTTGCCCATGGCGATCACGCCTACGCCATACTCCGGCAGCCAGCGCATCAGCGATCCATAGCCGGGCAGCCCGCCACCATGACCGACTATGTAATTGAAGCGACAGTCCTGCGCTATGCCCAGGCCATAGCCATACGAAGAGAGAATCAATTGCAGCGGCGCATCGACAGTTCCGCGGACCGCGAACGCCGGTTGGGCGCGCCAGGCCTGCTGCATTTCGCGGACGCTGCTGCGTCGCACCGGGCCGCGTTCGCCTTCGTCTCGCGGTGGAACGGCGGACATGTGGAACGCCACGTAACGGGCCAGGTCATGTGCTGTAGTCCAAAGTCCACCCATCGAACCAAACGATCCGTGCGCCAGAATTGGCTCGTCTTTCCAGATGTTGTCTTCCCAGCGATACCCGAGCGCAATGCGATCGCCTGATACCGCGGACATTTCGAACGTCGATGAGTTCATGCCCAACGGCCGCAGGATGTTGTCGCGGACGTAATCGGCGTACGGTCTTCCCGAAACCTTTGCCACCACCTGGCCCAGGATCCCAAAACCATAGTTCGAATATTCGTAAGCAGTGCCGGGCGCGTTTGAAAACGGAATGCCGTCCCGCATCCAGGCGCGGATCGTTTCGTCGCTCTGGGCCAGCTGCCGATCGCCCCAGGGATTGTCCTCAGGGAAGCCTTCGGAATGCGTCAGCAAGTGACGAATGGTCAGCGTCGGCGAATCTTTGGTTGGGTAAGCCAGATTACCGAGGGCCGGCACGTATTTGGCCACCGGATCGTCCAGCGAGAGCTTTCCTTCGTCGCGCAGTTTGAGAATCGAGAGCGCGGTAAAGCTCTTGGTCATCGACGCGATCCTGAAAACTGTGTCAGGAGTCACTGGCGCGCGATCTTTTGTCTCGCGGACTCCGTTGGCCTTAACCCAAACCAATTCACCGTCAATGATGATACCCAACACGGCGCCGGGCACATGTCGCGCGGCAAACCAACTGCTGAAAAGTTTTTCGATCTCCGGGAAAGCCGCGGCAAGTTTGCGTGGGCGATCCGGATCAGCGAACTTCGGTGGGGGTAGAGTGTTGTCCGCAAGGCGGCGCTCCGTAGGCTGCCCAAAGATGTTCGCGGCTGATAAAACAATCAGCAGACAAATGAAGGTCGTCACGATCCGAGAGCGCTGCATTCCAATACCTCCGAGTTAATCAGTCGGTGCAAAAAGTTAACATAGGAACAGGCAAGTCAGAACCGCCGGAGGGTAGCGGGCGCTTGATCTCCAGAGCCCGGCGCTCTGATGGCACAGATCAACGTCCCGCTACCCCGCTCGGTTCTGACCCGTGATATTCTGCACTGGATCATGTTACTCAAGACCCACACTCCCCGGTTCCCACTCGATCAGTTTATCGAGACTTTCATTTATTACGAGGGCTATCATCCCGGGCATTCGATCGACCGTTTCCTCCCCGATGGCAATACCGAGATCATTATTGATTTTGACGACCGGCCCCAACACATATATGACAATTGCACGCTCAAGGAAATCCAGGCCTGTCATCATGTCTGGGCATCGGGCGTGCGCACTGAATTCATCACCATTCCTTCGGGCATGCATGCGGCGATGTTCATCATCTCGTTTAAGAAGGGCATGGCCTATCCGTTCTTTCCGCTCCCCATGAACGAGATGGCCGATCGGGTGGTCGACGCCGCGCTCCTTTGGGGAAATGATTTTGCCTTTCTCAGAGAACAGATGCTGGAAACCAAAGAGATCGATCTCAAGTTCAAGGCAGCCGAAAGTTTTCTGCTCAAACACTTCCACGACCGGCTGGTAAGCAATCCCGCGGTCGCATACGCGCTCGATGAAATCCTTCGGCAGCCGGATCAAATCAGCCTGTCCCGGCTGAGCGAGAACATCGGCTACTCACGGAAGCATTTTATCGACATGTTTCGAAAGCAGGTCGGCATAGCTCCCAAGCCTTACCTGAAGATCATCCGCTTCCAAAAGGCTATTGCTGAAATCGAACAACGCCGGGAAGTAAACTGGACCGTCATTTCGCAGGACTGCGGTTTTTACGATCAGGCCCATTTCATCAACGACTTCAAATTCTTTTCCGGCTTCACCCCCGAAGAATACGTCCGGCAAAAGAATGATGTCCTGAACTACGTCCCGGTCGGGTAACGATTTTGTGGAGCGCGGCGAGTTCTCGCCGCTTTCTTAGGCCGCGACTTGTCGCGGCCTCTGGCGGCCGTTGCTTGTCGGCGACGAGTCGCCGACTACTAAAGCGCTGACAAGTCAGCGCACTCCACATTAAATGCCTCAGGTAAATTTTTTCCAATACAAGCGCCACCGGTTGCTCTAACTTGGGCGCTATGGAAAACCTTTATATCAATCATCTCGCCGTTTTTGTGTGCGCTCTGTTGAGCCTGGTTCTCGGAGGGCTCTGGTACTCGCCCCTGCTCTTCTTCAAGGCCTGGCAAAGCGCCAACGGTCTGAGCGACGAGCAGGTCGCCAAATCCAATCCGCTGAAAACTTATTCGCTCACTCTGATGCTGGGGTGGATCATTTCCTACAACCTCGCGTTCTTTTTGGGTAACAGCAAGACGAACTGGCGTTGGGGCCTGATAGCCGGACTGCTGGCTGGGGTCGGCTGGGCCGATACGATGTTCGTGATCATTTCGCTCTTTGAACAGCGCTCGCTCCGGTACCTGCTGATCAATTGCGGCTACATCACGATCTACTTCGCATTGATTGGATTTGTCCTGGGGATCTGGAGGTGAAGCTTGGCGATAAAAACATCGGGCGAGATTGAGCAGGAACTGCTCGACAATTTGAAGCATTTGACGGGCAGGAATTTGAGTGGCTGGATGACGCAAATTACCGCGTCCGGGTTCACCAAACGCAACGACATTCTGCGATGGTTGAAAGAGCTGCACGGCTTTGGACACATGAACGCGTCGCTGCTGGCCGGGATCTATCTCAACCACGGAAAGGTCGTCTATGGCAGCACCGAACTACTCCTGAATAATCAGTTTGCCAAAGCCGAGGAGATGCGGGCGTTGTACGAATCCCTGATCGCCTTCGCGAAGCAGCACTTTTCGAACTCGACCGTGCTGCCAAAGAAGACCTATGTCTCGATTTTGGAGGCGCGCGAATTTGCCGCCATCAACATCAAGCCAAGGGAGCTACGCATTGGATTTGATTTGGGTGATCGAGTGTTTGACGAGATCGTGACCAAATCAAAACTGACCGGCCCGATGCCGCGAATCTCGCACATGCTGGCACTCTCAGATGAATCCCAACTCAATAATGATCTGGTTGAACTGCTGAAGGCATCTTATCAAAGGTGCCACTTGAGGCTTTAAAATCCCATCGGAAGCCAGCTCGCGGGCGGCCTCGCCCGCAAGGCCTTCCAAGGGGAGCGGTTCGTGCGTCGCCTCACTGCCGGCGAGGGCGCCCGCGCTCCGAGTAAGAGCTGGCCTCTTAAACTCAAGCCACCTTCCGTCTCAAACCTCTGTTGTTCTCCTGCTCGCTTCAACCCTATAATTCCCTCGTCCCCGGATTTCACGCTCGCTCCAACAAACCGCAACCCGAAGCTAACGAGCAGAGAGAGGCCGCCAGCATGCCCGGTCGAAAAACATCACTTCAATTCTTCGTCGGTTTACCCCTGCTGGTTCTCTTGATTGCTTCGACTGCCATCGCCGGTGAACGCTGGTCCACAAAACTCGACGCCAAGGTGCGCTTCTATCAATCGACCGAGTTGGGCGTGCTGGTCGTAGGCACCGAGAAATCCCTTTACGCAGTCGATGGCGAGACCGGAGACGTTCTATGGCGCCGCAAGAATGTGAAGCTGGACGAAACCGACGTCGCTCCGATTCCCGGCACAGACATGGTTTTGCTGACGCTTGAGTCAGGCAGCAAGACGCGCCTCGAAGCACTCGATCTGATGACCGGCGAGGCGCTCTGGCGCAGCGACAAAGTCCGCGGAGCGGTGATGCAGATGGCCCTCGATCAGAATGCGAACCTGCTGGCGATGGTGCTGGTGAAGGACGCAAAGGGGAAAGCAAAGGGCGGATTCAAGCGCAAGCCGGTCATTCACGTGTTCGACATCACCAGTGGCGAAGAGCTTTGGAAGCGCGACCTGGAAAGTGAAATCGAGATGATGCCGGCGCGCTGGGGTGACAAGGACGAGGTTCCTTACACGCTCGACAATTACCGGCCACCGGTCTTTCTCGACCACCGGCTGTATCTCTTTTATGAAGGCCTGACCTCGCTCGAAGCGCGCACGGGAAAGGAACGACAGCGCGATAAATTTCGCGTCAACGAAGAGGGGCTGGCCCTGACTGAGTCAGATCCCGTTGCTGACGAGCGCAATATCTACACTTCCGGCCGCGGCAAAGTGAGAGCGATCTCGCGGTTGGACGGCGACGAAGTCTGGGAAGCAAAAGATCTCGGTTCAGTTCCTGAGATGATTCTGACCCGGAACGTTCTGTACGCGCGCACCGGTGGCCAGTTCTCGCGGCTGGAAGACGGGGAGATCATGGACCGCGGGCCCTATGGAGTGAGTGCCATCGATTTGGAGAAAGGAAAAATTCTTTGGCGTTACAAGGGCGCCGACAAAGGAATTACAAATCTGTTGATGGCTGACGAAACGACTCTGGTGGTGGCCGATCACGATGACCTGATCACGATCGATGCGCGGACCGGAAAGCGTCGTACGAAGATTTCGCATGGCGTGGAAAAGGCTGCGTTTGTGTTGTTGAATGAAAGCGGCGCGGCGGTGGTGGGCGGAAAGAACGAAGTCGCGGCGTTTGACCTGCGTACCGGCGCCAATCTGTGGCGAGCGCGTCACAACCCGCCTGGACGCGGGCTCTTGAGAACCGTGGCCGCGGTGGCCGCGCGCGCCGCCGCTCTCTACTTTCGTTATGGCAGCGCCGCGTCCAGCGCTTTTCGGGGAATTCAATTGCTCAATACCTTGAATGGCTTGCGCGCTGGCCTCACTCTCCATGACGCTCTGCCCAGTCTGACCACCCTCGCGTCCAACAAGGCGAGCGAGTACGCGCGCAACCGGGCCGGGGAATATGTGCGCGACCGGATCTCGACTTTCGGCGTCCTCGCTCGCGCCCAACAGCTCTCTACTTCGCGTCCACGCCTTTCCTTGCCGCGTGCGGCTGATCTGCCGCGTCCGACAATCCCGGTTAAGTCAGGCGACGTCGAGGATCGTTTGCTGGATCGGCTCGATCCGGCGCATCAACTCGAAAGACTTTCACGATTCCTGTTGCGCACGAAGAGACTGGCGGCCTTGCGTGGGGACTGGATGTACTTTTACACCGACCTGGGGCGGGGCAATGGACTGCTGGGAGTAAACGTCAACACCGGGGCCGATGAGCGATCGATCCGGATGAGCGCGCCGGATGAAAGGTTTGTCAGCGACGAAATGATCCGGCTGCTGTTTGTGTCGCAGGACAATCGCCTGGTGGCTTACGGGTTGAATGGCCGGGATTGAGATCAGGTGATCGGTGAATCAATCGTTCTGACACCAACTTAATGCGAACACCACCACCACAGACAGCGGATGAAGGCGAGAAACACGTCGCCCGGGTCCGCAAAATTTGTCTTGCCCTGCCCGGCGCGAGTGAAAAACTCTCTCATGGTGAGCCCACCTTCTTCGTGGGGAAAGTGTTTGCGATGTGCTCCACCAATCATCACCACGACGGACACTATGCGGTGGTGATACCGGCGGCGATCGGCATCCAGGAGATGCTAATCGAACGCTCGCCGGAAAAGTTTTACCGGCCGCCTTACGTTGGCGGGGCCGGTTGGGTGGGAATTGAACTGGATCAGATCGACGATAAAGAGTTGACCCTGCACATACAAGAAGCCTGGCGACTGATCGCACCGAAAAAGCTGCAACAGGAATTGGCCGGAACTTGAGTCAACGGATCCGTCTGAGATGCTGTCGGCCAGCGGGCAGCCCCGCCACGTCCGCGCTCCACAATCAAATTTCTTTGAAACGAAACCCCCACCATCCGCGTTAAACCCTCAGCCTTGCCGATTAATCCGGATTGCTTAGGTCCATTTCCAGGAGACGCCCACGTGAAACGAAGAGCCCTGCTATGCATGTTTGTCCTTGGTCTGCTGCTGCCTTCCGCCGCATCCCGGACAATTCAATCGCCGAGCCCGAGTGTCGCCGCCCCGCTGGTCACGATTCCCTTCGAGCTGGTCAACCGCCACATAGTTTTGAAGGTCCAGGTTAATAATTCCCGGCCGCTCTCATTCTTGCTGGATACCGGTGATCAGCTTGCGATCATCAATCTCGATCGCGCCAGGGAACTTGGGCTCAAGCTCCAGGGCGAGATTCACCTGGGGGGCGCGGGCTCATCAATTTCAATCGGGGCCTTTGTGACTGGTTCATCATTTACCATTCCGGGGTTCCCGGGTTTCTCACAACCTTTGAACGCAGCCTTGCCCATCGGGCAAATGGCGCCGCGTTTCGGCCAGGACTTTGACGGCATCCTCGGCAGCGAGTTCATCAAACAGTTTGTGGTGGAGGTTGATTATCAGGCCCGCGTGCTCAAACTTTATGACAAAGACAAATTCGTTTATTCAGGCCCAGGCGAAAGCATCCCCATCACTTTGAGTTCCGCTGGGCATCCGATCATTGAAGCTGAGTTGACCACGATTGGCGGCGCGCCGGTCATGGGAAAATTCGTTTTCGATATCGGTTCCGGAGGTGCGTTGGCACTTTATAGTCCGTTTGTTCGTAAGCAGAATCTGCTCGGTCCGAACTTGCAGACGATCAAAGCGATTGGTGTCGGCGGCGCGGGGGGAGAGGTTACCGCGCGCATCGGCCGCGTGAATCAACTGAAGATCGGCCGCTACACAATCAGCCGACCCATCACCCTGTTCGCTGAAGACAAGACAGGAGCTTTTGCCGACGCGGCGCTGGTCGGCAACATCGGTCAGCAAATCGCCGGCAAGTTCCGTTTGCTGCTTGACTATAGTCACCAGCGGATCGTGTTTGAGCCAAACAGTTCTTACAGCAAAAGCTTTGATCGGGCATTCAGCGGACTGGCCCTGGTGGCCGAAGGGAAAGACTATCGTACTTTTCGGGTTACTGACCTGCTCGAGAATTCGCCCAGCACCGAAGCCGGATTACAGATAGATGATGTGATTACAGCGATTGATGGAAAGGCCGCTACTGACCTGTCGCTCACCAGAATACTCGAACTGTTTGAGCGCCCGGCGGCTTACAAGCTGACCGTGCGTCGCGGCGTACAGACGCTGCAAGTTACCCTCTCTCCCCGGCAGCTGGTATGAGCTGTACGACAAACTGTAGGGGCAGAGAATGCCGGACTCAACCGATTTGGCGACAAGCCGAAAGTTGTCGCTAACCGTGGGCCCCAGCCTCATCTAGTTTTGGACGCGTGTACCAATAGGCCCAGACAACAAATACTACCTGGAATGGCAACCTGATCCACAAGCCCGCCGCACTGAACGCCGGAAAGAGTTCGTGGTTGACCGCCATGTAGATGTTTGCCGGATAGACGGCCACCAGTAACGCCATCAGTCCCCATCCAGCCAGCCTGCTGAATCTCGGAATCAAGAGCGCGACGCCAAGCCCGAATTCAAAAAATCCGCTCAAGTAAACGAGAAACAATGGGAAGGGCAGCAGCGGAGGAATCATCGATACGTAAAAACCAGGGTCGCGAAAATGGTTCAACCCAGCGAGCACAAAGAAAAGTGCCAGCACATATTTCAGAACGGCCTTTATTTTAATAATCAAATCAGTTTCTCGAGCAGCCTCTTCACGGCTATAATCATTTGCTGGTAAGAACCGGACGGTTCCGCCTGGACACGCTTCGCTAAAGATATTCCGGTCAAAGCAACCTTAACCTGACACAAAATTCGCCGCGGTGGCCAGCTGTGCGCAATCGAAAGGGAGGCTCCGATGAGAATGTGTATTCTGGCTTTGCTGATCCTTTCATTTCAAGCTGTGGGGTTCAGTCAAACAACAAAGCTCGCCAAAGCAGAGCGAACAAAGAACGACCTGATGCTGCTGGAGCGCGACATCGGCAAAGCAAATATCAATCGCGACTACGCCTTTTTTGAACGGGTCGAGGCCGAGGAATTTGTTTTCACCGACTCAGGCGGCGGAGTCACCACCAGGAAACAGGATCTGGAAGGAGTTAAGCAGCCGCCGAACCCAAATTTCAAGCTGGCCTCCTACGAAGTCGATGATATGAACGTGATGCTCTATGAAAAGATGGCGGTGGTTACGGGCCGCGTGACTACTAAGAGCCTGGCGAAAGGCACCGAGATCGTGAGCCGGAGCCGCTTCACTGACGTCTTTGTATGGCGGCAGGGTCGTTGGCAATTGGTCGCCGGGCATTCTTCCCGAATCAGACAAGCTTGACACTCGGTTGTCTTTTTCTTGAACAAGAACGATCCAACGAAATCACACGAAACCGGAACCAGGACTGCGGTCGCTTCGTCTGGGCTCGTGGATCGGCTTATCTGGCAAGAAGATCTCGAGAAAGGCACTGGGGTAATTCTGTCGTACCTGGTTTTCCCCGTGCCCTGTGTGGTAAATAATTTCTCATGAGCATCGCCAATTTTGAATTCAAACTGACGAAGCATTTGTCGAAGGCAGAGTTGGAAGCCGGCCTGGACGAAATCCGGCGCGCGCCGAAAGATGGAGCGGTGCTGGAGCTAATCGTGCGCCGCCCCGCCATCAACGACCGCGAGAGCCCGGCGGAAGCAGAACTCCATCCGGCAGAAGGACTGGTCGGTGATAGCTGGATCAGACGTCGCAGCAAAACCACCCCGGACGGTTCGCCAAACCCCCTGATGCAACTGAACCTCATGAATTCCCGCGTGACTGCCCTGGTGGCCCAGGATAAGGACCGCTGGCAACTGGCCGGTGATCAGCTTTACCTCGATATGGATTTTAGCGAAGAGAACGTGCCCGCGGGGACTCGCCTGTCCCTGGGTTCGGCGGTGATTGAAGTGACGCCGCCGCCTCACCTTGGTTGTCAAAAATTTGTGGCCCGCTTCGGTATCGAAGCGATGAAGTTTGTGAATTCACCGCTCGGCAAACAACTTCATCTTCGCGGAGTCAATGCGAAAGTAGTACAAGGCGGGTTCATTCGCGTCGGCGACGTTGCAAGAAAACTTTGAGAGTTAGAACGCTGCGGGCGTAGCAGGCGGTCAGTACCGGGAGCGGTAGCGACCCGGTTCTACGACCATCTCGACTACAGTGTGGAGGATACCCGGTCGCTAACGCCCGCGGTACTGACTCCGCTGCGAACCGAACTCCTGGTCATCCGATCCGGCAGGATAAACATCTTGCGCGCTATCTTCGAACCGAGCGTCCCGTCCTGATAGTAGGACTTGAGAATGTTGTCCTTCCCTTCACAGAGATCCGGGTTTGCAGCAACAAATTCCGGCCAGCTTTGTGCGACCCCATCACGTTGCATTCGTTCATGAATCAGAAACACGTACGCCCAGGTAATGGTCTCGTGATAAAGATTCGGTTTTCCGTTCGCCGCCGCGAAGCGTTTCAGGCCCTCGGAAAATCTGGTTAATGTTTCCAGCACTGAATTGCTCTGCAAGTACAACCACACAACCTTTACGTGATCCCGATGACGAAAATCCGCGCCGGCGAGGGTGCAGTTCTCAAAGCGTTCGATGAATTCCTGGTCAGTCATTAGCTGCTTACCTTTTCCTCTTCTTCCCGGCCTTTGAACCGGCTTCGCCTTCCAGATCTTTGGCCTCCAGCAACTTGTGGCTGGCGTCAGCGTCGAGGTCCAATTCATAAATTCGCTTCAGGTCGGCAATGCGCCGGCGCGTGTCGTCTCCGAATGGGTGCCGCCCATCAAACGCGTGCAGTACGATACCTTCCAACAAATCGCCGAGCGTCATGTCGTGATACTCAGCCAGGCCCTTCAGAACTTTTAGCAGACGCTTCTCCAGCCGCACGCCGGTCTGCACCCGCTCGACAATTATCTGGTCGACCTCCACCGTATCCCGCCCTTCTCGCTTCCGCGTCATCTTCGATTCTCCTCCTCCATTGATATTTACATTATTAAGGTACATATGTACCGAGATACTTTCAAGTAACTATTTACCGGCTACCCAGGGCCGCCTTTCCTTTTGCATGATTCTGCGGGATATTGGCTCGGCCTGAACACCACGGTCCGTTTTCAGAGCCAAGGCGGAAACTTTAGGAGGATGAGTTATGCTTAACCGATTTCTACTACTACTGGCTATTTTGCTTACCGCGCTGGGATGGTCTTTCACAGCGACCGGACAAGGGCGTCCTGATCCGGCCCAAATGCTGGCGGCCCAGCGGGATGCCATGGCCTCACTTAAAGTTATGGATGGCGTCTGGCGGGGACCGGCCTGGTCTCTTCTGCCCTCGGGCGAGAAACACCACTTGACTCAAACCGAAAGGATTGGCCCCTTTCTCGACGGAACCATCAAGGTCATCGAGGGTCGCGGTTATAACGACGACGGCAAAGTCGGCTTTAACGCATTCGGCATCATTTCCTACAACCCGACCACCAAAGGCTTCACCCTGCATTCGCACGCCCAGGGTCACGTGGGCGACTTCGTGCTTACACCGACAACCGACGGCTACGTGTGGGAGATTCCGGCAGGGCCTTTGACCCTCCGGTACACCGCGACCATTAAGAACGGGGCGTGGCTGGAAGTTGGGGATCGCCTAACTCCCGGGAAAGAGCCGGTCCGATTTTTTGAGATGAATCTGAAGCGGGTGGGTGACACCGATTGGCCCGCAGCGGGAGCCATTCCGCGGCAATAACTTAGGCGTGAGAAAAATAAGATCAGGAGGCCGCTGCGATCACAGTCGGCGCCCCTGATCGCACTGATTCATAAACCGCATCAACCAGCTCAACTGACTTGTAGCCATCAAGCGCGGTAACCATGGCCGGTAAACCGCTCTCAATCGAATCGATGAAAGCGCGGTCTTCCTGCGCATAGCCCCACTTCTCTTCCTTCGCCAGCTGATGCTGCGAACGCTCGACGTGCCGGCCGTCGAGTCCTTCGCTTACCACCAGGCTCTCCATCTCGCTCGTGACAATCGTCGAGTGATGACAAAAGACTTCGATGCGTTCGAAGGGAAACAGCCAGCTGGCGTCAGCCGATGACCCGAGCGTGGCGTGCATACCGCCGGCAAAAGAAAGCAGCACCGAGAAATCATCGATCTCCTGATACTCATGCCTCGATCCGGTCGCCTGCAGCGCCGTCACTTCTCCAAATAAGAAGCGCAGCATGTCGAACATATGAATCGTAGTCTCGTAAAGAAAGCCGCCGGTGATATCGGGATCGCCAACCCATTCCGGTTTGAGTAACTCACCACGATTCATTTTCACGTGCGCCGAGTGCGGAGCATGACTATTCGTCAGCAACTCCTTCAGCTGAACATACACGGGCGCAAACCGTCGATTGTGTCCCACCTGAAAAATACCGCGGGTCTTCTGCGCGGCCTCGAGGACCCGGCCCGCATCCGCGGCGCTGGTGGCCATCGGCTTTTCACAAAACACGTGTTTGTCTTCTTCCGCCGCCAGGATGGCCAGGTCGGCGTGTTTCGTATTGGGTGTGGTCACGTAGATCGCATCGCACATCGCCAGCACTTCGCTGGTACTGTGAGCGACGGTGGCGCCATTGGTCCGGGCCAACTGTTGCGACCGCTGTCTGTCCACGTCGTGTATGGCGGCAATCTGGACCCGCTCGTCGCGCGCCAAAATAGCGGCGTGAACTCCGGCAATGTATCCGGCGCCGAGAAAACCGATCTTGATTTTAGTCATAAGGCCCTTTGACTCCCTCTCCCTTTGGGAG
>JBBRMS010000041.1:0-39074 GCA_038230715.1 Pyrinomonadales bacterium
GAACTCACATTTGCAACTCTTTCAACTTCGCCCAACGTGAATCCACTTCATCAGTCTCGCACTGGCACTCGGTCAGGTTTCGGTCGACACCACAGTTCGGGCAAAGCCCCCGGCAATCTTCACGACATAGCACATTAACAGGAACTGACAGAAGAAGCTCTTCGCGCACGAGGTCGTCGAGCTCGATTCCCTCCCCGTCAAACACCGCCAGGTCTAAATCCTCGGCCTGCAACTCGTGCTGCTCTTCGTCAGCCCAACTGACCGCATGCACGAATCTTTTTTTGAATTCCGTGCTCAAAGGCAGCTCAACCGGCTTCAAACACCGACCACACATAACTTCCACCTTTGCATTGACCTGTCCTCGCAGCTCAACCCCTTTGCCGTCCCGGCGAATCCGGCCGGAAATCGCAGCCGGCTCTACCAACCGGATCTCGGTCTCGTCGAGCGGCAGCTCGTTGACCTCATAGACCTGCGCAAACTTGCCGCCCTGTTCTTCCAGCTTTTCCAGCTCAATCCGCATAACAAAGCCCTCTGGTCACATAGAGCGCGCCAGCGGGCGGAGCGCAAAGGCGCTAATTATAGCCGGGCCTCGTGCACTTTCAAAGCGCAGACGTGACACCGTCGGCATTTGTTTTGAGTTCGGGCTGGAGCTCGGCGCGCTGATCAACCACCTACAGGTTGAACTCGGAAATACCTAGCCGACGATGTTTCAGCCCCCCGCACTTGCCTTTCGTTTGGTCTTTCGGCTCTTCCTGGGTGCGGGTGTTTGGGGTGGAGGTTCGGTTGATTTTTCGTCGAGCCTGGCACACTCAGCTCGCCAAAGGGACTCGAGCCGATCAGTGTCGACCACACCGCACTCATTAAGAATCTCGACCAGGCTCTTTACCAGAGCATGGTTCGTATAAGCGGTCTCAGACTGTCTCAGCAGCAGATTCAAGCCCTGCTCGAGCCGTTCGGCCAACCGCGCCATCGTGTTCTCCAGGATCGTCAGACGCTCCAGCAGATGTTCTTCGTTTGGCGTTGTCTCAAAATTTCCCACCCGCATCGAAGGCGGTTGCACAACGAGCATCAGACGCGTACCGCAACGCAGGCAGAATTCCTGCCCGAGCGGATTCGCTGCTCGGCACTTCTGGCAAAAATGTAAGACTGCCTTTTGCTGCATAAACATCTTCGACAAACTGAAGCTCGTCGCACTTCAATACTCATAGAATCCGCGGCCGCTTTTCTTACCCAACCATCCCGCATCAACGAAACGCTTCAACAGAGGACAAGGCCGGTATTTTGAATCGCTAAACCCATCGTGTAACACGTTCATAATCGCAAGGCAAACATCGAGACCAATGAAATCCGCCAGCGCCAAAGGACCCATCGGATGATTCATGCCGAGCTTCATGATCCCATCGATGCTTTCGCGTGAAGCTACGCCTTCATACAGCGCGAAGATCGCCTCATTAATCATCGGCATCAGTACCCGATTCGAGACGAACCCGGGCGAGTCCTGACATTCCAGTGGGATTTTGCCGAGCCGCTCGGTAAGCGCCCGCACCTCTTCATAGGTCTCACCAGTGGTCGCTGCACCGCGAATGACTTCCACCAGCTTCATTACCGGAACGGGATTCATAAAGTGCATGCCGATCACTCTGCCTGCCCGCTGGGTGGCCGCGCCTAACCTGGTAATCGAAATCGACGATGTATTCGAAGCCAGGATCGCGTTCGGTTTGGTCGCTGCATCCAGGGCTTTGAAGATCTCGGTCTTGACCACGAGATCTTCGGTCGCCGCTTCGACCACAATAAAAGCATTGCTCAGCTGACTGATGTCGGTGGTGCTTTTGATCCGAGCGATTATGCTGCTCTTCTCGTCAGTGGTCAGGCGAGCCTTGTCGACGTCTCGCTGCAGACTTTTATCAATCGAGTTAAGACCGCGGGCAAGAAACTCTTCGGCCACGTCGCGCATGACAACCTTATAACCTGCCCTGGCGGCCACTTGTGCAATGCCCGCCCCCATCGTGCCGGATCCAACTACGCCGAATATTTCACTCATAAGCTTTGGGGTCTCGCGCCGGGGCGGAACCCTTCATCCAAATCATCTTTGCTTCAAGCGGAATTCCAGGTTCCACCTAAACTTCGCTTTGCGTCTGACGCTTGGCCTTTGCGCCCTTGCGGGAAATCATTAAGACGCTGAGAAAACCAAATCAAAACTCAGCAGAACTACTTCAGTCGATCAGTCCAGCTCATCAAAGGCTGCGCGCCTGTTAGAGCATCGTGCAATTCCGCTTCGCTTGCCGTGGATGATTTGCCGCCGTAGAGTCGCACTCCACCTTCACTGCGAAAAAACCTGATCGTATAGATCCCCAGCGCTGTACCAACTGGAATATTGATTAACGACACGATCGCGAGAGCAAACCCCACAGGCTTCGCCCACCGTTTCTGTTTCTTCAATCCATAACCTACGACCAACGGTAACAAGCCCACGAGGAAAAGCAGAACTATAAAGGTCAAAACAGCAGCCACGACCCAAAAGGTTGAAATCGAACTTGTCCCCAGAGCCGACATCTGCAATCCGAGGACCAGCAGCAGCAACCCCGCCAGGGTTAAGCCATGCATTGCGCCGTAAATGAAATAAAGCGTAGCCAGCGTCTGGTTGTGCTCTGCGGTGGTCATGACCTCTCAACGCCAGTCGGGCGGCGTGGCCGGCGGAACATATTCGTATGTCTTTTCCTGCTTACTTCGGGCCCAATCCTGAGCCGATCCCGGCGCCAAAGACTTCGCCGGCTGATCATAAAGCACTTTACCCGGCTCGCTGAACAGAAACCAGAAAGTATAGACGCAGACCGCTGTGCCGACTGGCACTTGCATGGCCGCGAACGCGCCGGCAACGATGGCCGCAATCCTGGCCCAGCGCTTCCGCTTGAGCAGCGCATAGCCGGCAATCATCGACGGGATGCTGATACCTACCGTGAAGATAAACATGAAGATAGCCATCGCGATGAAGAAACCCGGCGGAGGCGGGTTGCCGCGCGACGAGTTCGGCAACGAGCTGAACATCACCGCCATCACTACGCTGACAACTACACCCATCAAAGAATGCAAAGCTGCATAAACCAGATGGGCCCAGCCCAGATATTTATTGTGCTGATCCGGTGTCACCGAGTTCTTACCTCTCCACAGCCATCGCCACCGCGTTACCGCCACCCAAACAGAGCGCCGCAATGCCACGATGGACATCGCGCCGCTTCATTTCGTAAAGCATCGTAGTCAGAATTCTCGATCCTGATTGACCGATAGCATGACCGAGAGCAACTGCTCCGCCATTGACGTTGATCTTCTCCGGGTCGAGGCCGAGCTCCCGAGTAATTGCTATTGCCTGGACCGCGAACGCTTCATTAAGTTCGATCAGATCGACCTCGCTGATTAACCAGCCGGTCCTGGTCAAAAGCTTTTTAATCGCTTCCACGGGAGCCATCATGACCAGCTTTGGTTCCGTTCCGGAAGTGGATTGCCCAACGATTCGTGCCATCGGTTCAATCCCAAGAGACTTCGCTCGATCAGCCGAGGTCACCACTACTGCCGAGGCGCCGTCGTTCACCCCGGGCGCGTTGCCCGCAGTAACGGTGCCGCCCTCTTTGAAAGCCGGCTTCAACTTAGCTAGCGATTCGAGGGAAGTGTCCTCGCGCACCGGCTCGTCTGTATCGAAGATTACCGCCGGGCCTTTTCTCTGCTTAATTTCAATTGGGATAATCTCGTCTCGGAACCTGCCAGCCTTAATAGCTGCAACCGCTTTACGATGCGAGTTGAGGGAGTACTCATCCTGCTCCTCTCGCGACACTTGAAATCGCTCGGCGACGACTTCGCCGGTACAGCCCATATGCTGATCATCGAACGCGCACCAAAGGCCATCGTTGATCACAGTATCGACGAGTGTGCCATTTCCCAAACGATATCCTTCGCGCGCCTTCGCCAATAGGTACGGTGCGTTCGACATAGATTCCATCCCGCCGGCCACCACGATTTCGATATCACCCAGTTGCACCCCCTGAGCGGCCATCATGATCGCTTTCAAGCCTGAACCGCAGACCTTGTTAACCGTCACAGCCGAAACAGTATTCGGCAATCCGCCGTGCAGAGCAGCCTGGCGCGCCGGGTTTTGGCCCAGTCCCGCCTGAATAACACAACCCATGATTACTTCGTCGACCTCCTCAGGACTGACGCCCGCGCGTTTGACTGCTTCGCGCACGGTGATGGCGCCGAGCTCGGTTGCTTTAAAGTTCTTGAGCGCGCCGAGGAACTTCCCGACCGGTGTCCGCACTGCGCTAACGATCACTGCTTGTTTGATCTCTGACATCTGATTCTATTTGACCCCTGTTAAGATGATTTAGCATGACTGTTATTTCCAAAGAGTGTCAAGCGGTTGGCCTCCGGTGGTTTTAGTGCTTCTCGCGGTGCGGATAAGAAGATCCACAAAGTCACCCGAAGACGCACGAAAATAATTTCCGCCTCGTGTGATTTCGTGGATCGTTCGCCTCGCACTGGAGATTCTCTGTAAGAGATTATCGCCTGCCCGATTGTTCGAATTCGCGCCCTGCGCATCAATCCCTCGACTAAGGAGCCTTGTCCAATCAGCAACAGACCGTCTCGCCGCGGATTGCGGATCATATTTAAGCTCAGCCCGCCGTGCCCGAAGGTCTCAGCCTGAGCAACAATCTTCAGGCCAGGATCTGCGATTAGCAGTGTCGCGTATTCACTTTCCCGAACAACCGCGATTGATTTTGGATCGCTCTTTAGCGTCGCTGACAATTTCTGGACATCAGTGTCTTCAGTAAGTCGCTCGATGCGGAGCCGAGCCGCAGGTTGAACGCGATGTCGTTACGGGTTCAAACAAAAGTGTCTCGAGGCTACGCCTCACTCCCGAGGCGTAGCCTTAGGTCGTCTAAAGACACATCCGGCACCCCCTAATTGAAAACCCGCATACACGGGTGTTAGACTCGCCACTTGCACATCAACCTCTTAATCATTCTGGATCAATTGGACTAAACAAATATGCAGGCCCTAATCCTGGCGGGAGGGAAAGGCACTCGGTTGCGCCCTCTTACCGTTTACAACCCCAAACCGATCGTTCCGATTTGCAACCGGCCGTTCCTGCTTTATCAAATCGACACCCTGCGCCGCGCGGGAGTAACGGATATCACTCTTTCACTCTCTTATCAGCCAGAAAAAATCGAACAACAACTCGGCGACGGCTCAAATTTTGGCGTCAAGTTGAAATATACCGTCGAGCCTCAACCTATGGGCACAGCCGGCGCTTATAAATTCGCCGAAGACCTGATCCGCGAACCCACCGTGGTTTTCAACGGCGACATTTTGAGTGACCTCGATCTGAAAGCAGTCATTCGCCAGCATAAAGAACGAAACGCTGTCGCTACTATTGTGCTGACTCCGGTGGAAGACGCCAGCGCTTATGGCGTGGTTGAAACTAAAGACGACGGCCAGGTGCGCCGTTTCCTGGAAAAGCCGAAGCCTGAAGAAACTTCCTGTAAGAACATTAATGCCGGCACCTATATCCTTGAGCCGAAGGTACTGGATCTAATCCCGCGTGGTGAGAATCATTCATTCGAATACGGACTGTTTCCCAAGCTGCTGGAAGAGGGCGAATTGTTCTACGCGCACGTGCCCCAGCGAACCTATTGGATGGACATCGGCACCCCTGCACGTTACCTGCAGGCCCATCACGATCTGCTCGCCAATCGCGTTACTCGGATTCACATCAAGGACCGCCGCGGGAATTTCGACGCCGCCACGCATTCCGAGATCGATGAACTCTCTGTTATCGGCGACGAGTGCACAATCAAGCCGGGCGCTGAAATTATCAACTCAGTCCTGGGCAAGGGCTGCTACATCGAAGAGAGGGCGCGGATCGAGAACTCGGTCATCTGGAGTCACACGCGCGTGGGCACCCTCGCCAAGGTAAATGACGCCATTATCGGACGGGGATGTCATGTCGGCCGATCCACGATCGTGGGACCGGGCTCCGTACTCGGCGACAAAACGTCTCTGACCGACTACACACGGACCTGTTAGTTAAAGGAAGGATTCGAAACTGTGAACTGGGACATCTTTCGCGCGTACGACATCAGGGGCGTCTATCCAACAGACATCGATGAGGAAGGCTATTACCGGATCGCCAAGGCCTATACCTACCTGTTTCATCCGAAGACCGTAGTGGTGGGCCGCGATGCCCGAGTCTCAGGGCCGCAGTTATCCGAGAGCTTGATTTCAGGATTTGTCGACGCCGGCGTAGACGTCATAGACATCGGCGGCGTCACGACCGACATGCTCTACTTTGCCGTGGGCCATTACGACTACTCAGGCGGCGTAGTTGTTTCTGCCTCTCACAATCCGAAGGAATATAACGGCGCAAAAATGGTCCGGGAGAAAGCCTCGGCCATTTCGTCGGACACCGGCCTGTTCGACATTCGCGATACGATCAAGTCCGGCAAAGACAAAGAGGTCAGATCGGATAAGAAGGGTTCGATCAAAGAACGAGACGTACTGGATGACTATCTGAAACACGTGCTCAGCTTTATCGACACGAGCATCATCAAGCCGTTTACTTTCGTCGGCAACGCCAACTTCGGCTACGTCTGTTACCCGGCTTCGGCTCTGGTGAAGAAGCTTGGATTGAATCTGATTCCGCTCAATTTTGTTCCCGATGGCACTTTTCCCAAAGGCCCGCCCGATCCGATGTTGCCCGAGAACCGAATCGAGACTGCCCGGCTGACCAAGAGTTCCGGCGCCAGCTTTGCAGTGGCCTGGGACGCCGATGCTGATCGATGCATGTTCTTTGACGAGAACGGTGAATTTATTTCCGGGGCTTACATTACGGCGCTGCTGGCCGACATCCTTCTGACGAAGGCCGGGAAAGACAACCCGATTATTTTCGATCCGCGAGTGATCTGGCCGGCCTTAAAGGTCTGTGCGCAGCACGGCGCTCCGGCGATCATTTCAAAAGGCGGTCATGCATTCATGAAAGAGCGCATGCGCAAAGAGAACGCGATCTTTGCCGGCGAGATGAGCGGACATTATTACTTTCGCGAAAACTTTTACGCGGACAACGGAACCATTCCGTTCCTGCTGATGCTCGAGCACCTGTCAAAGACCGGCCAATCATTGTCCGAAGTGATGAAGCCTTACACCGAAGGCCATTACATGTCTGGCGAATTGAACTTTAAGGTTGGGGACATTCAGAAAATAATCGCCGCCGTAAAGCAGCAGTACGCGAAAGACGGTCAGGAAGATTTCACTGACGGCTATTCGCTTGAGACGAGCGATTGGCGATTCAACATTCGTCCTTCAAACACCGAACCACTCCTGCGTCTGAACATTGAAGCGCGGAAACCAGGACTGGTCGAAAAGATCACCTCGGAGATCGAGACGATCATTAAGTCCGAGCCTAAGTAACTTTTGTCTTTGCGTCTTCCGATTCCCCTTTGCGCCTTAGCGTGGCCCAAACGAGTTTCACGCAAAGGCGCAAAGCTAAACCAAAGACGTAAAGGACCTTCCACGGCACGCATCTTGCCAAATCAATCCCCGCAAGAAAACCAGACTCTGAGTACTAACCTCGTCTGGATCCTTTGAAGATACGAAAGAGGAGGACTTGGTAATGGGATTGATTCTGCTGATTATTCTGATTATTTTGTTGTTGGGCGCAGTTCCGGCCTGGCCGCACAGCCGCAAATGGGGCTATGGACCAAGCGGTGGTCTGGGATTGGTGCTGCTGATTGTGATCATCTTACTCGTGCTCAGAGTGTTCTAACCTAAGACGCTTGTCCCCTGGGGGAGAGCCTTAATAATGCACGGACGGTGCTGGCACGGGCGGAGCTTTGACTTTGAGCGTGACCTGAAGCCAAACTGCGCCACATGCCAGAGCTTCCTGAAGTCGAGCACGTCGTCCGTGCCCTTCGTCCCGTGATCGTCGGTCGCTGCATCTTCGCGAGCGAAGTCCGACTTCCAAAACTGATCGCTCCTGCTTCACCTGCTCAATTCAATCGGAGGCTAAAGGGCGCGCTGATCACCGGTGTCTCGCGGCGCGGGAAATATATTCTGATTGAGATAGATGCCAACGCGGCCCACGCTCACGGTCGGGCGTCTGACATAAGCCGGCGAAAGACTGCGCTGCAGAGGCTTGTGCTGGCAGTGCACCTGCGCATGACCGGCAGGTTCGTTTCACTAGCCGCGGATGAGGACTTGCCGAAACACGCCCATGCAATCTTCTATCTCGACAATGACCGTCGTCTGGTCTTCTGTGATCAGAGACAGTTTGGAGTGATGAAGCTTTTGTTGCGCGATCGCGTGTTGAAAACGAAAGGAATCAGCGAGCTGGCGCCGGAGCCTTTCGGAGAAGAATTCAGTCCGGCTTATTTGAAAGAGACTCTCGGGCGTTCGCGGCGCACACTGAAAACTTTGCTGCTGGATCAGACGAGGGTACTCGGGCTGGGGAACATCTACGCCGCAGAAGCTCTGTTCCGCGCTGGGGTCAATCCATTCAAAACCGCTACTACTCTTTCGGCTAAGAGGGTCGAGCGCTTGCATCAGGCGATTCTCGACGTGCTCAGCGATGCGCTATCTGAAAGCTCAACCTCGCGAGTCAACCTCGAACGGTCGAACGGGTTCTCTTACGGCGAAGCCTTTGAAAGATTCTGGCAGGTGTACGAACGTGAAGGTGAGCCGTGCGTTAGCTGCGGCACGCGAATTCGCCGGGTTGCGCACGGCGGGAGATCAACTTACTGGTGTCCGAAGTGTCAGAGGAGTTAGAGCATCGCCGATTACTCAGATAAAGAGACAGGGACTCATACATGCAAATGCTTGCGTTCGCAATCATCACTGCTTCTTATCCTACTGAGTTAATCCGCGTAATCTGTGGATAGACCTACAAATTCCCCACGATAAAGTCCGTCATCATCTGCCGCATATGCTTAACCAGCATCGGATCGGTGACGCCGTGGCGTGACTTGGGGTAAATCATGAACTGCACCTGCTTGCCGGCCTTCTGCAGCTCATACAAAAACTGCACGGTGTTGGCCATGTGCACGTTGTCGTCAATCGCTCCATGAATCAGCAGCAACTTCCCATGAAGGTCTTTGGCCGCATTGACAGGAGAGCTTTTCCGGTAGCCCTCTGGATTGTTCTGCGGTGTGTCCATGTAGCGCTCAGTGTAGATCGAGTCGTAATTGCGCCAGTCGGAAACAGTGCCGCCCGCAATGCCAATCTTGAAGGTCTGGCTGTGCGTCAGGGCGTAGCTGGTCATGTATCCGCCAAAGCTCCAACCCCACAGACCGATGCGTGATCCGTCCACGTACGGCTGGTTCTTCAGCCATGCATAACCGTCCTCAAGATCACGTAACTCAAGCTCTCCGAAGTTTTTGTATAGTGGCCACGCGGATTGTACGCCCTTGCTGCTGGCCGTGCGGTTATCGCAAACCCAGATGATGTAGCCCTTCTGCGCCAACAACTGATGCCACATAAACGTCGTGCCCCCCCAGGAATTTTTCACCTGGGGCGCCTGTGGCCCGCTATAGGTATAAGACATCACCGGATATTTCTTTGACGGATCAAAATCCGGCGGCTTTATCATCATGGCTTCCATATTGAAGCCGTCGCGCGTCTTCACATTCACGAACTCAACTTTGCCCAGCTTGAACTGCTTCAAGGCGTCGACCTTGTTCTCGTCAATCACGCGAACAGGTTTGCCGGCAGCGTCATTCAGACTAACCTGCGTCGGCGTGTTGACGTCGTTCCGGGAATCAATAAAGTGCGATGCGGTTGAGTTCCAGGAAACCCGATGATTGCCCTCGGTCATGGTTAAGCGGCCGAGGCCAGAGCCATCCACGTTTATCGAGTATTCATTGTTCGCAATATAGCTGTGCTCGGTGGAACTGAAATAGACCCTTCCCTTCACCTCATCGACCGCGTCGAGCGTACCAACGTCCCAATCGCCGTTCGTCACCTGATTAATCAATTTGCCGTCCCCGGCGTAATGATAGATGTGCGTCCAACCGCTGCGATCGCTCATCCACAAAAACGATCCGTCCTTCAGCCATTTGAGTCCCTCATCATTGATTCCAATCCAGGCTTTCGTCTGCTCGCGAAACATGGTCGTCGACTTGCCGTCTTCGGGATTAGCGGAATTCAGATCGATGAAGGTCTGAATGCGATTTTGCGCCATGTACCAAACTTTTTTCCCGTCGGGAAACCAACCGACGCGCACGATGAGAAGATCCTCCGGCTGATACTTGTAAGTGTCGACCCAGCGCACATAGCCACCCGCGGCGTTGACCACGCCCAGCTTCACAATCGGATTTGGATCGCCGGCCTTCGGGTAAGGAGTCAACTCAAGTCTCTGTTCCAGAGGAATGTGATCGACTACCGGAAAGTCCGGGACCGGGCTTTCATCGATGCGCAGGAAGACCAGGCGAGTTGAATCAGGACTCCACCAGTAAGCACCAAAGTTTCCGCGCCCATAAAGCTCTTCCTGATAAACCCAATCGAGACGGCCATTCAAGATCTTAGCGCTGCCATCGCCCGTCAGAGCGCGCTCGCGCCGCTGGCTGCTGAGGTCTTCGACATAGAGGTTGTTGTCGCGCACAAAGCTGACCATGCGGCCGTCTGGACTGAACGATTCTCCGATCTCTTCATCGGGGTTGCTGGTCAGGCGCACCGCGCGGTCGCCACCGAACTCGTAATAGAACAGGTCGTTGGCATAATTAATCAGCACACCTGTCTCGGCAGGATTGATTTGGTAGCTCGTCTGATTCGCCAGGCGGTGCGCGACATCTTTGCCAAATCCCGGCAACGCGGCAAACGCCGCCTCCATTTTGGCGCCGTCATAGAAAGCTTCGGACTTGCCGGTAACGGCATTGACCTTGAGCAGACGCGGAAAGGCAGCCCGATCTTTGCTGGCGACGATGTAGTGCACTCCATCTTTCAACCAGCGGGGATTCGACGGCGTGCCGCCGAAGTTAACCCGCTTGGCGGGATCGAAAATATCGTCGATGGTGAGGAGCTTGTCTTGTGCTTTAAGCGATGGAACCAGGACCAGAAGCAGCAGACCCGCCGCCAATAAGATTTGTTTTCGCACTATCATGTTCTCCAGGATCTCAGGCTTTCTCGGGGGCCGGCGTCATCTTCTTGATCAGAGGTGTGAGCAATGCAAGCAACAAAGCCGCCGCCAGGCTGACGCCGGCAAAGATTCCAAAGGCTCGCGTCAACACCTCGGGCGTTCCGGCGACAAATAACTGCGTCGTTCGTCCCGCGATATAGCTTCCCACTGAAATTGAAAGAAACCACACCCCCATCATCAGTCCCACCATTCTGACGGGCGATAACCGGGTAATCGTGCTTAGACCGACCGGGCTCAGGCACATCTCGCCGACAGTTTGAATAAAATACACCACCACCAACCACAGCGGCGAGACGCGTCCTGCCCCGGTCAAGCTGGCCGCAACTGTGATCACCACAAATGCAATCCCGGCGAAGAATAAGCCGAAAGCAAACTTTGCGGAACTCGAAGGTTGACGATCACCCATGACTTGCCAGATAAAGGCAAAAACCGGCGCCAGCATAATGACAAAAATCGCCGGCACCGCCTGGAACCAACTGGACGGATATTCCCAACCGAAGATTGTCTTTTCAGTCAGTCGATCGGCAAACAAAGTCATACTCGAGCCGGCTTGTTCGTAGGTCATCCAAAATATGATCGAGAAAAGCACCAAAATAAAAATCACCAGGACCCGCATCAGCTCGTCGCCCTTCAGCTGCCGCGTTGTGCCCACGAGGTAACCGACGAAGTAGCCGCAGACCGTCCAAAATGGCATCGAAATAAAACCTTCATCAAAGCGATAACCAAAGCCCGCTCCCAGCAGCGCGCCAAGCACCGAGAGCACCGCGGTGATGGTGTCGAGTCGCTGTTTGGAAACGCCCACCGGCTGGTCCGCTGGCTTAACAGGCTTCCTGCCCGCATCGCGTAAGCGGCTGCCGCCCAAAACATACTGGATCACACCAATCGTCATGCCGACGCCGGCCGCCGCGAATCCCCAATGCCAACTGTGGGCCGGATTGAGGCCCAGCGACGCAATAACGCCCCTAAAGAATTTGCCCTGGCCCAGGAAACCGGTAACGAACGGGGAAATGAACGCTCCCAGATTGATACCCATGTAAAAAATCGAAAAGCCGGAATCGCGACGTTCGTCTTCCGGGCTGTACAGCTGGCCCACCATCGAACTGATGTTTGGCTTAAGCAAGCCCGTGCCGAAGGCGATCAAGACGAGGGCGGCATAAAAGGTCGGGACGCTATCAAAGGCCATCGAGTAATGACCACAGGCAATAATAATCCCGCCGATTAAGACTGCGCGCCGAGCACCCAGAACTTTATCAGCGAGCCAGCCACCCACCAGGGGCAGGTACCAAACTGACGAAACGTAAGTCGCGTAGATAACACTGGCATATTTTTCGTCAAAGCCGAGACCTCCATCGGCCAGCTTCGACGTCATGTAAAGTGTCAGCAGAGCGCGCATGCCGTAGTAACTGAAACGCTCCCACATCTCGGTGAAGAACAGCGTGGAAAGGCCTCGCGGGTGCCCGAAGAAGCCCCGATCGATCGCCATTGTTGCTGGGCTGGATCCAGAACCATCAATAGGTGTGCTCATTTACAAGAGTCCTCATCGGAGTCATTCGTTAAGACCCGAAAACCCATCAGTTACTTGCCGACAAACATTACGACCTGGGAAGAGTGGTGAATCATTCTAGACGCCGGGCATCGTTTTCTTCAATGGACGCGGCCGGACGAGGCAGGGCTCCACAGAAAATTGCGTCAGCGGTAGACCCTAAGCTCGCACCTCTTAGACTCGATCTTTGACGACCGTTAACGACGATAGCTGGGAGTTTGATTACGATAGGCATTCAGCCAGAAGCGAGAGGTGCTGTCAAGAGAGGCAACGAAATAATTTCAGCGATGACGTCTTTCGCCAGGTGGTGGCGATTGCCCACTCTCCTTTCCATTTGGCTCTTCGCCTTTGCGCAATACCGTCCTACTCGTCTTCGTTCGCAAGGCGCAAAGAGAAACGAAATCAGGGTCGTGGCTGCAGATCGAAGAGTACAGAGAGTGCCAACTTTGGTTGGGCGCTTTGCCGCGCAGCAAAAGCCGACTGAAGTCTGTACTCTAAACACCTCGGGTCAAAGCAGCACCGGGCGCCCTGGAGTCCCGGTTGACAGAGAACTCAACCGGGGGTATAACTCCCTTGAAAAACGTGGTGAGTTAAGGCGACTTGCGGCCACGCAAAACAAACGGCTAAACAGCTCGGCGAGTTCGCAGAAGCACGAACCGAAACACTTCAAACCAGTTGAAGTCCCGCGTTGTTTGGCGCGGGATTTTTTATTAACTGAGGGTTCCGATTTTCAGACCTTCGATACGAGAGAACAACCGCCCGCTAATGCAGGCGGTTGCAGACCAAGATGCAAGACTTCCGAGACCTTCTTAATCGCGACGGCATTCACGTCTTTGATGGCGCGATGGGCACGATGCTCTACTCGAAGGGCATCTATATCAATCGTTCGTACGACGAGCTGAATCTGGTGGCGCCCGATCTCGTGCGCGAAGTCCACAGCGAATACGTGCGCGCCGGCGCAGACATCATCGAGACGAACACCTTTAGCGCCACCGCGAACAAGCTACAACCCTATGGTCTGGAAGGTAACCTGCGAGAAATAAATATCCGGGCCGCGCAGATCGCTCGCGAGGCCGCCGGCAATCGCGCGTACGTGGCCGGCGCAGTTGGTCCACTGGGTTTGCGAATCGAACCTTACGGGCCGACATCGTTCGACGAAGCTAAAAAGATGTTTACCGCGCAGATATCAGCCCTGCTCGAAGGCGGCGTCGATCTGTTCGTGCTCGAGACGTTTTCAGATCTCTCCGAACTGCAACAAGCAATCAAGGCGGTGCAGGAATTATGCGACCTGCCGATCTTTGCCCAGGTCACGATTCAGGTCGACGGCAACACGGTGTTCGGAGCAACACCCGAAGCATTCACCGCCCAACTTGATGAGTGGGGCGTCGACGTCATCGGACTCAACTGTGGAGTCGGTCCGGCGATCGTGCTCAACGCGATCGAAAAGATGCGCCAGGTCACCACGCGCAAGCTCTCGGCGCAGCCGAACGCAGGCTTGCCTCGCGACGTGCAGGGCCGGCAGTTCTACATGTGCTCGCCAGAGTACATGGCCGAATATTCGCGACGCATCGTCCAGGCCGGTGCGAGATTCGTAGGCGGCTGCTGTGGCACGACGCCGGCGCATATCAAGATGATCGCCGACGCCATCCGGCAACTGAGCCCGCGCACTCAACAGGTCGTAGTCGATGCTCCAGTGAAAGTGGCTGTTCAGGATTTGAAACCGGCCGACGTCACGGTCGTCCCGCCCGAGGAGCGATCGAATTGGTCACGCAAGATTGCCCGGGGAGAGTTTGTTACCACGGTTGAGGTTCTGCCGCCGAAGGGGTGCGATCCACAGAAAACTCTGGATTCCATCAGGCTTTTGAAAGCCGCCGGCGTGGATGGCGTCAACATCCCGGATGGGCCTCGCGCCCAGACGCGGATGGGCGCGATGGCTACCGCAATTCTGGTGGAACGCGAAATCGGAATCGAGTCGGTGCTGCATTACTGTTGCCGCGATCGAAACCTGCTCGGCATGATGTCTGATCTCCTGGGCGCGGCCGCACTCGGATTGCGCAACCTGCTCTTGATCACTGGCGACCCGCCGAAGATGGGGCCTTATCCGGACGCTACCGCAGTCTTCGACATCGACGCCATCGGGCTGACGAACATGGTGAACAAACTCAACCATGGGCTGGATCTCGGCAACAATCCGACCGGCAAGCCAACTGCCTTCTCGATTGGAGTCGGGGTGAATCCAGGCGCAGTTAATCTTGACGAAGAGCTGAAGCGCTTTGAATGGAAGATCGAAGCGGGCGCCGAGTACGCCATCACCCAACCAGTATTCGATACTGAGCAACTGCGTGAGTTCCTCAAGCGCATCGAGCACTGCCGCATTCCAATCGTGGCCGGCATCTGGCCGCTCGTCTCGTTCCGCAACGCGGAGTTTCTTCACAACGAGGTTCCCGGCGTGCGCGTAACGCCTGAGATTATGGAACGCATGCGCGTCGCTTCAAACATCAGCAAGGAAGCCGGTCGGGATGAAGGGCTGAAGATCGCCAGAGAATCGCTGCTGGAAGTACGCGAATTGATCCAGGGCGTACAGGTTTCGGCGCCGTTCGGAAATGTGAAGTATGCGTTGGAGGTTTTCCAGGCCCTGCCTGAGTTTGCGACCCTCAAAGAAGCCACGGCTTAAGTCGTCGGTTGATTATCCGCGGATCACACGGAAGAAGAATTCAAATGAAGTGGAAGTGACGACACGGTGTTTAAGGCCTCTTATCCGGTGATTCCAATCTGCGAAATCCGCGGATTTCCCTGTCTATGCTAAACTCCAAATCTCAGTGGAACATCAGTCGTTTGCCAAACGAACTCACGGCCATCAGCGTGTTCGCAAGATTAGAACCCGCGCGCGCTACGGCCAGCGCAGGCTAAAACAAATCTCTCGGCACGCAACCCTCGGCGGCCTGTTCCTTTCCTTTCTTAAAATCGGCCTGACCGGATTCGGTGGCGGCTTTGCCGTCCTCTCACAAATCAGACATGTCGTCGTGCTCGAGCGGCGTTGGTTGAGTGAACACGACTTTGTCGAAGCCCTCGCCCTGGGCCAAAGCCTGCCTGGCACCAGTGCGGGCAACGCGGTTACTTATATTGGGTACCGTCTGCGTGGTTGGCGCGGCGCCGGCGCTTCCCTTTCGGCCCTCATCCTGCCATCGATGTTCATGATGATTGTCCTGGCAATCTTTTATGATCGATTTCGCGCTCTGCCTAACACTGAGCAACTATTCCATGGATTCAACGCGGCTGTCGTCGCCTTAATCGCAGTGACGGCATGGCGGATGGGCAAACAAACTGTCAGCCTGCCGTGGCAGCGAATTCTGATGATTCTTTCGTGCGCAGCGGTCGTTGTTTTTAAAGCTACTGTCGTCGAAGTGATTTTGCTTTCCGGATTGGTGGGCATCGGAATTGAAACTTTTCGGGAAAGACAGCTAACGCGGCTGGAAAGGATTCGCGGTTTCGCCTCGCGCCGCCAACAGCGTATCCGTAACCGTCTGGCATCGCGACGAACCAAACCGCACAAATTCTTCGGCGGTTATTTGAGTGAGGCGATGGCCGAAGAACGCCTGCGCAGAATGAGCGAGGGCGGCATTACGCAGCCGGATGAGCTGGACGACTATGAGCAGGACGTTTTGGATGAAGCCGAGTCAGCGGAAACAGATGTTGGTCCAGCCCAGAAGTCTTCGGCCTTCTTTCTGCTGGCGATTCCCGGCCTCGCCAAACTAGGCCTCGCCCTATCACTCGCGTTTATCTTTTTGCGGATTGGCTCGGTCACTTTCGGTGGTGGGTTTGTGATGATACCGGAAATCGAGGCCGAGGTAGTCAACTCACATCATTGGCTCACGCACCAGGAGTTTGCCGACGCTACGGCTCTGGGCCAGATCACTCCGGGGCCGGTTCTGATCATGGCAACCTTTGTTGGCTTTCGTGTGGCTGGTTTTATCGGCGCCCTGTTCTCGACCATCTGCGTTTTCCTGCCGTCATTCCTCATGACGATAGCTGCAGGTTCTTCGTTTAGGAGATTCCGCGCAAATCGCCAGATGCAGGCCTTCCTGCGCGGAGTCGCGCCCGCAGTTGCAGGTCTGCTGGTCGCCGCCGCGTGGAGCGTCGGCCGCTCAGGCATTCACTCGATCATCGGCCTGTCGATGGCGGTGATCATTCTACTAATTCTCTTGAAGTACCGGGCCAACGCGTTCTGGGTGCTGATTGGCGCGGGAGTGTTTCGATACTTGTTGGCGCTGGCGTTGTGGTAGCACAGATTGCCAGCCTGCGTTTCACCTCCCAGAGACGACCGCCAGCGCCCGGAATCTCAAATCCAAAAAATCACATCAGGTTACGGCCAAATCGCGTTCAGCAAAGCGGCCAGACGGTAACCACCCCAGGCAACTCGCTGGCGAGCGACCTTCAAACTTGCAGCGTTGTACTCCGCGCTGGGTTGCATGCCGTTGGTGACGTCTTTGTAAGCGACATCCCTTGCCAGCGCGAAACTTTCGTCTGCCCACGCCTGAAAGTCAAAAGGATCGTCCAGTTTCAACGCCGGGTCAGTCGGTGGATTACCCGCCTTAGCCCGGGCCGCGGCCGGCGCTATCGTGTTAAGCGGGGGCGGCGCAAAAAACGCACCCGTTTTCGGGAAGGTCCCAATTCCACCATCCCAATAACTGTGGAGTTTGACCGTCTTTAACTTCCCATTTTGATCGCGAATCTTAAGATTCACGAGGTTCCCTCCCCGATCACCCTGCGGGTTAGCGCTACTAACCCGGGTGGCACAGTGAAGGGGTTGATGAACATCGCCGACAAAGTGAATGATGAAGCGCAGGGCCTGAGCTTGTGCGTTCTTGTCGGTGCTCGTCCTGAGGATGTTCACGTTCTCCTGTAGCGCAGTGACTACGTTAGGCACCGGCAGGACTGGTAATGCGGTACCATCAAGCGCAAAGGGAGTATCAATGAAGTGAAGTTCTTTAAAGGGGTCGAACTCCTCAATCGGTCTCAGATCGTCAGCCCAGTGCGCGGCGTTAACAAAGTCCGGGCTCTTCGCTGAGACAGCTTCGGGATTTATTGGGATCGCCAGGAGCGCCCTGGCTTGCTTCTTCGCTCTGGCATTGAGACGAGTAAAGGCTATTCGGGCCACCATCATGTGTCCTCCCGCTCCCCAACCCAAAGAGATCGAGGGCGTACAAAGAATAAGACACACCACGGCAAGGGCAATTCCTCGTTTGAACTGCAAACGATAGTTTTCTTTTCTCATCGGGTTCCTCCATCGGGGTGACGGTTCGGCGAACTTGAGAATTGCCGAACCAGATTGAGGCTTTAGGATTCGAGTTTATTATTTGGCGGCGGTCTCACCATGGAAGCCGTGAATACCACCCGCGTCGGATCCTGCTATCAAAGACAGGTTCCTCTATATCATAGATTTGAGATCGAACTCCAGATTAAATCTTAAGCTTGGGCAGGTGTCAGGTGGGCTAGGCGAGATGTTTTCTTAGCGCCTCTTCCAAGTTAGGTTGCTGAAACTCGTAACCTAAATCATTTAGTTTCTTAGGCATAACCTTCTGGCTCGCTAACAACATTTCATCGGCCATTTCGCCAAACGCTAGCCGTACCGCAAAAGCCGGCATGGCGAGAGCCGTGGGCCGGCCAAGCACGTGGCCGAGAGTTTTCGTAAAAATCTCATTAGTCACCGGATTCGGAGACACGATATTCAGTGGTCCGCGTACCGCCTCCGAGTGCAGCGCCAACTTGATCGCTTCGACCGCATCTTCGATCGCCACCCAGCTAACGAACTGCTTGCCCGACCCGACCTTGCCGCCCATGCCCATCTTGAATGGAGTCAGAAGCTTCGCCAGCATGCCGCCTTCACGTGCGAGGATCGGACCGAAGCGCAGGTTCACCGTGCGCACCCCGGCTGCGGCTGCGGGCTCAGTTGCCTGCTCCCACTCGCGACAGACGCCCGCCAGGAATCCGCCCCCTGAATCGCTCTGTTCGTCGAGCGTTTCGTCGCCACGATCGCCGTAGATACCCGTGGCCGAAGCGCAAAGAAATACGTTCGGCTTCTGTTTGAGCTTGGAAATAGTTTCGCTTAACAGGTGGGTCCCGTAAATCCGGCTATCATGAATCTTCCGTTTCAGCTCGTCGGTCCAGCGTCCCCCGGCGATGTTCTCCCCTGCGAGATTAATGACTGCGTCAAACCCTTCCACCGCGGCGGCATTGATTTGATCATTGTTCGGATGCCATTCGATCTCATCTAATCCCGGCGACGTGCGAACCAGGCGGGTGATGGTATCGCCTCCCGCTTCCAGTGCTGGAATCAAGGCCGAACCAACCAATCCGCTGGCCCCTGCTATCAAAACTTTCATGCTCTCTGGTCCCCCTAAGCAACCAACGACAGCTCGCAGTTACTTCTCAACTCTGATTCTGAATTTGATGAATCGTAACGCAGCGATACCGAAACATGCTACCGGGGAAAATTGTTATGGCGCCTGGACCTCCAGTCCGCCGTCGGGCCAAGCCCATTCAATCTCCTCAACAGGGACTGGCGGGTGAGCGCGTTGCGCCGGTTAGGGGGCTTGGGCCCGCGCTCTGACAAGCGAGTCGCTTGATTGTAATTCACACAAAAAACTGTAGAATCCCCGCATTCGGATCGCTTTTGTGTCGACGAAGCCCGCGACTTAATGCCAGGGTTACGATAACTGTCCGAACAATTTTGAAACTGTTTCCGGCAAGCCAGGCTTGTACTCGTTACCAGTTGTAACTTCACCTAAAGCGACAGACCTAAGTTTGTTCGTACAAAAGTTCTACCGCTGTGACTCGCCCCCGCATAATCACACTCGTTCTCTTCGGGATTACCGCGCTCTGCGTCTTCGGACTGCGCGCAGGACGAACGCAATCGTCAGTTCTGCGGCGGGTCACCAACACCACTGAAGAAGGTATCAATCTAAATCCTTCGATCAGTGGTGACGGTAGAATCCTGGCCTTCGAATCGACTGAGGACATTGCCGGTGCCGGTGGTTCCGATCACTTCCGGGCAATTCGCGCCGACGTGGCTGGGGATCCGGCGACATTCTTTCAAATGGGTGGAACCCGGGCGGTCACTCCGGCGATTTCCCAGGACGGATCGCGAATCGCTTTTGCTTCGAAGGACGATCCGCTCGGTACGAACTCCGACGGCAACTCTGAAATTTTTCTACTGGCCGGATCACAGCTAACTCAGGTCACTAAAACTACACCGGGAGACATCGCGAATCGGATCACCAACGGAAACTTCCAACCCTCGATTAGTGACGACGGCCGCTTCATAGCCTTCTCTTCCAATCGCGATTTGACCGGACAGAATTCAGACGGCAACCTCGAAGTCTTTATTTACGACACCCTCGCCGCCAGCTTCGCCCAACTCACCAACACTACCGGCATACTTGGATCGAGCGACGCGAAGATCAGCGGAAACGGCGCCAACGTCGCGTTCATCCGTGATACCGGCTCCACCGCGAGCGCCCGCCGCGATTTGATGCAGCAGGCTCGCGTCACGCCCAGTACTGCCACGCTGCTCGCCGGCAATATTCTGACGCTGGCTATGACTTACGGCCGCGCAACCAGCGATGACGGCACGCGTGTCGTTTATTCCGCTGAGACAGCAACCAATACGACCCAGGTATTCCTTTTCGACGGTCGTGGCGGCGGGAACATCAGACAAATCACTTCTCTGGGCGCACGCGTCACCGAAGTGCCGCTGCATCCGACGATCAGCGGCGACGGCACGCACATCGCCTTCGCTGCGCGGCGCAGTGTCGCCGGCGCTCCGACCAACTCGGACGGCGGTGTCGAGCTTTATGTGCTGGACATTCCCTCATCCCAAATTTCGAAGATTACCAACGCGCCTTCTTCGGCCACGGCGGATGTCGTCTCTTCGCTCAACGACGACGGAACGGTTGTCGCATTCAGTTTTCCGCGTGTGCTCTCAGGGGCCGTTGCAAATGGTGATCTGGCCAACGACTCCGAGATCTATATGACGGGGACGCCGGCCCGTCCGCCTTTTGGCGCAGTCACCATTTTGAATGGCGCCTCGTTCGGTAAGGAACCCTCCACAACGAAGGCCGTGGCGCCTGACAGCATAGCCATTGCTATCGGCGGCGCTTTGGCTAACTCAACCCAGCAGCCGCAGAAGTTACCCAACGGGACCTTCCCCACCAACGTTGGCGGCACCACGGTCACTGTTAATGGCCGCGCGGCGCAAATCTTTTTTGTCTCGCCCGGCCAGGTAAATTTCCTGGTCCCGCCACAAACTGAGATTGGAACCGCGGACGTAGTAATTACTAACTCTGAAAGCTTCACTTCGCGTGCGACTGTGCCGACGCTGCGCGCTGCTCCGGGAGTTTTTTCCAAAAGCGGCGACGGTTCGGGGCCGGGCGTAATCCTGAACAGTGACACACTTCAGGAGGGCCCGTTTGATCCGACCAACGGCAGTCTGCGGTTGACCATCTTTACCACCGGCGCCCGCAATGCCTCACAGAATTCCGTAAGCCTGGGCGGCCAGGTCGTCAATGCCGAAAGTGTTCTGGCCTCAACAGACATGCCCGGTCTGGATGAAGTGCATGTGCGGGTGCCCAGCAACCTGCGCGGCGCCGGCACAGTCGATCTGTTTGTCCAGTCTGATGGGCGCCCCAGCAACCCCGTCTCGGTCACGTTCCTCGGAGATGGCACCCGCGACATTCTCATCAACGAAGTACTGGCCGATCCGCCGGACAACCTCGCCGGTGACGCAAATCGCGATGGCTTGCGCGACTCAGGCGACGATGAATTCATCGAGTTGGTCAACACCACGACTCATGACATAGACATCAGCGGCTATCAACTTCTTTCGCGCAGTTCGAGCACCACCACCGACACTCTGCGCCACATCTTCGCAGCCGGGACGATCCTCCCAGCCTGCTCAGCGGCGGTAGTCTTTGGCGGCGGAACATTCGATCCGACCAACGGGGTATTCGGCGGCGCGCTTGTGGTCAAGACCACCAGCGGCGGCCTTTCGCTGACTAACGGGGGTGGCGCGATCACTCTGCGTGATTCTGGCGGCGCTATCATCACTTCCTTTAGCTGGGGTGGTTCGACCGGGCTCAACGGCGACGCGAATCAATCAATGACCCGCTCACCCGACGTCACCGGCAACTTTGTCTTGCATCTGGCGGCGACCGACAGCGGCGGCCGGAGCTACAGTCCTGGCACACGCGTAAATGGGTCCGCGTTCACTCTCTGCAACCCATTCGTTCGCATCGAAGTTACGCCTGCTTCAGCCGCCGTCGACGCTGGGGGGAAGCAGCAGTTCATCGCGACGGCTTTCAACGCCAGCGGCAACGAAGTCTCAGGGGTCATCTTCCTCTGGCAGTCCAGTAATACGAGCGTGGCGACGATTGATCAGAACGGTTTGGCGACCAGTTCGACAACGGGCACGACTGAGATCAGGGCGTCCGCGCGCGGCACTCAATCACCGCCCGCGACTTTGACTGTGCGGGATGTGCAGCGCGTACTCACCCGCGTTGACGTCACACCTCAGACAGCGACGATTCCCGCTTCGGGTGGGCAGCAGTTCACCGCCCATGGAGTGGATCAGTTTGGAAACGAGATCGCCGGCCTGACTTTCAACTGGGAGTCGACGAACACCGGCGCCGCCACTGTAGATCAGAATGGCCAGGCGGCCGGAGTAGCTCAGGGCCAGACGACGATCAAAGCTACTTCCAACAGCGTCAACGGCAGCGCGACCCTGAACGTCAGCGCGCCCACGATCGTGGTAAATGAAGTGCTTGCAGATCCGCCAACGGGAACTGAAGGCGACGCGAATCACGACGGTACGCGGGACGCAGCAGACGATGAGTTTGTTGAACTCGTCAACTCGACCAGTGGCGCTATTAACCTGTCCGGATGGACGTTGCGCACACATTCGACCACCACTTTGACTGAGACTGTTCGCCATACCTTTACCGCCAACACGAGCGTCCCCGCGGGCGAAGCTCTAGTGGTATTTGGCGGTGGCACTCTTAATCCAGCGAACCCTCTCTTTGGTTGCGCGCAAGTGGTTAAGGCGTCTGCGGGCGGCCTCTCTTTGTCCAACGGCGGTCTGACGATCGTGATTCGTGACGGCTCAGGCAATCTGGTGACTCAGTTCTCGTACGGCGGGACGACGGGTCTTAATGGAGGGAACGCACAATCGCTTACCAGATCACCCGACATCACCGGCCCCTACCTGCTGCATTCCATCCCGTCTGCTGCGGGTGGCAGAAAGTTCTCGCCCGGAGTGAGACTGGACGGCACGCCCTTCGGCAACTGCAACCAGTTAACGATCAATGATGTGACAGCCAACGAAGGCAACTCGGGCACGACCGCGTTCACGTTTACGGTTAGCCTGTCGAGCCCGGCGCCGGCAGGCGGAGTAAGATTTGACATAGCGACCCAGGACAACACCGCAACGGTCGCTAACAATGACTATGTGGCGCGAAGTCTAATGGCCCAGACGATTCCCGCCGGGCAACAGAGTTACACATTTGATGTGACCGTAAACGGCGATACGGCAGTTGAGCCCGCAGAGACCTTTTTCGTTAATGTAACCAACGTTACGGGCGCGCTGGTCGCCGACGGTCAGGGCATCGGCACGATCTCGAACGACGACAGTCCTTCAATCAGCATCAACGATGTTTCGGCCAACGAAGGGAACGCGGGAGCTACCACTTTTACCTTCACCGTTACCTCGACGTTGCCTGCTCCGGCCGGGGGCATCACTTTCGACATTGCGACACAGAACAACACCGCAACGGCAGGCTCGGATTATGTGGCCCGCAGTCTCACGAATCAGATCATCCCCGCTGGCCAGACGACCTACACCTTCGATGTGACGGTGAATGGCGACACGCTCTTTGAGCCCAACGAAACCTTCAACGTTAATGTGACGAATGTTGCCGGCGCCACTCTTACCGATGGCCAGGGTCTTGGGACGATTCAGAACGACGACAGTTCCAATCTCGTAATCAGTCAAACGTATCCGGGTGGCGGTCTCACGGGTGCGACGTTCACGAACGATTACATCGAGCTTTTCAATCGCGGCACAGCGACCATCGACTTCGCAGTTACTCCTTATTCCGCGCAGTTCCTGAGCGCCGGAGGTTCGACCTGGGCCAAGACCGACCTGACCTCAGGCACGGTAGCTCCGGGCGGCTACTTCCTAATCAAGGAATCGGGCGGCGCTACGGGCAACGCTCTGCCGGCGGCGGACGCAACTGGAACGTTGAATCTCACCAGCACTACAGCGGGCAAGGTGGCGCTCGTGCTCGGCACGACCCTGCTGACGGGCAATTGTCCTGGTGATGATGGCTCCGCGCCCTTCAATCCAGTCAACGGCGCCATCGCAGACTTTGTTGGCTATGGCGGCACCGCCGCGACGGCGAATCATTGCTACGAAGGAAGCGGTCCGGCTTCGTTTACGCTCGGCAATAATACTATTGCCGATTTTAGAAAGGCGGGCGGTTGCACGGACACCAACGACAACGCTGCGGATTTGTTTGGCGCTGCACCGTCGCCGCGCAACGGCAGTTCCCCGGTGAACAATTGCATAGCCGGTGCACCGCCGAACCTGACCATAAATGACGTGACGGTGACTGAAGGCAACAGCGGCACTGTAACCGCGACCTTCACCGTCAGCCTTTCGGCAGCGGTGCCATCAACCGATGTCACCTTCGACATCGCGACCCAGAACAACACCGCCACGTCCGGTACGGATTACGTTGCCCGCGCGCTGACGGGCCAGATCATTCCCGCGGGCCAGACCAGCTATTCTTTTAGCGTGACAGTCAACGGCGATACCGCTATCGAGGCCGACGAAACTTTCTTTGTCAACGTAACGAACGTGAGCGGAGCCACCGTTGCGGATGGTCAGGGTGTCGGGACGATTCACAACGACGATCTGCCGACGCTTTCAATCAACGACATCTCGGCCAACGAAGGCAACTCAGGCACGACGACCTTTGGCTTTACCGTCAACCTTTCAGCTCCATCCCCGGCGTCCGTCACTTTTGATATTGCCACGGCCGACAACACGGCCACTGCGGCCAGCAACGACTATGTCGCCCGCTCGCTGACAGCTCAAACAATTCCTGCGGGCCAAACCAGCTACACGTTCGATGTGACGGTAAACGGTGACGTCAACATCGAAGGGAATGAAACCTTTTTCGTGAACGTGACCAACGTTGTCGGAGCTACGGTCGGTGATGGCATCGGCCTGGGTACGATTCAGAATGATGACAGTCCGACACTTTCTATCAATGATGTATCGGCGAATGAAGGTAATAGCGGTACGACCACCTTTAGCTTCACGGTCACTTCCACTCTTCCGGCTCCAGTGGGCGGCATCACATTCGATATCGCCACGCAGGACAACACCGCTACGGTCGCCAACAATGACTATGTGGCCCGCAGCCTGGCGAGTCAGGTCATACCGCTTGGCCAAACCACCTACACGTTCGATGTGACCGTTAATGGCGATATGATTGTCGAGCCGAACGAATCGTTCTTTGTAAACATCTCGAATCCGTCGGGAGCGACACTCGGCGATGCCCAGGGTTTGGGAACGATCACAAATGACGATGCGACCGGAATCGTTATCAGCCAGGTATATGGCGGCGGTGGAAATATCGGGGCCCAGTTCAAGAATGACTTTGTCGAGATTTTCAATCGCGGCACAACCACTGTCGATCTCACCGGCTGGTCGGTGCAACAGGCTTCGTCCACGGGGACAAGTTGGTCGGTCACACCTTTGTGCTCGCCTGGTCCGTGTTTGATTGCTCCGGGAAAATATTTCCTGGTGAAAGAATCGTCGGGCGGCGCAAATGGATCCGATTTGCCGGCAGCCGATGCCACCGGAACTTCAGCTTTGGCGGCGACCTCCGGCAAGATCGCCCTCGTGAATAACACCACGGCGCTAAGCGGCAGCGCGTGTCCCTTTACTGTCTCCGTGATCGATTTCGTCGGCTACGGCACCGGCACTGACTGCTTCGAAGGATCGAATCATGCTCCGGCACCCAGCGCCACCACCGCTGATTTCAGGAAATCAGGTGGCTGCATCGACACGAATGACAATGCGGCCGACTTTGTGACCGCGTTGCCGGGTCCGCGCAACAACAGTTCGCCGGCCAACGATTGCAGCACCGGGTTCCGGCCCGACGTCAGCATCAACGACGTCACCGTCACTGAGGGCGACGCAGGAACGAAGACGGTGGATTTCACGGTCACACTCTCCGCGCCGAATGCCACCCAGACAGTCACGGTTGATTACGCTACTGCCGACGGCACTGCTACGGCCGGCTCTGATTATCAAACAAGCAACGGCACCGTGACTTTCACCGCGGGGCAGACCAGCAAGCCGGTCACGATCACAATCATCGGCGACACCACGGACGAGCCGAACGAAACCTTCTTTGTGAACCTTTCCAATGCGACAAACGCCGCGATCCTGGACGGCCAGGGACAGGGTTCAATCACGGACGACGACGTCCCGCCGACCTTAACGATCAACGATGTCTCTCAGAATGAAGGCGACAGCGGCGCCAGCACATTCCATTTCACGGTGAGTCTGTCAGCGCCAGCGCTGACCGGCGGCGTGACCTTCGATATCGCCACCCAGGACAGCACCGCGACTACAGCGGACAACGACTACGTAGCCAGCAGCCTGGCGAATCAGATCATACCCGCCGGCCAAACTAGCTTCACCTTTGACGTGACGGTCAACGGCGACCTCAACATCGAACCCAACGAGGCCTTCCTCGTCAACGTGACCAATGTCACTGGCGCGGTCGTCGGTGATGGCACCGGACAGGGCACCATCCAGAATGATGACAGCCCGGTGCTCAACATCAACGATGTCGCGATCAGCGAAGGCAACAGCGGCACGTCCACCATGACTTTCACGGTTACGTCGACGTTGCCTGCTCCGGCCGGAGGCATCACGTTTGATATCGCCACCGCCGACAACACGGCGACGACCGCCAACAACGACTATGTCGCCCGCAGTCTCACGAGCCAGACTATCCCGGCTACTCAGACGACCTACACCTTCGACGTCACCATCAACGGGGACCTGCTGGTCGAGCCGAACGAAACTTTTCTGGTAAATCTTTCCAACGCTTCCGGCGCCACGATTGGTGATGGGCAGGGCCTGGGAACGATCACGAATGATGACATTGCCGACCTGCGCATCAGCCAGGTCTACGGCGGCGGCAACAACTCCGGAGCGACTTATCAAAACGACTTTGTCGAGATCTTTAATCATGGCGCGACTACGGTAGATTTCTCTTTGACTGGTTATTCCGTCCAGTACGCGGGCGTCGGTTCAAACTTTGGCTCAAACAAAACCAATCTCACCACGGGCACGATTGCCCCGGGTCGTTACTTCCTGGTCAAGGAAGCGGGCGGGACTACCAACGGCATCGCGATTCCCGCTGCCGACGCGATCGGGACCATAAATCTGGGGAATGGGTCCGGCAAGGTGGCTCTCGTCGTCGGGACCACCGCTCTCGCTACAGTCGGCTGCCCCGGTGATGATCTGGCATCCCCATTCAACCCGATCGACGGGACCATCGCGGACTTTGTCGGATACGGAAACACGGCCACGACGGCCGGGCATTGTTATGAAGGACCCGGGCCGGCTGCAGCGCCTTCCAACACGACTGCGGACTTCAGAAAAGCCGGTGGCTGCACCGACACCAATGACAACGCGGCCGACTTCTTTGTGGCGACGCCGTCACCGCGTAATTCAAGTTCGCCGGTGAACAACTGTACCGGAGCGGCCTCTCCAAACCTCTCGGTGAGCGACGTTTCTATCCTCGAGGGCAATAGCGGCACGACCACCGCAAACTTCACCGTCACCCTCGACGCCCCTCCTCAGGGCACTGATGTCACCTTTGATATTGCGACTCAGGACGGCAGCGGCACGACGGCGAACAGTGATTACGTTGCCAAGTCGCTCACGAATCAGATCATTCCCGCCGGCCAGACGACTTACACTTTCAGTGTGGTGGTGAACGGTGACGTGGCGGTCGAGCCTGACGAAAATTTCTTTGTGAATGTAACCAATGTCGCTGGGGCAACTATTACCGATGGTCAGGGCGCCGGGACAATCCAGAACGACGATCTGCCGGCGCTTTCAATCAATGATATTTCGCTCAGCGAAGGCAACAGCGGCACAACTGCATTCACTTTCACTGTCCATCTGTCGGCCTCGGCTCCGGCCACCGTCAGCTTCGATATTGCGACTCAGAACAACACGGCTACTACGGCTGACAACGATTACATCGCACACTCTCTGACCGGCCAGACGATTGCCGCCGGGCAGCAGGATTACCAGTTCACGGTCAACGTCAACGGCGATGCGACAGTCGAATCGAATGAAAGTTTCTTCGTCAATGTAACGAATGTGACGGGTGCCACGGTCACTGACGGCCAGGGTCTGGGCACGATTCAAAACGACGACAGTCCGGTGCTCTCGATCACACCTGCGGTGGCAGTGGCCGAGGGCAACAGCGGAATTACCACTGCGACGTTCACGGTGACGCTCTCACCGGGCATTAATCAAACCGTCACAGTCGATTTCGCCACCGCGAACAGTTCGGCAACGGCCGGAAGCGATTACCAGTCCAACAGTGGCACGCTGACTTTCAATCCGCTGGACACTACCAGGACGATAAGTGTGATTGTTAACGGGGACACTTTGGTGGAGCCGGATGAGACCTTTACAGTCACCCTTTCGAATGCTTCGGCCAACGCTGCGATCTCGCCGACACAGGGAACTGGAACCGGAACGATCACTAATGACGACACAGCTCTGATTGTTATTAGTCAGATCTATGGTGGTGGTGGAAACAGTGGTGCGACTTACAAGAATGATTTCATTGAGGTCTTTAACCGTGGCACCTCGACCGTCGACATTTCGGGTTGGTCTGTGCAGGAGACCACGGATGTCGGTTCAGGAACCTGGGCGGTGACCCCGCTTTGTTCACCTGGCCCCTGCCTGCTGGCCCCGGGCAAGTACTTTTTGGTGCAGGAACAAGCCGGCGCGGGTGGCACTCAGAATCTACCGGCGCCAGACGCGATCGGAACGATCAACCTTAGCGCCACTACGGCCAAAGTCGCTTTGGTTTCGTCTGTCACCGCGCTGACGGGATCGTGCCCTGCAAGCCCGGCGATTCTGGATCTCGTTGGTTATGGGGCGACCGCCTCCTGCTTCGAAGGTTCCGGCAAGGCGCCGGCACCATCCAACACTACCGCCGATTTTAGAAAGTCCGGCGGCTGTGTTGATACAAACGACAATGTTGCCGACTTTGTCACCTCCGCGCCCAACCCGCGCAATAGCAGCGCGGCTGCTAACGATTGCACGACCGGGTTCCGTCCCGACATCAGCATCAGCGACGTGACTGTTACTGAGGGCGACAGCGGGACCGTCAACGCGACTTTCAATGTAACTCTTTCCGCTTCCAGCGCGCAGACTGTGACGGTAGCTTTTGCGACAGCAGACGGTACCGCTACCGTAGGCCCTGACTATCAGACAAACAGTGGGACCTTGACCTTTAATCCCGGCGATCTCACCAAGCCCGTAACGGTGCTGGTCAACGGCGACACGCTCGACGAAGCTAACGAAACCTTCTTTGTAAATCTGACCAGCCCAACCAACGCCGCTATTCTTGATCCGCAGGGTCTGGGCACGATCATCGACAACGATCCGTCGCCTTCGCTTTCGATCAATGACCTGCCGACTATTACCGAAGGCAACAGCGGTACGAGTACCGTGAATTTCACTGTCACCCTCTCAACCGCGAGTGGGCAAACAGTCACTGTGAATTATGCGACGGCGGACGGGACGGCGAACTCGGGCAGCGATTACGTGGCGACCAGCGGAACCCTGACCTTCAATCCAGGTGATTTGACCAAGCAGATTCCGGTGACGATAAATGGAGATGCCGACTTTGAACCAAATGAAACGTTCTTCGTGAACCTGACGAGCCCGTCGGCAACCGCAACCATTTCGGATGCTCAAGGTCAGGGCACGATAGTGAATGACGATGCGGCGCCGCCCACGCCAAACATTACCATTGACGATCCGAGCGTTACTGAGGGCAATTCAGGAACTAAGACCCTCGATTTTACGGTTTCACTGTCAAGCGCGAGCGCGAGCACAGTGACGGTCGATTATGCGACCGCGAGTGCAGCTCCCGCGAGCGGCGTCGCGACTGCCGGCACTGATTACGTCGCCAGCAGCGGGACCATCACGTTTGATCCGGGTCAGACGAGCAAGCCAGTTTCTATCACTCTCAACGGAGATACCCTCGTCGAACCTAACGAGACCTTTTTTGTAAATCTAACCAACGCGTCCCCGGGGTCGACGATTCTTGACTCGCAGGGGGTCGGCACAATCACCAACGATGATCTGCCATTGTTGGTTATTAGTCAGGTTTACGGGGCCGGCAACAACTCCGGAGCGGCCTATCAAAATGATTTTGTGCAACTGTTCAATCGCGGCACTACCACCGTTGATTTCTCAATTACTAATTACTCGGTTCAGTACGCTTCAAGTGCTGGAGCCTTCGGAAGTACAGCCACCGTAAAACAAGACCTGACTACCGGAACAATGTTGCCTGGACAATACTTCCTGATCAAGATGGCGGGCGGAACGACAAACGGAGCCGTTTTTACCGGTGACTTGACCAGCAGCGTAAGCATGTCGGCGACGGACGGAAAAGTCGCCCTGGTCCTTGGTCTAACGGTAGCGACAACCACCGCTGGAGGTTGTCCATCTGTCGTCACGGTTGCGGATCTCGTTGGCTACGGTACTGCGAACTGCTCCGAAACGAGCCCGACTGCTGCGTTGAGTATTACCAAGGTTGCCATCAGAAATAGCAACGGCTGTACCGATACTGGTAATAACTTGAGTGACTTTACAGTCACCACCGTAAGCGCCGCGAGTCCGCCCATACCAAAGAATTCATCTTCAGCACTTTCACCGTGTCCATAGACAACCACTTCCCCGGTCGTAGCATTTACCAGGAGAAAGCCAAAACTGGCCCCTTAAACCCTTAAACCAGGAATTTTTTTGTCCCTGGAACTTGAAGCTTTGTTCCCGGGAGGTGCAGCTTTGTTCTGGGACTGGTGGCCTTATGCTCGGAAGTTAAGCGTTTGGCCCTCGGAAAAACACTCTAACGGACAACTCCGCTAACCGGACTGGAAGCGCTGGCGTAGAGCCGTCTGCTCATGCGGCCCGCAACGTAAGCCAACCGCCCGGCCTGAATCGCGAGCTTCATCGCTTCCGCCATCTTTGCCGAGTCTTCAGCTTCCGCGATCGCTGTATTCATCAACACAGCATCGGCGCCAAGTTCCATCGCAATCGTCGCATCACTGGCGGTGCCAACTCCGGCATCAACAATTATCGTAGCATCGGGAAGTTGTTCACGCATGATCCGCAGGTTCGTCGGATTCTGCACTCCGAGTCCCGAACCGATTGGCGCCGCCAAAGGCATCACCGCAGAACAACCGGCGTCGATCAACTTCTTCGCCATGATCAAGTCATCGGAGAAGTAAGGCAAAACAATGAAGCCTTCCTTGACCAGAATACGAGAGGCTTCGAGCGTCTGTTCGTTGTCAGGGAATAGCGTTGTCTGATCGCCGATCACTTCCAGCTTGATCCATTCGGTCCCCAGCGCTTCGCGAGCCAGACGCGCAGTGCGCACGGCTTCGTCGGCCGAATAACAGCCGGCGGTGTTGGGCAGAAGTTTCAAAGAAGGGTCCAGATGATCGAGGAATGATTCGCTGCTGCGATCGAGGGGCACGCGGCGCACTGCGATCGTAACCATCTCGGCGCCGGAGGCGCGATGCGCGGCCTTCATCTCGTCGTAACTTCGATACTTGCCGGTGCCGATGATGATGCGGGAATGAAATGCATGACCGGCAATTTCAAATTGGTTGGCCGGTGCGGGTACTGCGGTAGACATAAAGCAATAATTCCTTTTTTAGAATGTGATGAAAACTCTACACCGCGTGCAGTGAAAATAGAAATCACGAAAAACGTTTTCAGGCACGATCGATTCTCGATCATTCGGCGTCATTCTCTGGCTGCAGAGCGGCCAAATGTCTATAGCTGGGAGCGTGACGAGGAAATCCTTGTAGCTCCGTGGGAGCGCAAAGCGTCCCCTTATTAGAAGGTGTTTCGCTCCGCTGGAGCTTCAAAGTGATTTAGGCTCGCGGTCCAATAAATATTCGGTCCCTCCGGGACCAGCGACTGGTTCCAGGAGCAAGCCTGGGACACCACCATGGGTACCTCGCAATTAGCCACCGCCGACGAAATGGACTATCTCAATTCGATCGCCCTCGGCCAGAATCGTCGCCGCCCACTTATCGCGCCGGACCACCTGCTGATTAAGCTCAATCGCAACTCGCGCCGGTGTCAGTGAGAGCTCTGTGACGAGTTCATCCAGACTCGTGCGCTCGCGCACATCCCTACTCTCGCCATTGAGTTGAACCAGCAAGCTTCGTGTTCCGTTTCAGAATGTTCTGGCAGGCAGAATAATTCGGCGCACCTCGACTGTTTCGCCGTCGACGTGCGCCTGGATCAGCACTGCGGCCCGGCCACTGTCAAATTTGGGCAACAGAATCGGGACCATAGCAATGCCTTGCGCATTCGTCGCGGCCAAAGTCGATGTCGGCCGGAAGTTGGTACCCAGGGCCTTCACCACGATGCGCGCTTTTTGCGCTGGTTGCCGGCGGCCGGAACCGGCGCGGCTAACCAAGACGCGTAGAGTCACTGATTCTCCGGACCTCAGCTCGGTTTCCTCGAGGAGGATTACTCGCAACGGCTCCTGATCCTTATCAGATCCGGTCAGCGCGAGATAATCCGGCGGCTCAACGACAGGTTCCGGGACAGGCTCCGGTACGGCTTCAGCCACTGGAGTCAAAGCTTCCCTGCTCGGCTCGGCCTCGCGCGATTCGAATTCACGCTCACGCGATTCAGCCAGCTTTGCAGACGCCTGATGGCGACGCGCAGTCGTCTCAGCCAAATCGCGTTCGCCTAAGCGCTTGAGGTCTTCAATCCGGCCCGCATTAACCGCGGCGCAAATTAGTTTGTGTTGGCGCGATAGACGGGCGGAGAGGACAGTCTCGTCAAAACCCTCTGCGATCAGATCGTCATAAGGCGATCGCTTGCTGGCCAGAATCGCGCCGCCGGTGTAAACCAGCGAGAGAATGAATGGCGTCTGCAGACCTTTGTCTTCGGTCTGAACGTGATAGACCACGCCCCCATATTCAACATCTGTGTTAAAGCCAGTAAGCAATGTTTCAGTTTCGCGTCTCAAGCCGGGAGTTGATTCCAGAACTTCAGTGAGGCACTTCGAACTTAACACAACGATTTTTCAACGGTCAATCAATTCGAATTCCGCCGGTCAGATCGACTGAGCATCGGCTTGACACTCCTTGATCCATGTCCTACGATCCGCTTGTACAATGATTCTCAAGCTGAACTTTTAGTAAGCGCCCGGCAAGCCAGGGCCGCACATTTGTGCGAACAAGCTGCAGTCAGAGATGAGCTTCAGTCTAATCGATTATATGCCGGTGCTGTTGATGTTTGTCGTCGCGGCCGGGTTTGCGCTGACCTTTATTGGATTATCGCAACTGGTCGGCCAACGAAAACGGACGCGGACCAAATTGATGCCGTATGAATGCGGCAAGGATCCAGTGGGATCGGCGCGCGAGCGGTTCTCGGTAAAGTTTTACCTGATCGCAATGCTGTTCATCCTGTTCGATATAGAAGTCATCTTTCTGGTGCCCTGGGCTGTGGTGTTTAAGCGGCTTTCCACGCCGGAGTACGGCCTGAGCAATGTCGTTTTTTTCGAGATGATAATTTTCATCGTGCTGCTGGCCGCTGGTCTGATTTATGTAATCAAGAAAGGCGCGCTGGATTGGACTGAGGGCGCTAGGCGCGAAGCGGAAGCCGAAGCCCGACTGTTGGATAAAGTAGTAAAGCCGAACCCGCGAAGGCGAGCCGCTTAGCCAATTGTGCAAGTTAACCTGGGGCGTTACAAATTATGGGACTGGAAAGCTTTATTGCCGAGGCGCTGCCGGAAGTTTTGACCACCCAGCTTGATTCGTTAATCAACTGGGCGCGCAAATCATCCCTCTGGCCGGCGACGTTTGGCCTGGCCTGCTGCGCGATCGAAATGATGAATGCGACCAGTGCTCGCAATGATTTGGCGCGATTTGGTTCCGAGGTTTTTCGCGCTTCCCCCAGACAGGCCGATGTAATGATTGTCTCGGGTAGAGTGTCGCGCAAGATGGCGCCGGTCCTGCGAAGAATTTACGACCAGATGCCCGAACCCAAGTGGGTCATTTCGATGGGCGCCTGTGCTACTTCGGGCGGAGTATTCGACAACTACGCGATTGTCCAGGGCGTTGATAAGATTGTCCCCGTCGACGTTTACATCCCCGGTTGCCCCCCGCGACCAGAAATGCTGATTCATGCGGTGATGATGTTGCAGGACAAAGTGATGAAGGAATCGATTCGCGACCGGCGCGATGCTCCGGACGAAGAAGCACGCGAAGCGATGACACCGGGCACCCTGCCGGTCACCGATGGTTCGACGCTTCGTGATGGTCAGCCGGTAACACCGCAGCCCTACACGATCGCTTCCAAACACGAAAAGCGCCGGTCGTTCTAAGTTGGGCAAGTCCAGAACTCCAGAATCGAAAGAGTGAATGGCAGAAGATAACCAAACGGGCCCGGCTGTTAATTCGACACTCAATGACCCACAGGCTTCAGCGCCGTCGCCAGTAGCGGCGGCGTTACAGCGTGCGCACCCGGCGGCTGTGACTGAGGTAGTCGAAGCGCTGGGCGAAACGACTATCGTTGTGCCACGGGCAGAAATCGTGGCCGCTTGCACTTTTCTCAAGACCGCGCCGGGCTTTGAATTTAATTTTCTCGCCGACGTCTGCGGCTATGATCGAGGGCCGGAGGAAGACCCCCGATTTGAAGTCAACTATCATTTGTTCTCGATTACCCGCCATCATCGCGTGCGACTGAAAGTGATCCTGACCGAGGACGATCCGCATGTGCCGACCGTCAGCACAATTTGGCGGACGGCGGATTGGCATGAGCGCGAGACCTATGATTTGTTCGGCGTAATCTTTGATGGACATCCTGATCTACGTCGCATCCTGTTACCGGATGATTGGCAGGGCCATGCTTTGCGCAAAGATTTTCCGCTGCGAGGTTACGAACCGTACAGCTTGGAATAGTTAGCAGTTCCGACTCCAGGCGGCGATTTGCGAGGCGAAACTCCTAACCTAAAGATAATGAGTACCGAAGTTAACATTCCACCGCAGTTCGAGATTGTCGATCGACCGCTCGACACGCAGATGACGATCTCGATGGGACCGCAGCACCCTTCTACGCATGGAGTGCTGCGCCTCGAACTGGTCCTCGACGGCGAGATGGTGGTCAAATCCACACCGGACATCGGCTATCTCCACACCGGCATGGAGAAGCTCTTCGAATATCGCAAGTATCAACAGGGAATCGTTATCACTGACCGGATGGATTACCTCAATCCGCTGGGTAACAACCTCGCCTACGTCATGGCGGTGGAAAAGCTCCTGCAGCTGGAAATTCCTGAACGAGCGCAGACTATTCGGGTGCTGATGTGCGAACTGCAACGAATCGCTTCGCACCTGGTCTGGTTGGGCACGCACGCGCTGGATCTCGGCGCGATGACCGTTTTCTTTTACTGTTTCCGCGAGCGTGAAAAGATTCTAAACCTGATCGAAGCCGCCTCGGGTGGGCGCCTGACCCCTTCCTACTTTCGCATCGGCGGTCTGATGATGGATCTGCCATCGGGCTTTGAGCGTCGGGTAGGGCAGTTCCAGGATAATTTCGTTCACGCTCTCGGTGAGTTCGACAAGCTGGTTACCGGCAACAGAATTTTTCAAAAACGGACCCAGGGTGTCGGCTACATTTCGGCTGAGGATGCGATTGACTGGGGACTGTCCGGACCATGTCTCCGCGGCAGCGGCATTGAGTTGGATATTCGTCGCATGAACCCTTACACGGGTTACGAGAAATACGACTTCGATATTATTACTGAAACCGATGGCGACGTTTGGGCGCGCTACCTGGTGCGCATGCGCGAGATGAAGGAGTCGCACAGGATTGTGGCGCAGGCGATTTCCAGACTCGCTCCGGGACCAGTTAAAGCTGATGCGCCGAAAGTTGTTCTGCCGGATCGCGAAGCGATGAAGACGCACATGGACGCTCTGATTCATCACTTCCTGATCGTCGCGGAAGGATTCGACGTGCCGGCCGGCGAGGTCTATCACCCTATCGAAGCTTCAAAGGGCGAACTCGGCGTTTACATAAAATCCACCGGGGGACCAAAGCCGGCGCGGGTCCATTTCCGCGGCCCGAGCTTTGTAAATCTTTCCGCGCTGCCGCATATGGCCCGCGGTGCGATGGTCGCCGACATTGTCGCAATTATCGGATCGCTGGATATTGTTTTGGGAGAGATCGATCGTTAATTTGGTGTCCGACAAACTTCAGTTTGTCGCTTCATAGCAATTGAAACAACCGACAAGTAATGTTTGTCGTACAGCTCATGAGTCAGCAGCCAATCAAAATTCAACCGCTCTCGCAGCCGGTGCAGATGCCCGACGAGGTGGCGATCTTCTCACCTGAGGTGGAGGCTGAAATCGAACGCCATCTGGCCAAGTATCCGGTCACGCGTTCGGCAATTCTGCCGCTGATGTTCATCGTGCAGAGAGAGCGAGGATATCTGGATCCGCCGGGAGTGTCTTACCTGGCCAATCGTCTGAATTTGCGAATCACGGACATCTGGGAAGTCGCCACCTTCTACTCGATGATCCATATCAACCCGATTGGCAAATATCATATCCAGGTATGTAAAACACTTTCGTGCAAACTGCTTGGCGCTGACAAGATTACGCGACATTGTGCCGATAAGCTGAGGATTAAATCCGGTGAGACCACGGCCGACGGCCGCTTTTCTTTGTCGGAAGTGGAGTGCCTGGGTTCGTGCGGAACGGCCCCGATGTTTCAGGTTAATTTTGATTATCACGAGAATCTGACGCTCGAGAAAGTCGATCAGATTCTGGATTCATTACTTGGATAGGTTTAGACGCGGACTACTGCCCGCCGGGTCGGCAGCAATCACTGAAGGCGGGCAAGTAGTTCGCCTCTAACGAATAAAAATGTTTATCGGCGCCATTGGATGTGAACCACTGCAATTGCGGCGAGTTGGACTCGACAACTCGCACTCGCTGGAAGTCTATCGCCGTAACGGCGGGTACGAAGCGATCAAAAAAGTCCTCGATTCGATGTCGCCTGACGATGTCATCAACGAGGTGAAGAAGTCTTCTCTGCGCGGTCGCGGCGGCGCGGGATTTCCCACCGGCATGAAGTGGAGCTTCGTGCCTAAGGATTCGCCAAAAGAAAAGTACGTCGTCTGCAACGCTGACGAATCCGAGCCGGGCACGTTCAAGGATCGTTACCTGATGGAGCGCGATCCGCACATGCTGATCGAAGGGATGCTGATCGCCGCTTACGCCCTGGGCGCAAAGAACAATTACATCTACACCCGCGGCGAATACAAGTACCTGATTGATATCATGGACATCGCGCTCGAAGAAGCGCGCGCGGCCGGCCTGCTGGGCGAAAAGATTCTGGGGACAGGCTTCTCCTGTCAGATCTACACACACACCGGAGCAGGCGCGTACATCTGCGGTGAAGAAACGGCACTGCTCAGCTCACTGGAAGGCATGCGTGGCCATCCACGCATGAAACCTCCCTTCCCTGCTATCTCAGGTTTGTATGCTTCGCCCACCGTCGTCAACAACGTCGAGACGCTGACGGCCGTACCGGACATCATCAAGATGGGCGGCGAGGCTTATCAAAAACTGGGCACGGAAAAGAGCGGCGGCACCAAGCTGTGGTCGGTGTCCGGACACGTGAATCAACCCGGTGTCTATGAACTGCCCATGGGTTATGACGACATGGAAAAGTTCATCATGGAAGACTGCGGCGGCATCAGTAACGGGAGGCAGTTGAAGGCCGTGATTCCCGGCGGCTCGTCGGTTTACATCATGCGGGCCGATCAGGTTATCGGGAAGGACGTGCGCATGGATTATGAAGGCCTGGTCGCCGGCGGTTCGATGGTTGGCTCAGGCGGTTTCATCGTGATGGACGAAACAGTCGACATCTTTGAATCAACCAAGAACCTGACTGAGTTCTACAAACACGAATCGTGCGGCTGGTGCACGCCATGTCGCGAAGGCACCGACTGGCTGGTCAAGATCTTCAAGCGCATCGACAAAGGTGGCGGGCGCCCGGAGGATGCACAGTTGCTGCTGGATCTTTGTGACAACATCGAGGGCAAATCGTTTTGTCCGCTCGGCGATGCAGCCGCCTGGCCAATTCAGTCGGCCGTGCAGAGGTTCCCGGAAGATTTCGAGAAGCATTTGTTGAGCGAGACCAGTCAGTCTTGATTTGAAAGGTGGTGGAGATTTCACATGACCGAGCAAGAGTATCAGCGCCTTCAAAACCTTTTGAGCACCGTCATCGAACAACAGGCCACCTTCGCCGAAAATCAAGCTAAGGCTGACGTGCGCATGAGTCAACACGAAGTCAATCGCGGCGCTGCTAGTTACCGCCGAGATGCACGATCAACAGTTCACGGAAACCGGTGAGCGCATAAATGCCCTCGTGAACGTCGTCGAAAAACATATTTCCAAGGACCACTAACCAAATTCGAGCTGGCTCTCATGTCAACTGAACTAATCAAAGTAACCATCAACGCCAAAGACTTTCAGGTGGCCAAAGGCGCGCGCTTGATCGATGTCTGTCGCGACCATCAGTTCGACATTCCGTCGTTCTGCTACTACGCCGACCTGGCTCTGCAGGCGTCTTGCCGCATGTGTCTAGTGCGCATCGAGAAGATGCCAAAGCTCCAAACCTCATGCACGATCATCTGCACCGACGGCATGGTGGTAACAACGCAGAGTGAAGAAATTGAGAAAGCACAGCGATCGATGCTGGAATTCCTGCTCGCCAACCACCCCCTGGATTGCCCGGTCTGCGACCGCGGTGGTGAATGCGAACTGCAGGAGCTGACCTTCGATTGGGGCAATCTCGAAGAGAGATTTGTCGAACAGAAAAACGCCCGCGCCGAAAAGTATCTTTCGCCCATGGTCGCCAACGATCCGCAGCGCTGCATCCTCTGTAAACGTTGCACGCGTGTCTGCGATGAATGGATGGGC
>JBBRMS010000042.1:0-38393 GCA_038230715.1 Pyrinomonadales bacterium
AGGAGCACTCCCAATCTCCCCCGACTTGTTGCCTTTGCTATGAGGTGAACAAAGCCTGAGTAAGGAAGCATTATGTGGCCCGGGCGCGCTCAACGCAGTACACCTTGTTAACCTGCCTAATTCGACCTCGTTTCAGTCACTCAAAGAAATTTGGCCTCCCGTTGCGGGTTCTCAGTCCAAATTCTTGCGTTAACGAATAGAGAAAGTTTTTGGCACGCAGAGAATTATCTAACAACGACAGGAGGAAAAGTGAAAGTGCAAAATCATTGGGCGATTAGATTAAAACTGGGACTTGTACTTGCAGGCGTGATTAGCTTGATTCCCGCAGGCGTTGGTATGTCACACGAACGCCATACGAATCATAACCGGCTGCAAGAAGACTCAAGCGTCAGGACCGCGCGACGCGTTAAGCGTAAGCATGACCGCAAGACGAGCCGCACAGCCAGGCGAGGCGGAAGAGGGACTACGCATTCGATCATCTTTGTCGGCGGCAAGCGGACCGGATCGAAGAAGTCGAATCCGACGCAGGCGAAAAAGGTGCAGGGAGCGTTGAATCCGCAGCCCATACCTCCTGGTAAGCAACGTCAACCATGAATAAAAGCTGTGGGTGGGCAGCGTCGTAACGATTCCGCGCAAAGGCTACGCCCATCGTTCATCTCTTCATCAAGCCTTCCGTTACCTGTCCTACGCGCTGCGTGACTATGGCAGCAACTTTTCGTGAAGGAGAATTCCATGAGACGGATCACAAAACGAATGAAGTTTTTCGCTCCTATCTTTCTTTTACTAATCTCAGTTCTCGCCACCGGCGCATTCGCCGATCGGGCGACGGGCCAAAACAACTCACAATCAAGAAGCAAAACGCCTGCCCATCGCAGAAAGCACATCAGCGTTTCGTGTAAGCAGTTGTGTATCGCTTCTTATGATGACTGTCGGGCCAGCGGCGCAAAAAAGGGGGTACATAGTTGTAAGAGAGTCTATAGCGAATGTCTTCAAGATTGCGCTACGGGGCAGTAGTGTTAGCAAACGCAAAGCCCTTATGACTAGGGTCATTGACCTTGCATCTGCTCCTTTACCTCCTGATTATTCCGGCGCGTTGTGAAAAAACACTTCAGCGCCTTTGCGAAAAAACCGAGGAGAAAATGAATACGCACAAGAGGCCAGGGAGTTACGCAACCAGCTTACTGATTGGTGCATTAGGACTGTTGATAGCACTAAGCGCCTGCGGGAAGAGTACGGTTTCACAATCCAATGAAAACGGTGGATCGACCACTACCACCACTGATTCAAAGGTCAAGAGTACGACGACATCAGCGCCAGCCCCTCCGATCACTGGAGGCGACGCAGCGGCAGTCGTCGCCAACGCCCACCAGTTGCTGAAAAGTCAGAAGGCCTATCGAGTCCGCTCTACTTCAACGACTTCGATGGGCGGACAACCCATGACCAGCCTGCGAGAAGTCGTGGCTCCGGATCGCATGCACAGCGTTGCAGACGGCCGCGAAATCATCGTCATTGGCAGGACGATGTACGTCAAAAAGGGTGGCGCCTGGCAAAACATGGGCACTCAAGGGAGCGATATGTCAGACAAGATAAAAAAGGGCGTCGAGGACATGAGCCCCGAGGAGAGAGCCGCGGCTTTGAAGGGGCTCTCCGCGGATTACAAATCGCTCGCCGACGAAGAGTTAGATGGAGTTACCACCGCCGTCTATGAAATGCACAGCCAGTTGGACACACAAGTGGAAGGTGTCGGCGCTATCACCACGGTCACAAAGATTTGGATCAGTAAGTCTGACGGCCTGATTCGCAAAGAGGTGAGCGATGGAAATGAGGCGGGAATGAAAGTACATACAACCAGACTCTATGAGTATGATCCGAGCATCACGATCGAAGCCCCAATCTCGTAGCCTGAGCCTCATCAGAAGGGAGTCCGAGGTGCTCCGAATAATGCGGTTGGTGATGCGTAATTGATTTGCAGTCAATGCGTCAACGGACTTTTGTCCGTTGCAAGCTGCAGGATCTTCTCGTCGCGAAACCACGCCCTTGGCGGCGGCAGACATTGGCTCATAGAAAAAGATACGGGTCGTTTAGTCGGCACAATGTAGGCACACAAGAACCGACAGAAGGTGTCGGTGACTCGCTGTCATCTGTACTCAAACTATTGAAATGATTGGTGCCGAGGGCGGGAGTCGAACCCGCACGCCCTTACGGACAACGGATTTTAAGTCCGTAGCGTCTGCCATTCCGCCACCCCGGCACGCGCTCCAAAAATAACACGCGTGCCTTGATGCAAACAATCCGATTGCACTTTGAGGCATGATCACCCAGGTAATCACGGATGACGCGCGCGCTACAGCTTATCGGGCGGGACCCCATTCACGGTGGCCTGTGTGACCATCACATTAAGGGACCGTTGCAGCTCCGAGTGATCGTCATCCATCATGAAGATATCCTTGAAAGCAGTCGGCACGTTTGGAATCGAAGGCGCGGCGGTGCAATCAGTGCGTGGTTGTGGTTCAGTTAAGAGCGCACTCAGATCGTTTGCCGCATCGACTCGCGCGGTCATGTTCGGAACAGCGCCGCCTGCAGGGGTACAGAAACGACGCAGGATCGTACGCAGGATTGAGGTGTGGTCAAACAAGACTTTGCCTGGTTGCAGGCCATGAGTAGTGCTGCCGTACGCTACTTGTTTCCCCACCCAGGGTGAGATCAGAAACGCCGGCACCCGCACTCCGTACTTCCGGAATTCCGGGTCGCTGTCGGCGGGAGTAAATTGTCGCGGCGAAACGTGATCATAATAGCCGCCATGCTCGTCGTAAGTAACTATCAAAAGCGTTTTGGACCAGACCGGAGAACTCAGCAAGGCGTTATAGATCTTGCTCACCAGGTTTTGTGTGTGTCGCGTGTCATGCGGCGGATGATCATCGTTTGGCGCGCCGGGGTAGACAGCAATGCCGAAGTCAGGATCAATCCAAGTAACGTTGGCGAGAGTGCCGGCGGCGGCGTGTTTGAAGAATTTATCAATCTTATCAATCTGTGGCACCAGGGCGATGCGAAACTTCTTGAAGAATCTGAGGCCCGCGATGTCATGGGAATAAATCTTCCACGAGGCGGTATTGGGGATTAGCTCAAAGATGGTCGGCGCACCCCAACCCTTTCCCAAAAGTATTTCCTTGGGAGTCAGGTTCGCCTTCAGGCTTTCCGAAGTCCCTGCCAGCGCGTACGCGCGGTTTGGCTGGGTCGGCCCGGGAATCGCAGAGAACCAGCGGTCACAAATACAAAACTCCTTAGCCAGATGGTCATAGACCGGTAAATCTGTGGCGTTGAAATAATCCATGATGAATTCCGGATGGCTGGCCGCAACCTTGGCGTAGTTGTCAATGAACCCGCCGTTGTTGTTGTCCAGCTGTTCCTTCACACAGTCCCATTCATGACAGGGATCCCCGTTCATGATCGGCGACGCCATCCGCTGCGAAGGGAACGCGGTGCCGTTGTGGAAATTCACTTCGTTGCCGGTTAGGCCGTCGACGTCCAGGCGACCGCCTTCGCGCTTGAGGTAGCCCAACATGTGATCGAAAGATCGATTCTCAAGCATCAGCACAACAATATGGTCGATTTGATCTAAGTTCATGGTTCTTGTTCCTCTTTCTTTAGAAGATGATTGTGGAGTTTAAAACCTTTCACTTAACTTGGTCGGGCAAAGGCGGCGCGGCATCGCTCTGCTTCACTTTCGGCTCTTCGTTTTCATGAAGCATCATGAAAAAATTTGGTTTGGTTGAGGGGGTGCCGTAGAAACTCTCCTTATACTTTCCCCCCGCGTCACTATTCAGGAAATCTAGCTGCTGCTGCAGTCGCTGATTATTCTCGACGTTCTTCTTTATGACGTAACGAATCCCGCCCTTGGGATCGATGATCACCGTAGCTCCACCATAGAAGTTGCACGCGGCATCTGAACCCTGCACCTGCGCCATTCTTCGCTGCGTTACTTCGGCAACGATATCGAAGACAACCTGGCCGCTGGGGCCCACCCGGCGTGACGACCGTATCGATTGAATCTTAGGCAGATCCACTTCATCGCCATTCAGCAGTTGATCGCCCTTCGCCGCCAGGCCGAACAGGGATATGAACTCTTTTCTGGTTACGATGTCACCAAGGACACATGCCTGACGTTTGAGTTCGCCTTCGTCAGCCGGCCAGGCGGGGTCACCGTCAAACTTCAACTCAGCGAAAGTCAGCCCCTGGATTGGTGGGATCTGAAAGGGCGGATCCATGCGGGCCGGGCCCAGCCATAACAAGGCTTCTTCGGACAAGTCCTCAACCCACTGTGGATAGATGTGATGACGGCGAAAAGCATCGATCCACGCTTCGCGATATGCCCACTTGTCGTCAGGAACAATGTCGCTGTCAGCCGTGATCACGGCGCGCAGGTATTCCCCCAAAGTAATATCAACCGGGGGACAGTAATCGATGGCGCGGATGCACATGGTCAGGAATTGACTGGCAAGTTTGCTCGCCTTCTCAGCCAGCGCGGACTGCAGATCCAGAGATATTTCGCCGGGACCCAGGTGGCCCGACCCACCAGTTGCGAGCCGCACGAGACGCTGAGTCTTGCGCTTAAATACCGTGATGAAGGCTTCAAAGACAGCCACGACCAGGACTGAGCCCAATTCATGCGCTTCCAGCTGTGAGTCATATAATCTGGGCCCTTTGTTTTCATTCGAATCACCCGTGCCCTGGCTGGTGTAATCAATGGCGCTGCGCAGCGCTGTCTTTGTCTCGCGACCGGTTTGACCCAGCTGGCGGGCGATGTCGGTCAGCAGATCGGCGCGCGAGAGGTTTCCCTTTGATTGCCGGATCGCCGCCCGAACGACCTGCTCGTAACTGAAATGCTGAAAGACCGCCACCAGGTCGGCGAACCCCTCGTGAAAGGCAAGCACATCTGGTGAGGTTGGAAGCGAGAAGTGTGCGCGCAGTCCATCTAACAACGCATGAGTTACTTCGTGGGCCACAGCGTCGTGAGAGAGGCAGGCGAAGACCGTCCCGGGAAATCCCTCCTTCGCCTGGTTCCGGTAGAAACCAAAACAGAGTTCGCCTGTCTCCCGGTTGTAGAAAGAGTTACTACCCGGAAATGCACGTGGCTTGATGAGCAGTTGGGTGCGTTTGTCTTCCGGTGGGTTGAATCCCCAGGTGAGGTGACGTCCGAGCGCGGTGCGGAAAGCGGAGTAGACGGTGCTGCACACGGCGTACACCATTTGCTTCTGGAAACGTTCATCTGAAGTAGACGGATCAAGTCCGTTGCGAATCAGAATATTGTGAACTTCGAGATCTAAAGAGAGGCTTTGAAGCTGGTCATCGGCTGAGTCAGCTACTTTGAAGATGCCGCCAGTCGGCCCCGGCGCTAAAGGCTCATAAGGCACATTGACCAGCGCCATTGCTCCCTCCAACTTAGACACCGAAGGGTCGAGCGCAAAGATCTTCAAAGGCCGGTAATTTGGCTGGTCGCCGCTGCGCTCATACGGCCGACCTTCCACCGCTCGCCCGACCGCGGCTCCGATGACGAAGGCGGTGCCGTCACCTGTGCACGGGGCAGGCCCTTTTCCGTCTAATTCGGCGCTCGGTCCTTCATGAGTCTGTGCAACTGCCTGGACTGATTCAGGGGTTGAGGGCGATAAGCCGTCAGGAGTTTCGGCCATGATATTCTCCGTTAGAGGCAGCCAGGAATACCGACAATCATCTCATCCGCGAGTGAGCTCAAGAATCCTGAATGAGTGAGAGATGTGGGTGGCAAGTGCTTGAAAGCGTAGGGCCCGGGCTTGCCAGCCCATTATTCTACTAAGCAGGCGTTAACTTATCCCTAATCATTCAGTTTCGTCAATGACAATTCAGGCTTTCTCTGCGGGTCCCTAACGTTCTCTGCATCTTCGCGGTGAAGACTAATTTAATAAAGACTCGCCGGGAGAGTTCACGAGTCGTGTTTGTCGGAGCGTGAAAAACGCTGAGGCCTCTTGAGACCGAGTCTTCACTACCATCCTTTCGAATGGTACTATCTTCCCGGTGTGACATTGATGACTGAAGAGCAGGAAGTTTTCCTCAAGCACATTCAGAAGCAGGGACTGAAGCGCACGGCGCAACGAGATCTTATTCTCGATGTGTTTCTACGCACTGAAGGGCACTTGTCCGGTGAGGATCTTTATCGTCTGGCGCGCGCTCAGGACTCGACAGTGGGGCAGACGACCGTCTATCGCACGCTCCGGTTGCTGACGGAGGCCGGTCTCGCGCGCGAGGTCCGGTTCGGCGACGGCCGCGCCCATTACGAGCACAACTACAAACATCCGCACCACGATCACATGATCTGTTCGGACTGCGGCAAGATAATCGAGTTTTATTCGCCGGAGTTGGAAGCTATTCAGGATGCGATGGCGGCCAAACACAAGTTCGAATTGACTGAGCACCTGCTGCGAATGATCGGAGTCTGCTCCGACTGTCGTCGTCAGCAACGCGAAAAAAAGCCCCACGATGAGAAACAACCGGGTATGCATGCGGCCGCGCGCGGTGGATCGCGCCGGTAAGCGGAAGGGAATCAGCTATGAGCGTCGAAATAAGATTTGAACCCAACGGACCCAGCGGACTGGTAGCCGAAGGCACCCCAATCACCGATGCGGCCCGGCGGCTCGGCTTTCAAAGTCCGGACTGCGGCGAATGCGATGGTACCTGTGCGATCCGGATTGTCACGGGCAGTTCGCTGCTTTCTGATCTGACCGACCTGGAACGTAAACAGTTGAGTCCGGAGCAGCTGGCCTCAGGTGTGCGGCTGGCCTGTCAGAGCAAAGCAGAGCGGGGAGGGGAACTGGTCATCAGCCTGGTCGAAGAGTCAGAGCGTGCTCGCACCGCCCAGGAGAAGACGCGCGACCTGCGCCAGGAATTCAGCGAACTCTCTTTCGATCGAAAAATTGCCACGCTAATGCAGTTGGAAACTGTCGCGGTGACAGAGGCTTTCGACAAAATCACTGACGCTTCAATATCGTTTGGCAAGAAGATCTTCGATATTGTGATGCCTGACGCTGCGGCGAAGCCGGGCCAGAGCGGTGCCGCAGAAAAGGGAAAGACAGTTTGAGCTCGGACTCGCAAACCATGAATCAAGCCCGCCGGTTTTCGCTTGCCAAACCCCTAAACAAATCGACCCGCGGTTTATTGTTGGTGGGTGTGTTAACTGTCCCGTTCCTGTTACTCGCCTGTCCCAGTGGGCCCAGCAAAACTTCCGAAGCGCCACCTCCGACGGCTCCGGCTAAGTCAGAGTTTGACGGCGATCGCGCCTTCGAACTGGTACGCAAGCAGGTAGAGTTCGGCCCGCGTCCGGCTGGATCGGCTGAACTCGAGCAGACGCGCAGCTTCATGATCGATCAGTTGCAGTCTTATGGCTTGAAAGTTTCGACTGACGAATTTCGTTCCCCAACTCCCATCGGAGAGCGGAAGATGATCAACGTCACCGCCGAGCTGCCCGGGGAGTCCAATGACGTCGTAATTATTTCCAGCCACTACGACACCAAGTATTTCAAGGACATTAAGTTTGTCGGGGCCAATGACGCCGGCTCTTCCACCGGCGCCGTAATGGAAATCGCGCGGGTCATGGCCGCCCGCAAGCAGAAGCCAAAGGTTACCTACTGGTTTGTCTTCTTTGATGGAGAAGAGGCTTTCTGTTTTGATTGGGATCAATGTCATAACCCAAATCCTGCTGATCCAAAGAACCCACTCCCGGATCATACCTACGGCAGTCGACGGTACGTGGAGCAGTTGATCGCAAAGAATGAATTGTCACGCGTGCGCGCCATGATCCTGTTGGACATGATGGGCTACAAGAATCTTCGTCTTGGACGCGCCGATCTTAGTACCACCTGGCTGATCGATACCGTCTGGCAAACGGCTAAGCAACTCGGTTATGGCAACGTGTTCGTCAACAGCGAGGAGAGTGTCGGGGATGACGATCACAAACCGTTTCTACAGGCCAGTATCGATGCGATCGACATCATTCAACTGGGCAGCTATGAGTATTGGCATACGAAAGACGATACCCTGGATAAGATTTCGGGAAAGAGTTTGAAGATCGTGGGTGATGCGGTGCTGGTGAGTTTGCCGAAACTCGAAGAACGGCTGAGCAGGACTTCGAAGTAGGATCGGCTGGCGGCAGACGCGCATTTGTTTGCTGCGTCATCTGATCGGGCCCTTGAATCAATCCCTCATCCGTAACTTAGCTTCAACCGCCGCTCCAACTTCACTGCAGCGCGCCGCCTTCTCTTCACCAACCAAATCGTAGGTCAGCGTCTTACCTTCGATCAGCAGTTCGGCCACCGCGGCTTCAACCTGCTCTGCTGCCCGGTGCAGTCGCGCGTCATCGTGTCGCGTTCCGAGCCAGTCCAGCATCATCTGCACCGCCAGGATGGCCGCCATCGGGTTCGCTTTGTCCTTGCCCGCGTGCTTGGGGGCGCTGCCATGAATCGGCTCAAACATAGCGTGCTCATCGCCGATATTGCCTCCCACCGCGAGGCCCAATCCGCCGGCAGTGGTGGCGCCGTTGTCGCTAATGATGTCGCCCACCAGATTCGGTCCAACCACCACGTCAAACCATTCGGGGTTGCGAATCTGCCACTGGCAGAACGCATCAACATAAGCATAGTCGAGCTTGATCTCGGGAAACTCGCGCTCGCCAACTTCGCGAAAGACTTCGCGGAAAAAGCGGTGCGCGCCGATGATGTTTGACTTGTCGACGCACGTCACTTTGTGTTGCTTATCACGGCGGCGAGACAGATTGAACGCGTAACGCACGACCCGCTCAGTCGCGCGTCGCGTGATTCGGATAGGCGTCACCCGTCCGTCGGCAATCGTGGTGGTTTCGCCGGTATACGCGTCCTCGGTATTTTCGCGGATCACGACGTAGTCAACTTTTCCAGCTTCCCAAACCTGTTTTAATTCGCCGTGAATTTTGTGCTTAACTCCGGCGTACAGTTTCACCGGACGAACGTTGGCGTACAGGTCAAGTTTCTGCCGGTTGGCAATCACCTGGGCGAAGCCTGCTAGTTGTGACTCGGGATAAGGCTTGCCGGGCTTAGTGAAAACGGTCTTACCGTTAACCTCGTGTCCCACGGCCCCGAGCACGACCGCGTCGGCGGCCTCACACTTTTCAAACGAGCCTTCGGGCCATTCGATTTCGTGCTCGGCATAGTAATGACCGCCACAGGGAATCTCTTCGATCTGAAAATCGATCTGAAACAGTTCGCCCGCGAGGCGCAATACGCGGAGGGCAGCAGACAAGACCTCTGGCCCGATACCATCACCGGGCAGCGCAACTATGTTATAGGTTTGTTTTGGTGGCATTGTTCTATTTGAAGAAGGTTGAGTGTAAGCGACTCGGGAACGATCGACAAGAACGTAGAAGTCTTTCACTTGTTTAGTGCCGGGCTCTTCCGCCAGATAAGACGATCCACGAAATCCACGAGCATTTGTCGGTTCAGATTCGTGCGGTTTAGTGGATCGTTCTTGCGGGAACGACCAACACATTATCCGAACGGCGAAGCCGGACAATCTGGGTTGATTTTCTTCCCTTGTGTCCTCTGTGGTAATAATCTCCCATGCTCTCTGCAGAAATTATCGCCATTGGATCTGAGCTGCTTGCCTCTGATCGCACCGACACCAACAGTCTCTGGTTGACTGAACAACTGAATCGGTTGGGCATTGACGTGAAGCTCAAGACTGTCGTGGGGGATGACGACGCGCGCCTGGAAGAAGTAGTTAAGGATGCGGTCAAGCGTTCGGGCGTGGTGATTACTACCGGCGGGCTGGGGCCAACCGAAGATGACATCACACGCAAGGTGGTCGCGCGCGCGCTCAAGCGCCGGTTGACGCTGAGCGAGCCGATGTTAACTGAACTACGCGAACGATTCAAAAGTTTTGGCATGAACATGCCGGAGCGAAACTCACGACAGGCGATGGTGATAGAAGGCTCGGAGGTTCTGGCGAATCCAAATGGCAGTGCGCCCGGTCTCTATCTCGAGCATGAAGGTTGTTCAGTCGCCCTGTTCCCCGGCCCGCCACGTGAGATGAAGCCAATGTTTGAAAATCATGTGCAGCCGCGCCTGGAAAAGTTGGCGGGAGATGTGCGATTCGCGCGACGGGTGCTGCGAGTGGCAGGCATGGGCGAATCTGCTGTCGATGAAAGAATCGCACCCATCTATTCAAAGTATCAAAACCCGCAGACGACGATCCTTTTCAATAGCAGCGAGATCGAAGTTCACCTGCGCGCCCAGGGGCGCACGGAGAAAGACGCCGAAGCCTTGCTGGATGACCTTTCATTGAAAATCGAAAAGGAGTTGGGGAATGCGGTCTTTTCGTTTCGCGGCGAAAAGATGGAAGAGGTGGTCGGAAGAAGTCTGGCGGTCAAGGGCTTCACCGTCGCTGTGGCAGAGAGCTGTACCGGCGGCTTGATTGCGCAGCGGTTAACCAACGTACCCGGCTCTTCCAAATATTTCGTCGAAGGGCTAGTGACATATTCAAATGAATCCAAAACGCGCTTGCTCGGTGTCGATAAGAAACTAATTCTTGAATTCGGAGCCGTCAGCCAGCAGGTGGCCCGCGACATGGCTCGCGGCGTACGTCATCGCGCCAAGGCCGACTTTGGGCTGTCGGTCACCGGAATCGCTGGTCCTGAGGGAGGGTCGGAAGAAAAGCCCGTTGGTTTGGTTTTCATAGCGCTGGCCGATGAAGCGCATACTGAGCACAAGCGTTTTGTTCTGCCGGGTGATCGCGAATTGATTCGCTGGCGGGCTTCCCAGGCGGCTTTGGATATGTTGCGGCGCAGGTTGATTTGAAGGCTCGGCACTCACGATCCTGCCTCTATCAATTGCAATGTCTTTGCCTGAATCGAATCCAACACAGCATCGCCCAAGAAGGAACTGGCGTGAAGTATCTCAACTCCGATCATCTCATTCTTATCGTTGAGTTCGACGGTAATGTTCGGATTGAGCTCATCGCTCCTATTCTCGGGCTCGTCCGTGATGACCAGATGCAGCACGTGCTCTTGCTCGAAGTATCTATGTCCTTCAGCGATGGACCTATCGATTTGAAATACCGAAACCAGCCGGCACCCGTCACCAATCGCTTTCGAATCTCGGTCAACGCACTTCCCATCGATTGGGCTATCTGGCGTAAGGCACGCGATAAAGCCGGATATCCATCCGCAGAAACCGTGAGCTGCTATGCATCACGGGTTCGAACAGGTCGTTTCCGGTGCCACTCTGCAACTCCGGAAACAACTTCGCTGGCGTTGAATCTCCCTTATTAACAAACACCAGATACTCGACTTTCTTTTCTTTCAGAAACGCGAGGAAGGCGGCGCGGTCCCGCGGAACATCCGACGAGGTCAGAAATTTCTTTTCCGGAATGCCCGACATTACCGATACGGTGCCTTCGTCGCTGAATATCGAGGCGTTCGAGTTTTGATCGAAGTGGGCCTGAAGATAATCGGCGACCGTCCTTTGCGCAGAGGTTTGGTTAAGCGAACCGATCGAACCCACGAGTTGAACGCTCCAATCAAAAATACAGACCGCGATCACGAGTACGAGAAGCCGTCGCGCCCAAAGTGGCCTTTGCCCTCGTACTCTCAGGTAGATCCACGCCAGGATTGGAATCCCCAGATTGAAGAGAATCAACCCGTAGCGCGGAAAGATCATCGGTTGCTGATGTGTTAGATAGGCGGCGACCAGCAGACCAAGGAAGCCAAAGAAAAAAACTACAGGGGCTAGAATCGTTCGCAATCTCTCGGGGAATCCCGCTCGGGTAAAGCCGCGCGGAAGCTGCTTTATCACTATCAGGCCGGCGATAAAGGCTGAAATCAACACCGCGACATCGGTCGAGATGACCAGAATGGCACTGTCGCGCAGGACACCGGCAATGGAGAAGTGCGCGAGCGCAGGATTCATCGCCAGCAGCCAATCGTGGTAGTACTGTCGCTGAACGAAACAGGCCAGCCAGTTGCCCGTTGCTTTCCATGAAATGTAGAACCAAAGCAGCGGTGGAATCACGAGTATGACAACTGCCGGCAGCGACACGCGTCGATCCTTGAGGAACTGAATCGCCGGAATCAAGGCTATGAACATCCAGCTCTCGACCCGGGTAAAGCCGGCCAGTGCCGCGAACACTGAGGCCCATACCCAACTTCTCTGCTGAACGAAGTAGAGTGCAACCAAAACGAAAAACGCGTGAGGTACATCGGTCATCGCCGATGCCGAGTAAGTGATGTGCAGAGGATTGAGAGCGATCAGAATGAATGACAGCAGAGCTGCCTTTCGGCTCGCCGTCAAACGCAGAGTGAGACTGTAGACCAGCAGACACGATCCTATTCCGAAAAGTGCCGAGACAATCTTTCCGGCATAGAAACCGTTCCTGATGAAAAGGTTGGCAATGGCAGAGATGAGCTGAAAGAGCGGCAACCAGAATCCGTAGAGATCATTCAATCCAAACGTACCATTGGCGAGCTTCGTAGTCATCGTGCCGATGTCGCGAATGTAAACATAGGCGTCGCCGAAAGCGTTGGGCAGCGAGAAAGCGCCGGCGATTCGAGGAAGGCCGGACACGAGAATCAGAATGGGCCAGAGCAATCTGGGGCCCGTCGAGCGGTTCATAATGTGCTGCTGCGGCTGGATTGGTGTCGTACTCCTTACGAACAGGACAATTATGATTCACGAACTCACACGATAAATACGGTTAACAAAAACCAGTACGCTTCATGCGCAGGTGGATCGATTGACCCGGCACGGCAGTCTCTCAAATAGGACGCCACTCAGCAACGCGCTAGCTTGTCGCCCGCTAACTTGCTTGTTATAGTCAACCTTCGTTTTAGTAACTTTAATAATGGCAGTGGCGACGCAAGAAAAGGTCCTGGCGACGAACCGCGCCGCGTTTCACAACTATCACATCTCGGCCAAGTTCGAGGCGGGTGCGGCGCTTCTGGGAACCGAAGTGAAGAGCGTTCTCGATGGCCGCATCCAGTTGAAAGAGTCATACGTGAGTGTTCGTGATGGCGAGGCCTGGCTTTTCAACGCTCATATTTCGCCCTACACATTCGGCAACCTTGCGAATCACGAACCGCTGCGGACCCGCAAGCTCCTGCTCCATCGACGCGAAATTCAGAAGCTTGATGAGGCAGCTGCGATCCAGGGGATGACCCTGATCATTACGCGGGTTTATCTGAAAAGCCGAAAAATCAAATTCGAAGTGGGAGTTGCGAAGGGGAAGAAACTTTACGACAAACGCGAAACCGAAATGCGGCGGGTCGTTGAACGTGAAACCCAGGCCCAACTGAAAGAACGAAATCGATAGCACCGATACTTGGAGGAGATGTCAGGAATGGAAGCAATCGGAAGTTCGCAATCGTGTGTAGAGGTCAACGCGCAAGCGCTGGCCGTGGCGGTCTTCAAGGACGAGAATGCAAACGCGGGACTCTTGAAGTCTTTGGATAATGCCACCGGTGGTCTCATCAGCCGTGTGCTCAAGACTGGAGAATTTGCCGCCAAGCCTGGCGAGACTGCCTATTTTCACCTGTCCGACAAGGGACTAAAAGCTGACCGGTTGCTCCTGATTGGCTGTGGCAGTCGCGATGAATACAAGGCGACGCAGCTCACGCAGATGGCTGGAACTGCAGTGCGTTTTCTCCGCAGCAAGAACGCGAAAACGATTGCGATAGCGCCACGCGCCGATAGTGCTGAAGCGAGCAAAATTGCGCAGACCGTAATGGTCGGCGCAATCATGGGATTGTTTGAGCCGGACAAATATCGAACCCGGGGAAAAGAGGAACGCCAGCTCGATCGAATCACGGTGGTGATTGAAAGCAGCGATAAAAAAGCCGTGCAACAAGGCGCCGAACGGGGCCGGATTATCGGGGAAGCCGCCAACTTTACCCGCGACCTGGCTAACGAACCCGGGGGTCATCTGACGCCGACTATCCTGGCCCAACGCGCACAGAAGGTGGCGAAGCAGTTCGGACTGAGTATCGATGTCCTCGATCAAAGGCAGATGGAGAAGCTCGGAATGGGATCGCTGTTGGGCGTCTCACGCGGCTCTGAGGAGCCGCCCAAGCTGATTGTGATGAAGTATGAACCCAGCAAGAGCAAGCGGCGGAAACAGGATGGATTGCTCGCTCTGGTAGGAAAGGGAATCACCTTTGATTCCGGCGGCATCAGTTTGAAACCAGGCGAGAACATGGAGTTGATGAAGTACGATATGACCGGGGCCGCCACCGTCATCGGCGCGATGCAGGCCATTGCTCAACTCGGACCCTCTATTCCGGTCCTGGGCGTGGCTCCCTGCTCTGAGAATTTGCCTTCAGGGAAAGCGACCAAGCCGGGCGATGTGCTGACGGCGATGACCGGAACGACGATCGAAGTCATCAATACTGACGCCGAAGGCCGGCTGGTGCTGGCCGATGCGATTGCTTACGCAAGGAAACTTGGCGCCACGCAAATCATCGACATGGCGACACTGACAGGCGCGGTCTCGATCGCCCTCGGCGACGTCAACACAGCCATCCTTGGCACCGATCAGGAGCTGATCGACAAGGTGATCGAAGCTGGAAAGTCAGTGGGCGAAAAATTCTGGCAGTTGCCGCTGGATGCCGAATATACCAACCAGATCAAGAGCGATATTGCCGACATTAAAAACGTTGGTGGTAAGAAGGCCGGCACGATTACTGCCGCTGCGTTCCTCAAGGAATTTGTGGGCGAGACTTCCTGGGCCCATCTGGACATCGCGGGCACGGCCTGGGGTGACACCGCACAACCGTATCGTTCCAAGGGGCCGACCGGCGTCGCGGTGAGGACGTTAATCGAATTTGTTGAGAGTGCTGCCCGTCAAAACGGAAATTGAATCCGGCCTGATCCGCAAGAATGATCCACGAAATACACGAAAGGGAGTGGCCTTGCCCCTTCAGTTTCGTGTGGTTTCGTGGAGGGTCCTTACCCGACCTGTAGAACAGCCAAACCAAACTCAGATCCCGTAGCAACTAATCCGCTCGCCCTCGCGATTCTGTAAATGTTAAAATCGCCCGTGGGCGAGTTAGCGAGACGTTATATCGCCGGCGACACAGCCTTCGTACTCGCGACCTATTTCCCTTGGCCATGACCGACTACTATCACGTCTTGGGCGTTAAGCGAAGCGCGACGGCTACTGAGATCAAATCCGCTTACCGCAAGCTTGCGCGCAAGCGGCATCCCGATGTCAACCGGGGTTCAGAAAAAGCAGCGCGCGAGTTCGCCCTCCTGTCGCTCGCCTACCATACCCTGATCGATCCTCAGGAACGGGCCTTTCACGATCAACAACTCAACCAGACTCCGCGTGAAGCGCCTTTTCTGGGGCTGGATAACAACCCGCACGCCAAGCGCGCCAGTAATATCGCTACGCAGGCCCGCTGGGATCGCGTGGTCAATCAGATACTCGAAACTGATCGACGTGAGAACATGGAACGGCAGCGTGCTGTCTTTACCACCGTCTCACTTTTTCTTTCGACGTTTTTTGTGGCGATGATCAAGCCGCCGTTGTGGCAGTCGTTTGACGTGGCGGGGAAGGCGATCCTCGCTACACTCTTCATCATGGGCATCTGGCACCTGGTTCGCCGGCTGCGGGAATACATTACGCACTATACTTACAGGCCTGACGACCTCAACTACTCGATCACCAACGAAGAGAAAGAGCCGGATCAGCCTTTCACCCGTTTTTCAGCTTATGCGTTCCTGGTCGGCGGCTATGTGATCAGTCTCGGCATTGGGCTCTTGATCGGCTGGCATGCCCAGGACTTCTTCGCTGATTTGACGCTGCTGTTCCGGCATCACGCGCCGGTGCCGGGCGTGGGGGCCTTCTCTCCCGCAGTGCTGGTGTTTTCAGATCTTCTGTTCTATCCGCCGATCGCCGTTCTGGTTATTGACACGCTGCACGCGATTGCGTCGCGCATCGATACGGGTTGAAGTCTCTGGTGCGGTCATGTATGTTGCGCCGAATGAAACTCTTTTCGCAGATCATGGTCCGAGTCCAAGCGCTGCTTCTTGGTGCGTGTGCGTTAGCTTTAGTCGCCGCGAGTCTTGGCGCGAGCCAGGCTGCCGCCGGCCATTTGCGCAATGGTCAAAACACAGATCAATTGACGCCGATGCAGCGAGAGATCGAACGGCAGCGGCAGCGTTTGAAATCGGACGACATAGAAGAGCGCCGCGACGCGCTGATGCGTTTGAGTAATCTAAAGCGACCTGATGCCGCCCGGGTTGCGGTGGCAGGATTGAGCGACCCCGCGCCGATCGTGAGGGTAACCGCCGCGCATGCGATCATGTCTCTGCCACAGGCCGAGGCGACCACTCTGCTACTACCGCTGCTGCAGGATAAGTTGGAGTTTGTGCGTCGAGAGGCGGCCTATGCACTGGGCAAAACGCAGAGTCGTTCAGCAGTTGTTGCCCTGACGAACATCGTGACCAGTGACAGGGAAATGACTGTTCGCAGTGCAGCGGCAACTGCGTTAGGTGAAATCGGCGACGAAGCGGCTGTTCAAACACTGGTTGAAATCCTCACGGGGCCCGCCGGAAATAAGAAGAAGGCGAAAGGCGAGCCGAATGATTTCCTTAAACGTGCGGCCGCTCAATCGCTTGGTAGAATCAAGAGCCGGGCTGGCGTTGCGGTCCTGATCAATACGCTGTCAAACGAAGCTAATGACAACGACGTCAGGCGGGAAGCCGCTACCGCGTTGGGGCTAATCGGCGACACCTCTGCAGTTCCGACTCTCCAGGCGGCCTTCACCTCCAATGATCCTTATCTGTCGGAAGCCGCACGCGCAGCCTTAAAGCGAATTAGGCTGGCTGGCAAATAGAAAAGCGCCGAAGCTCTTGCTCCGGCGCTTTCGAGTTTATTCGCCTGAGATCAGATTAGCTTTCGCTTTTCTCTCCGCGACCCTGTCCTTTGCGGGCAGCCTTACTTTCCTTCGCCGGCGGAATTGGTACGCCAACGCTTCCCGAAAGGGCCGCCAAGGGCTCTTCGTCCGGAGTGGCTGCGGTAATCTCATGAATTAACGCACCACCCGATTTCTTTGAGAAGGTCAGCTTGCCGGGAACTGATCCCAGGTCGACCTGCACCAAATCACCCAAACCAATTTGGCCCGTGGCTACCAGATTCGACAACGGGTAGACAAGAAAGCGCTCGACCGCGCGCTTCAAATGACGCGCACCGTATTTGTAGTCGATGCCTTCCTGCAACAGCATGTCCTTGGCGACGTCGGAACATTGGAACACGAATTTTGTCCCCGCCGACATCATGATTCGGTCCTGGACGGACTGCAGTTCCAGGTCGAGAATCGCGCGCAGGTGATGTTCTTTCAAAGATCGGAACACTACGACTTTGTCGATGCGGTTCATGAACTCCGGTGAGAACTTCCGCCGCGCTGCCTCGACTGCCGTGCGATAAATTTTCTGATCAACTTCGGTGTCATGCGGATTCTTTACGCCTTTGCCGGGGGCAAAGCCGATTCCACCGGAAATTAACTCGGACATTTCGCGGGCGCCGAGATTCGAAGTGAGGATTACCATGCACTTCGAAAAATCGACTCGCCGGTTGTCTCCGAGCGTCAGAGTGGCTTTGTCGAGAATGCCCAGCAAAAGCTGCCAAAGCGAATCCGAGGCCTTTTCGATTTCGTCAAAGAGCACGAGGGTGAGCTTGAGCTCATCGTTGTGCATGCGGTCGAGGTTCTCCTGCGTTAGCATCGGAGAGGTCTCGCGATGACCGAGGTATCCCGGAGGCGAGCCAATCAGCTTGGCGATTTCGTGTGAATGCTGAAATTCCGCGCAGTCGATCTTCACGACCCCGTTCGGATCCGAGAACAGCACTTCCGAAGCGGCTTCGATGACGCGCGTTTTTCCTGAACCCGTTGGACCGAGAAACAACATGGTGCCGATCGGCCGGTTGGGCGGATTCATGCCCGCCAGGAAAATTTGATAGAGGCCGCTAACACGCCGCACCGCGCGCTCCTGGCCAACAATTTTTCCCCCGAGACGCTCCTCAAAATCCTGGGCGCGCGGGCTTTTTTGATCAGGGTCAAGAAACACCGTTTCTTCAATCTGTTTTTCTGGGGCTACCATTTCGTCTTTTCTGAGTTCGACCGTCATGTTTGTTTTCCTCGCTGCGGCACTCCGTTGATAACCGCCTGGGACGCCGCTCGGGATCCTCCAAGTCATCCCTTATGCAAAGAACGCGCCGCTCGATCAATTGATGCGCATCTGTGTGTTTGGTTTGCCCGATCAAGCCCCATATATTCGACACATCGCATCGGCGCCTACGCTATATATACGACTCGGAAAGAAATGTCACCCAAAATATTCGACATGTCTAATCTCAAATTCTATTTTTCGGCGGCAAAGCGATGCTAAACGTCGTGACACTTCGCGGCACGACACTACTGACATTTCGTGTTCGTGGCCGAAAACACTCGGGAGGTGTGGAGAGAAATTACACCGAAAGGGATTGCTCTCGCTTGAAACGTTTGCGGAGGGGACGAGTGTTGCTGATCTCGGGGTTAGTCGTAATACTCCAGCCCCAGATGCGTGATTAGATCTTCGCCTCTCAGGTGACGCAGAGTATTCTTGAGCTTCATTAGCTGAATGAAAACGTCATGTTCGGGGTACAGACCCGGCGCGGTCATGGGTGATTTGAAATAGAACGACAGCCATTCCTGGACGCCTTTCATGCCCGTGCGTTGAGCCAGATCCAGGAAGAGGGCCAGATCCAGCACGATCGGCGCCGCCAGAATTGAATCACGGCAGAGGAAATCGATCTTGATCTGCATCTTGTAGCCAAGCCAGCCGAAGATGTCGATGTTGTCCCAGCCTTCCTTGTTATCGCCGCGCGGCGGATAGTAGTTGATGCGGACGACATGCGAAAAGTTTTTGTAAAGCTTGGGATAGACGTCAGGTTGCAGGATGTACTCAAGCACCGACAACTTGGATTCTTCCTTGGTCTTAAAAGACTCCGGATCGTCGAGTACCTCTCCGTCGCGATTGCCCAGGATGTTGGTCGAGTACCAACCGTCCAGGCCGAGCATGCGTGATTTCAGGCCGGGGGCAATGATGGTTTTCATCAGGGTCTGTCCGGTTTTGAAGTCTTTGCCGCAAACCGCCAGACCTTCCTGATTAGCCAGATCCATCAGCGCTCGCACGTCAACGGTCAGGTTGGGCGCACCATTGGCGAAAGGAATTCCGGATTTTAGCGCGGCGTAGGCATAGACCATTGATGGCGGGATGGCCTTGTGGTTCTCGCGCATCGCCTGCTCAAAAGATTTCAGGTTGCGATGAACCGCATGCGGCTTCATGAAAATTTCCGTTGAGGCGGCCCAAATCATTACCAACCGATCGCATTTGTTTTTACGCTTAAACTCGGCAATCTCGGCGATCAACTGCTTAGCCAGATCGAGCTTGTGCTTGCCCGTCTTGACGTTCGCCCCCGTCAGACGCTTTACATAATTCTGATCGAAGACCGCCTTCATCGGCTTAATCTTCTGCAGTGGCGCCCGCAGCTTGGTAAGCAGTTCCTTTTCCAGCACACCCGCGTGGGTGGCGGCTTCAAAAGCCGAGTCGGGGAAAATGTCCCAGGCGCCAAAGACTAAATCTTCCAGCCTTGCCAGGGGCACGAAATCCTTGATTGCCGGTACGCGATTGTCCGTGCGCCGTCCCAGGCGAATGGTTCCCATCTGGGTCAGGCTGCCAATTGGCTCAGCCAGACCTTTCTTAATCGCCTCGACACCTGCGATGAAAGTTGTACTGACGGCGCCAAGCCCTACCAACAACACCCCAAGCTTACCCTTAGCCGGCGCGATCTCCGCGCCTTTCTGTACCGGCATTATTCGACTCTACCTCCGAGAATTAAAACGAGTTTTAGCGAGACCGACGATGATACATGAGACGTGATTGATTCGCACGTCGCGAGTGACGGCGCCACGGTTTCGGATGATTGCGTTTGAAGGAGTCGAGCGGGTCCTGGCCGCCGCCAGGTGCACGGAAATACTTAGGCTTTCCGTCCTGCCCGAGTGACCATATTCAGATGCAGAAGTCTGAAAGTTCAGATCAGGATGACGCCTGATCGCTTCACCAGTTTACCTTCGTGTTGGGAATCCATCGTGGGCAGCCAAATGCCCGAGTTGCCCAGGGCTGGGGTTCAAGAACGCGTTCGGCGTAGTGGGGCCCGAGGACTAACTGGGCATCGAGACCCATATACTAGCCAACATTTCCGCCGGCTTGTTTGTGATCACCGCGTGAATTCCGCGATCCGATCTCCGGCGCACCCATTGGGGATCGTCCACCGTCCAGACCACCGATCGCAAATTGCTTTCCGTCGCCAGATCGACGAGTCGACGCGTAGCAATCAAACGGTGAAAGAGAATCTCATCGGCTCCGCATGCGAGCGCGGCGCTGATTAGTGGATGTCTGCGCAACAACTCTACCGGATTGCGGCGTGGCTCAAATAAGGCCCCAGTTGTAATTGAGGAGTCGATCAGCTTGATCTCAGCTACTGCTCTGAGATTGAAACTCACCACTACCACGCGGTCAATCATGCGGCTAGCTTTAATTGTCTGCGCCACTGCGCGGGCGAGAGTGACATGGGTCTCTTCCGCCTGCTCGCTTTTCATCTCGACATAGACGATTTTAAGAAGATTTTGGCGTTGGTTAAATAGCTCAAGAACCTGAGCCAGAGTGGGAATGGTCTGATGTTTGTATTCATCTCGAGCGAACTGTGGGTGGACCCGATTGAACCAACTTCCAACTTCCACCTGTTGCAATTCACCCGAGGTCATCGCAGCGACGCTTTCATCGCGCTGTCCCGTGCGCTGCAGGTTTGCATCGTGAATAACGACCGGCACACCGTCGCTGGAAAGGCGGACGTCCAACTCGACTCCGGCGGCGCCAGCATCCAGCGCCATTCGGAAAGCAAAAACTGTATTTTCCGGCGCCACAGCCGAAGCGCCACGGTGGCCGAGGATTAGAGGCGGAGTGTTAGAGCTCAAGGAAAGTTCAGGTGACTAAGCTCCGAAACCGAGTTGGGTCGAGTGCTAATTGCTTGCCGCCTTTGCGTCTCATTATCAAAGGTTGGCACGCAAAGCGTCAACGCGCCGAGCACGCAAACGTAAAGCGTTGGAGGTCAGTTAAGAACCGAAGTTTTCGCCTCGCCGGAGTTCACCCGTTTTAGAGTGATGTCGAAAGTGCCAAGATCAACTTTTAACTGGGCCTTTACCGGCAGCCGGCGACTGTCCTCAGTGATCCATATTGAAAGCGAGCCACGGCTGCGCACCAAACCATTCTCGCCAAATAATGCCGGCTCTATTCGCACCGCATTGACTCGTCCAAGGACCGTCTTCAGTTCCCTTCGTTCGACCACCGCGATTGAGAATCGAAATACCTTTCCCGAGTCGCTCAAAGGGACATCAAAAGACTTCCCTACTTCCATTTTCTGTGTCCGCAGATAATAGATCATGGTCAGAATGTCCTGAATTGGTTCTGAGAATTCCAACTCGTTAACACGTGGTGGCTGTGATTGATTAGGATCGCCCTCGGTCCAGGTGACTTTGCGCGTGGGGTGATCGAACACCGCTTTGCTGACGCGCACCCGTTTGCCCTGTTCTTCCAGTTTGTCGGTTCGCATGACAGTAAAAGGGTTCAACTCAACGATGGATTCAACGTGCTCGTGAAAGCGGAACCCGGCTATCCGCGGAAAGAGACCTCTACTGACGACATCGCCAACCAGAGCGAATACAGCCGCATCCTCTGAAGTTTTCCCGGGGACGATCGGAGCCGTGACAACCTTGAACCTGAACTCGGCGACGTCAACTCCGTGCAGCAGTCCCTTATTGAATTCGCCCTGATAGACCAATTCTTCTCCGACAGAGAAGGGAAGCGCGGCGGGTTGTAACTGTTGAGCAGGAACTGCATGAACAGTCAGCGCCAGCAGCAGGCCCGCGACGGCTGTCTTAAATAATAAGAGCTTTCTTGTGTGTGCTATCAAAAACGAACCCCCGATTTTAGAGCCGGCTGGAAAAAAAAGCCTTCAAGGCAAGTAAGACCCAGGCGATCGTCAAACCTACGGCTGCCTGGTATTCGCGATAACGTTTATAGAGTGCCATATCGAACGCGGTTTTTGGTTTAGTTCCGTCGCCGTAGGGGGAAAGGCGCGGCAAAAATAAAGGCACTGCTTTAACGTACCGTTGATAGTTCTCGCCAAACAACTTCGCGAGAGTCGCCGATTCGACGCGCATGACCGGCACATAGATGCCCAGAAATAATGCGGCGAAGAGCAAACCCAGCACCCAACGTCCGGAAGCGATGGTAAATCCGACGCCCATGAGAAAGCTTCCCAGATAGAGCGGATTACGGGTGTAAGCGAAGGGTCCAGTGACAGCCAGCGCATCATTTTTTCGCAGGTGGCCGGTGCCCCACGCCCGCAGAGCGAGCCCCGGCAGCGCAATCGCTCCACCCACCACCAGCGTCAACGGCCGGGGCCGGCTGAGCAAAAAGAAAATTGCCGCGCAAACGAATCCGAGCGGCACACGCCAACGCTGCATCCATGTGCCAGGTTTACCCAATCGTTATCAGTTCCAAAGGTTTTCGCGTATCCGCGAGACTCAGCCGATCAGTCACTGCTTGAAGGACGCGCTCGACGTCAATGTCCATGCAGATCCATTTGGAGCACGACCGCCGGTGACAATTTTCCCGGCAATCAATGTTGGTTCTCTCAATACAGATATCGTCGGGAAAAGGGCTGCCATTGCGCCACCATTCAGTCGGACCAAAGAGCCCAACCACGGGCGTGCGCGCTGCCACCGCGAGGTGAGTCGGACCCGTGTCGCCACCAACATACATCTGCGCTTTCTTTGCTAGCGCGAAAAAACCTTTTAGTGAGAGACAGACGGCTCGAGCCTTTCCGGAGGTTGAGGCTGCCAGCACCTGTTCCGCCAGTCCCGCCTCGCCTGGGCCGTAAGTCACAAGGGACCGCAAGCCGAAGCGCTCCCAAAGTTGGTCCGCCAGGGTGCCGAACTTATCGGCGCTCCAAAGCTTGGTTGGCCAGCCACCGCCGGGATTAAGGATTGCGTACCCGCGGTCCGCGCCTCGAGCGGCTTCTTCGGCTTCAATCTCATGCCCGGGGCCCACGGCGATAGGGAATTCAAAATCAAGCGGTTCCTCGGGAACAGCAATGTTCAGCGCGGACTCAACGAGGGTCAGGTTCTTTTGAATTACGTGCAAGCCGGCAGGGATAGGGACTGTTTGGTGAACCAGAAATCGGCTGGCAGGTTCGCGCAGAGCGTCACGCGCAAACCCATAAACGCGCTGCGCCCTTGAAAGCCGGGCCGCCAATGATGATTTGAGTAGTCCCTGGAAATCGAGAGCTAGATCGAAGGCGGAGGCGCGTAGCAGACGTAACTGCTGGCGCGGTGCCCGCAGCGTCTCCCCAGACATCAGCCCGCGCCTCAGCGCCTTCGTGTCGACTTCGATGAGGCGATCCAGAAGCGGGTTGTCCTTTAATATTTCAGATGTTCGCCGTTCAACCACCCAGGAAATTTCTGAGTCCGGTAAGGCGTGGCGCATGGCCGCCAGGGCCGGCAAAGTATGCACGATGTCGCCGATGCTGCCGAGTTTGACGATGAGAATGCGCATTTGTCAGTGAGCAGTTCGCGGTGAGCAGTAAGAAGTTCGGTGCTCCGAACTCTTACTGTCTACGATTTATTGTTAGCGTCTCTATTATTTCGGATGACGAGTGATCTTTCGGGTCGCCCACGATCGCCACTCGTCCGCCAAAGGATCGTACCACATCGCGCTCGGGAACTGAGTCTGCAGTGTAATCGGTGCCCTTGGCATGAATGTCTGGTCTAAGGGCGAGCAACAGTTGTTCGACGGTCGGCTCCTCGAAAATTGTAATCAGGTCCACGGTGTGGATAGCGGAGATGATTTCTGCTCGTTGATTCTGAGAAACTACTGGACGGCCCTCACCTTTCAATCGGCGGGTCTGTTCATCTGAATTAATTCCCACGACCAGCAGGTCGCCCAGGGCGGCGGCCGCAGCCAGATAACGGATATGGCCGACATGCAGGACATCAAAGCACCCATTCGCCAACACGATGGTCGCCCCGTGTGCCCGCGCTGCTCTGACCCGCTCGATCAATTGATTGCGATCGAGCATGGGTGCGTTTGCGTCGTTCGTTTTCATTGTTTCGTTCGCATGGTTCCCTGGTCGCTCTGTGACTGCTTTAGATAATAACCAACGATCAGCGCTATGTCTTCGGTGTAGTTTCTGGTGCCCGACGAAATTCGATTTGCTTTGAGATACGTATCATTGAATCGTTCAGCAGCGGCGCGGGCCGGTCCCTGGTAGCGGGACCAAAACGCGGCACGGGCGCGCAGATCCTGGCGCGGCCCATCGCCAATGCGCGCTACAAGACTCTTGAAGAAAACAGGATCCGAGGCGGGCAGCGCACTCACGACTTTCAGAGCATTCAGATATCCAGAATAACGTACATATGGATCGGGCGAGCTTACGCATACCAGGAACGCAATAAAGTTCGCTTCATCTTCGAGTGCAAATCCGCGCTGATGGGCCTTCTCGTGCGCGATCACATAAGGCAGATCAAAGTCGGGTTGAGCCGCATTGAAATTTGGCTCCCCAGTGAAAGGCATGTAGAAACCTGAGAGCCCGAGCCGGCTCATAACACCGGAAGTGTAGACGGGCTTGGGCGGACCGAAATGTCTTCCCCCGGCATCGGCCAGCAATGATTCGTTTTGGTAAGACGACTCGATCAACTCATAGACTTTAGCGCGTGCGGGTGACGTTGTGGGTGAATTATCCGAGTTAAAATGTGACGCCGTGTAATTGGCATTGAGTTGGCTGACAATTGTCTCGCTGATTGACTTCAGCTGGTCATCAGTGGCGTTGCGTCCGGCGAAACCAAATCTGATGCTCAAGGGTTCCCGCTGATAGTTTAGTCCCCAGATAAGCAGGAAGCTCATCATCGCGGCGCCCAGAATCCAGGTCAGGACCAGCAGATTTAGGCGCAGCAGTTGGGCGACGGACCTGCGCCGGCGATAGATTTGATGCACCTGATAAAAGAGAACGACTCCCACAGCCAAGGGCAGGATCGCGATCATGAGTTCGGCGATTGAAAAGCTCACGATGCCGTTAATCAAGGATAAAACCCGAGTGATTGGCGGGAAGAGTCTTTGGCTGTAATACCTTTCCACCCAGAGAGGGTGCCGCCTGGCCAGAGCCTGGAGGAGCAAGGCGGCGAGGATCAGTCCGAGGGGTGGCAGCCAGAGAAGCAACGCTGACCTTGAGGTTCGAAGTTGAGGCTGGCTGATCTCCTCACTGGAAACATTTCTCATCAAGTTGATGCAGCTTAATGCTTATTCGCCGAACGCCGCAGACATCAGTTCTGAGTTGGTGACGGTGGCGGTGCCTCTCTTCATCACGACCAGACCACCGGCGAAGTTTGCGAGGCGGGCCGCGTCGGCAAAAGACCCGCCGGACGCGAGCGCCAGCGCGTAAGTAGCGATGACGGTATCGCCGGCGCCGGTAACATCGACCGGTTGCCGCGATCCAACGGCGTCGATATGCAGTGGCTCGGCGTCGGCTTCGATGAGCGACATCCCTTCACCGCCGCGAGTTACCAGGAGGGCGTGATAACCCAGCCGCTGCCGCAACTCTTCGGCCGCCAACTCCAAATCAATTTGATTGCTGTGCTTGATACCGAGCAGCTCTTCGACTTCATCCTCGTTGGGAGTTGCCGAAGTAAAATCAGAAAAGTCCGAAAGACGAAAGCGGGAATCGACGAGTACCGGAACGGTCTGTTCGACGCTCTCGCGCACTAGTCCGGCGATAGCGGGATTCGCGACGCCATAATTGTAGTCGGAAATGATCACGGCACCTGCACCGGGGACAGCTTTTGAAGTTTCAACGTTCAACCTGTGCTGAAGTTCCAGACTCAGACCAGGTTCATTGTCATAGTCGATCCGGATCACCTGCTGCCGGGTTGAATGGATCTGCCCGGCCAGGACGCGAACCTTGGTAGTGGTTTGGCGCTCAGCCGCTTCCAGCAAGCCGCTACAGTCGACGCCGGCGGCGCGAAGTTTGCCCGCAAGAATTTGCCCGGGTTCGTCCTTTCCGATCACGGATATCAACGCCACGTCGGCTCCGAGCGCGGCCAGATTGGCGGCGCAGTTTCCGGCCCCACCGGGTGCGGTTTCAGTGTGCTCGTGGCGCAGGATGAAAACCGGTGCTTCACGCGACACGCGACTGATCTCGCCATAAATGAACTGATCTGCGATGGTATCGCCGATGACGACTACGCGTTTCCCGGAAAAGCTCTCGACCAGACTTGCCAGTTGGCTCATGCGGTAACCTCTATACGTCTCTGCGAAATTAAAGCGGACGCGCGTTCAAAGACTTCGGCAGGTGTAATAGCTGTCATACATCGATGGTCGATGGGGCAATCACGCAGCATGCATGGAGCACAATCAGGCGGGCGCCGGATGATTTCGGCGCTGCTGGAAAATGGATAGGTTGTCAGCGGATTTGTCGGTCCAAAGATCGCGATGGTTGGCGTCTGCAGGGCCGCACCGATGTGCGCCGGCCCGGTGTCGTTTGTGATCAGAACGTCCGCGATGCTGATCACCGCCGTTGCTTCAGCAACAGTCGTCTTTCCGGTCAACATAATTGGTCGAAGGCGCGCGCGGTCGCAGACGTCTTTCGACACGTCCAACTCGCCCGGCGATCCGATCAGCGCCACCACCGCGCCTGACTCAGCCAGTCGATCGGCGAGTTCGGCAAAACGCTCCGCGGGCCACCGCTTGGCGCGGCTGTTTATCGATCCTGGGCAAAGCACCGCGAATGGCGCGTTGACTCGCGCGCCTTGTTCGCGCAGAGATTGAATTGCTTCCCGCTTTCGGGCGGCAGAGACATGAAGATCAAAACGCGGCTCGGCGATCTTCGGAACGGATCTTCCGGTGAGAATTCGCTCAAGTTCCGCGACTATGTTCAGATAGTAGAAGCTTTCGTGTCTTTCATCTTTCCAGGCCGGCAACGACAGAGAATGGGTGAGCAGGAATCCGCGTCGTTCGGTGCCGTAGCCGATTCGGGTTGGGACTCGCGCTATGGAGGGGATTACGGCTGCTTCAAAAGCATTTTGAAACAGTAACGCCAGATCAAGCTTCCGTCGGTTCCACTCGCGGATTTGATTCCAAACTGAAGCCAAACCCTGGCGATCGTAGACCAGAACATCATCCACGAAATCCGCCTCGATCAGGATGTCGGCCGCCCCTGGTCGTGCAACGACGGCGATTTGCGCGTGGGGCAGGAGACCCCTCAATTCGCGGAGAGCGGGCACGGCCATGACAGCGTCGCCCACCCAGTTTGGCAGCCGGACAACGACGCGTTTGAGTTGGTTCAAATCTAGAGTCCTGGCTCGCACGTTCTGATTCGCGCCCCGCGCTCAGTGCGGGCAGATGCCCGCGCTCCACTTACTCTACTAAATCAAACTCTTGAGGCCTTCTTCGATTCCAATTTTGGGTTGCCATTCGAGTTCATGGCGAATCCGGGCAAGGTCGCTGATGTAATTCAAAGGCACTGGCGCCTGGAGTGCAGAGTTAGCCTCAAACACCGGCTGGCACTGAATAATCTCCGCCACCTGGTCGACTATCTCGCGCAACGACAGAGCGTTCGCTGCCCCGCCGCCGAGATTATACAGTCCATGCGCGACGGACGAGTCGATGAAGGCGCGGCACGCTCGCGAGAAATCATCGACATGCAGGATGTCTCGAACAGGTCTGCCCTGGAGTGGCAAGCTCAAAGGCCAACCACGCTTCACGGCTTCCACATAATGCGTGACGAAACCGTTCTCATTGCCCTCCGAGGGTCGCGCGTAGACGGTCGATAGACGGAAGATGCAAGAGCGAAAATTCCTTTGCGCCCCGTAATACTCGACAAAGCGTTCAGCGATTAGTTTGGACCAGTCCAGCGCCGATTGATTGTGATAGTCAGTGCGGCAGGTCTCCGGCACTTCGCTGAAATCGTCGGCGTGTGGGCCGTAAACGTCCTTGGTAGAAGCAAAGATAAATACCGAGTTCGGCTGCATCTCTCGCAGCAGGTTCACGGTGCCTTCAACATTTGTGCGAAAGCAGGTCTCAGCGTCGGCGGGGTTCTTACTCAGATGCGCCGCGAGGTGAATCACGACGTCATAGAATCCGGCCCGCGCAACATCGAGCGGGCTCAGGATGTCGAGGTGTGCCCGCCGCGAGAGATCTTCTGCTGCAAAGAAATTTCGGACGTGTGTGCCGAGATATCCGCTGCCGCCGGTGACGAGTATTTTCACGGTGTTTAGCGCAAGTTGTTAACTTGCGTCTGATCAAAAGTACGAACGCGGATAGGAATTAGCTCTAGATGGTTCCGCGGGCCAGTTTGTTCAGTTTAGTTAAAGACTCGGCGCGGCCGATGGCGATCAGAATGTCGCGATTTTCGATCTTACAGTCTCCGGCCGGATTGAAAATTACTTCGCTGGTGTGTCTGCGGATGCTTATGATTACGATATCCAGTTCCGAGCGAATCGTAGTCGCGCGCAACTCTTGTCCCACCAGCGACGAAGCAGCGTCGACTTCGACCTGCTCAAACCCCAGACCCAGCTCATTGGCTGTAATCGAATCCATGAACTCACTGACCGCAGGTTTTGTCAGCGCCACGGCCATTCTGTGCCCGCCGATAATCGTGGGCGCGATGACATGGTTCGCACCGGCACGTATTAACTTCGCTTCAGCCTGCTCTTCAGCGGCGCGGGCAACAATTCGCAGGTTCGGGTTCAAGTCACGCGCAGTCAGCACTACATAAACATTGTCTGCGTCATTGGGAAGACAGGCGGCCAATCCTTTAGCATTGGCCACGCCCACGTTACGCAGAGTTTCTTCCAGGGTGGCATCGCCCACCAGAACGTTGACGCCGCGCTGACTAAAATCTGCGGCGCGTTGCTGATCACTTTCGATCACCACAAACGATTCGCTGCTGCGCATCAGGTCACGGACCAGGTGACTACCAACTCTGCCTGAGCCGCAAATGATGTAATGATCGTGCAGCTTGCTCATCTTTTTCGTTAACCGTCGCTGGCCGAAGGTCGAAATCAATTCCCACTTGACGACAGATTGAACTATGGTCGAGACGGCCAACGCAACCCCGCCCGCCCCAATTAGCATAACTATGACGGCAAACAATCGACCCGGGCCGCTGCGCGGCGGCATATCGCCATAGCCCACAGTGGTCAGGGTTTGAACGGTCACATAGAGACTGTCGGCGAGCGACCAGCCTTCGACCAGATGAAACCCGATCGTGCCAAACAGCGCCGCGGCCGCCAGCGCCATCATGGCATAGCGGATCTTGAAGCCTCTTCTGGAGCGCGTTCGGGTCGCAAAAGGCATTGACAGGTTAGCATCCTACTTGAAAAGCATGGGCTGACGAGCCGCCCCTTGTAAGTCATTTCCGCTTCCAGCGCACACCGTCTTTGGTGTCTTCGAGAATGATGCCGCGTTCGGCAAGTTGATCGCGAATCTCATCGCCGCGATCGAACTCGCGCCGGTGACGTGCTTCCTGGCGTTCGTCGATGAGCTTTTGAACCTCGTCATCAAGAATTTGCGGGTGTGGATCACCAAAGACGTTCAGCACGCTGTCGAAGCTATTAATCGCCTCGATGATTTCGCGCTTGTTCTCTTCGCGCAGACTTCTTCTGGCCAGCACGGTATTCACTTGGCGCGTTAGATCGTGAACGGTAGCGAGCGCGACCGACGTATTCAAGTCATCGTCCATGCCGGCTTCAAATTCAGCCAGGGCGCGCGCGGTCGCGGTTGCCAAACCTTCATCGCGTCCGGCCTCAGTCCTGGCTTCCTCCAGCCGGGCTCGAAAGTCGCGCAGGCTGGCCACAGTCTTCTCGGCGCCCTGCAAGGCATCGAAGGTAAAGTTGAGTTGTTTGCGGCAGGGAACACTGAGCAGGAAATAGCGGACCGCCGCCGCGGAAAAGCCCTTCGCCGAGAGATCGCGAAACGTGTAGTAGTTGCCTTTCGATTTCGACATCGTCTCGCCTTCGACTTTGAGATGTTCAAAGTGCAACCAGTAGCGGACGAATTGCAGACCGGTGGCGCCTTCACTTTGGGCGATTTCGTTTTCGTGATGCGGAAAGACCAGGTCGATGCCGCCGAGATGCAGGTCAAACGTTTCGCCGAGGTACTTCATAGACATCGCCGAACATTCGATATGCCAGCCGGGACGGCCGCGGCCGATGGCGGCGTCCCAGGCAGGCTCTTCCGCATTGTTCGGTGCCTTCCAGAGCGCAAAGTCGCGCGCGTCTTCCTTCTCATACTTGTCTGTGTCGACGCGCTCGCTGGCGCCATCGATGTTGCCGGCGAGATTGATCTTCGAGAGCTTGCCGTACTCAGGAAATGACTTAATGCGGTAATAGATCGAGCCGTCGGATTGATAAGCGTGTCCGCGCTCTTTCAACTTTTCAATAATCGCGACCATCTCAGGGATGTGCTTCGTCGCCCGCGGAGCAATCTCCGGCCGTTCACAGCCGAGAGCGTCAAAGTCTTCCCAGAAAGCCTCAATGTACTTGCTCGTGTATTCGTCGAGCGTGACTCCGGCTTCCTGTGATTTCGCGATGATGCGATCGTCGACGTCGGTCAGGTTCATTGCGTGCGTCACCCGCAGGCCTTTGAACTTGAGATAGCGACGCAGCACGTCGGCCGCAATGGCCGAACGAAAATTTCCGATATGGCCGTAATCCCAGACGGTGGGGCCGCAATAGTAGAACTTCGCTTCGCCTTCGACCATCGGGCGAAACTCTTCGAGCTGTCCAGAGAGTGTGTTGTGGATGCGTAGCATTGAATGACGAGTCTAAGAAAGGAGCCGGGGCGAGTCAAACTCCGGCCGGTCGGAGGTTTAAGGTGCTTGAAGGACTGTAGCAGGAGGGGAGGGCCGCGTTCCCTTAGTGTAGTTCGAGGGATTTCGTGGATCTCTTGCTTACGAAGCAACCAGTCGATCCACGAAATCACACCAAAACAATTGCCACTTTTTCCCAAACCACTAAGGTTACGCGGGCGATCGAAAATGCGCGAACCCCTCCGGCGGCAAATCCCAGACGCGGCCCTTCTCGGCCAGCTGGATCTTTCCGGTGTGATCGGTAACTTCACCGATGCGAGTGATCGCCACGCCGTCTACGCTCTTTGGCAATCTCGCGACCTCGGCAGGCCTGACAGTAAACAACAGTTCGAAATCCTCTCCGCCATGCAGGGCCAGCATCAACGGATCAAGCGCGCGGCGGCCGCACAACGTGCTGACGTCCCGATCGATAGGTAGAGACGACGCGTCGATCAAAGCGCCGCCCTCGCTCGCCTCGCAGAGGTGGGCGATATCTGAGGACAAGCCATCGCTGATGTCGATTATGGCGGTGGCCAGACGCTCCTCTCCGAGGATGATGCCCCAGCCGACGCGTGGTGCGGGACGGTGTTGGCGCAAGAGTAGGGAGGTAACCGCTTTCAGTTCAGCGGTGTCGATTGCGGGAACGTCCCTGACGGTCGGGCTACTGCCCCGCTCGTCGACGCCTGGGCTACTGTTCCGCTGGCCAGGTCGGGGGAGGGAAGCGAGGCCGGTCCCGTCCAGGCGCGCGCCCATCTCGATCAACTTCAATCCTGCCGCTGCGCCTCCGAGGGTTCCGGTGACGTAAATTTGATCGCCGGGTTGGGCTCCCGCGCGGGTGACTGCGGCGCCGTTTGCCGTTTCTCCCAGCACCACAGAATCGATGACGACACCTGACCTTGATGCCGAAACGTCTCCGCCGGTAAGCGTCACGCCGAATTGATCAGCCAGTTCAAAATAACCTTCGTAGAATTCTTCCTTAAACTGCTCTTGCCAGGTTTCTGCAGGCATGCCGAAGGATAGCAACGACCAGAAGGGCCGGGCGCCCATCGCGGCGATGTCTGAAAGAGAGACGGCCAGAGCTTTATGGCCGAGCATCTGGGCGGGCGCAGCGTGGCGATAAAAATCAACTCCTTCGATCAGCAAATCAGTGCTGACGATGAGATCCCGGTTTGCTGACTGACTTATGACGCAGCCGTCATCTCCGATTCCGGTGAGCACTCGTGACGAGTGCTTTCGTGAGCCGGCCCGGGTGCGAAGACTCTGGATGAAATCGAATTCATTCATCAGTTCGATTCAAACTTGAACACTGAGGCTGTGAGTCGATGTTCTGAAAATGGGCCACGATCCACGAAGCACGAAGAAGTCTCCGTAAGGTTTCCCTCAATTTGTTCCGTGTGGTTTCGTCTTGGCTCTTTATCTTAATCGGCTCGTCACAGATTTCGGCGCATGGATTCGAGGCCGCCTGCGATCGTCTCGATCGAGGTCGAAAAGGAAAAGCGAACGTGACCCTCGCCCTGCGGTCCAAAGACTACTCCCGGGACGGTCGCGACCTGGGCCCGGTCGAGCAAAACTCCAGCTGCCTCGCGGCTGTTGCTGCTGATGCTGGTAACGTCCGGGAAAGCATAGAATGCCCCTGCGGGTATGGGGCAAATGAGGCCGAGTTCGTTGAGGCCGGCTAAAAGCAAATCGCGCCGATGACGATAAGCGACGCGAGACGTTTCCAGGAAATCGGACGGGTGGGTAAAAGCAGCCAGCGCGGCCCACTGCGTCGGCGTCGAAACTCCGTTTGAAGAATACAGTACCGTTTTTGACAGTCCGGTCATCCACGGCTCGGTTGCCACCGCATAGCCAATTCGCCATCCTGTCATTGCATAAGATTTCGAAAGTGTGAACAGAGTAATTGTGCGTTCGAGCATATGCGGGAGAGAGGCGATCGAGACGTGCTCGCCGTCGTAAACCAGATCCTCATAAGCTTCATCCGCAATCACGACCAAATCACGATCGAGCGCAAAGGTCGAGACCTCTTCCGTTTCCGATCTCGTAAACACTACTCCGGAAGGGTTGATTGGAGTGTTGAAATAGATCGCCCGGGTGTGGTCGGTGGCGTAGCGGTCCAGGGTCTCGCGGATTCCATTGGCGCGGGCTTCGTCAGTTGGCACCAGCACCAGCCGGCCCTGACAGTGACCGACAAGATCTTTGATTGGGGTCCAGTAGGGAGAGAAAATCAGCACATCATCCCCCGGATTCACCACCGATTGAAAAGCGCTAAACAAACCCTGCATGCCGCCGTTGACGATCAGAACGTTTTCTTTGACGGCGGGAATGCCGTTGCGATTTTGCAGTTTGTCGGCAATGGCGCTACGCAGTTCGAGAATACCTGACGACGGCGCATATCGGGTTTTGTTCTCCCGCAACGCCAAATTGATCGCCTCTTTTATATAGTCGGGTGTTGGGCGATAGGGCTCGCCACCTTCAAATTGATAGACAGTTGCGCCCCCGGCTAGCAACTCCATTACGCGATTCCGAATTTGGACAATATCGGAAAATCCTACCTCGTCGAGACGCGAGGCAAGACGAAAAGCGGCTAAAGATGCTGACACTGCTGGTGTGAACCTCCGGATGGATGCGGGCTTTACTGGATAACGCGCAATTATAACTTGAGGATTGGGTCGCGTCTATGCGGCGGCAGGCCAGGTGGGGCGGCGTTGTGGCATCAGAGTTTATCCGCGAAGCCAAACGAACATGTCCCCTTCGCGTCCTTTATTGGACGTCCTCATTCGGAGCGAGCGCACGGCCTTCGGTAATTCTCGGAGGCTGAAAGAAATCAAGGAAGGCCGGTCCATATTCTCGGCTCAACCGTTCCCTCAACCTGAGAATTCACGTTTAATCCCTCTGTTTAGGTTCCGCCACCTAAATGTAAGTGTTGACACTGAAATCCCGGCACAGTACCATTCGCCCTGAGTTAGTGTCGCCGATAGAAAGTCGACCCGGCGCACCTGGGAATTTTCTTCTCTCTCTTTACGAAAAAGCATGAGCGCATCAGCCGCAGCAATCCCCGAAAAGCTGTTCTTCAAGATAGGCGAAGTCTGTGACATTGCCGGGGTGCAAGCGCACGTGCTGCGCTATTGGGAGACAGAGTTTCCGATGTTGCAACCGCAAAAGAATCGCGCCGGCCAGCGCACCTATCGCCGTCGTGATGTTGAGATGGCTTTGAGGATTAAGCAATTGCTCTACGACGAACAGTACACAATCGCTGGGGCGAAGAAGAAGTTGTCCGGAGAACTCCGCGGCCCCGGCCGCGAAAACGGCCAGGTGCAGGCGCCAAAGCCACCCGGTCGGAGCCTGCAGCCGCCGCCTTCTCTGGCTGGACGAGTAAGCCATCCGGCAGCCCTCGCACCGAGGCCAACCAGTGATCCGTCAGCCTCGAATACTGAACCGCATGCGACGCTCGGCCAGATCGCCAAACAGCTTCGCGAGATCCTCGATCTGCTGGATGAAAGCGACGCTGAGATCGAGGCTAAGCGAAACCCGCAGTGATCTGTTCGGAGTGGTTCATCGTTCAACCCTTGAGGTTGCCGATCAGGCACAGGCTAAACCTTACACTCCAAACTGAAACCGGCACTCATCCTTCTCGCCGCTTTGACATCGTAAGTTTTCCGTCCATACTAAAACGACTTTGACGGGACGTGGCGCAGCCTGGTAGCGCGCACCCTTGGGGTGGGTGAGGCCCCGAGTTCGAATCTCGGCGTCCCGACCAAAAAAGGCTTCCTGCGCTAAGCAGGAAGCCTTTCTCGATCCTGGACCAATCGATGCTCGATCGATTGTTACTTAGTTCAGCCGAACTTTTTTGTCGTCTTTGATTTGCTGGTCGGCGCGGTCGACTTGCTCGGTGGTGTGGCGGAGGTTTTTGTTGGTTGTAACTCAGTGAACCCGCCAGCCAGAGTTATCGCGCACATGGAATTGAATTGCGGATGAGGGCCGCAACAAACTCCGGCGACTTTGTATTCAGGACTCATCAGCCGGCGGCGATGGCCGCGACTGGCAAAGCCGTCATCGATCAGCCAGGTCAGCAACCGCTCTCGCGCCGATTCGTTTCCATAAGTGAGATTCTCGCCGATTCCGCCCTGCCAGGTGCCGTAAGGTTTCACGCGTTGCTCAATGAAACTATTGTCGTTTCCCTTGTGGCCGGTATTCCCGGTCGCGCTCTGGTCCTTGATGTGGGACAAAGCGGCCTGGCGGAGACCACTTGATCCGGTCAGCGGCGGTACCGGTTTGGCTGAGCGCAGAAACTCGATGGCCTCTTCGACCGCGCTCCAGCCTTCATCGGTCATCACCGTGATGATTGCAGTCTTGTACTGTTTGCCATTGAAGAATGGTTTGAGGCGTTCCAGATAAGCGATGTATTGCTGCGGGTGGGCACGAACCTGGTTGATTTCATTCAGCAACTCGCGCTCGTCATGGGACATGCCATCGCTCGCGGGCGTTTTATTGGTTTGAGTGTGACCGGTGAATGAAGGCGAAAGTGTCGCAAATAATCCGATCGCGCAGCTGAGCGTCAACAGTCCAACCGATCTAACTTTCATTTCGGGGGTGCACCTCCTCGTTTATTAGAACTAAACTTCAATTCGCGCGCTTATTCAAACCGCGAACGCCTCACGAAAAGTTGGCGCTAAATTAGCGGAAGCCCGGCAATGTGTCAATTGGTAGTAGACAGCTCGCACATAAGCGTTTAGCATCTGAGTTGACGGCGTCCCCCCTGCCCAAGAGTAGTACCTGTTTCTCATGGCGATTCGGCGTCCACCTGAAGATTTTATTCCGCCCGTTGTTCGTGGCGGGCGTGTGCCACCGCCCCGAGTGGTCCGTTATGACGAGCCGCGCCCTCCTTTGCTCCGCCGCGTTTTCAGCTTCCTGCTCCGACCCTATTTCGTCATTCCGCTCGTGCTCTGCGTGGTGCTGGCAGTCACCGTCCTGGCCTATTATTGGATCGTTTTTTCTGCGCGGATAGACAATCTTCTGAAGGGTGAGGTTTACACGCGGTCCGCGGGAATATATGCCGCGCCCAAACAAATTCGTGCTGGGCAAAATATTTCGGAGGATGATCTACTCGCTTATCTCAAGCGCGCCGGATACGTTGAGCGAGGACAGCAGGGTGACAGTGGCCGCGGGCGTTACGTGATCGACGGAGCAACGGTCGAAATTGAACCCGGCCAGGATTCGGCCCTTGATAATGCCCAACCATTCCCGGCCCTCAAAGTTAGATTCGCCGGCGGTGGCAAAGCGATCGTCTCCATTACCGGCAAAGACAACAACCGGATAGATAAGACTCTGCTTGAGCCGGAATTGATCAGTTCTGTCACCGGCCGCGAACGAGCCAAACGCCGGGTAGTTGGTTTTGATGATCTGCCGCCTCATCTGAGAGATGCGATTACTGTCACCGAAGATCGTTCCTTCTTTGAGCACTATGGCGTCAACATTCGCGGCATCATTCGTGCGCTGCTGCGCCGCTACGACGCTGATCCGAATTCGCCAATTGCGCGTCAGGGCGGATCGAGCATAACTCAGCAACTGGTCAAGAACCTGCTGCTATCTCCTGAACGGACTATGAAGCGCAAGCTCGCCGAAGCTTACATGTCGGTCATTCTGGAAACGCGCCTAAACAAGCAGGAGATTTTTGCGCTCTATTGCAATCAGGTTTATCTCGGGCAACAGTCGGGCTTTTCGATCAACGGATTCGGCGAGGCGTCGAGTGCCTACTTCAACAAAGATGTCACAACGCTGACCTTGCCTGAATCGGCGTTTCTGGCGGGACTGATTCGCAGTCCGAATCGTTACAATCCCTTTCACGATATCGACACGGCCACGGCGCGACGCAATCAGGTACTCCAGTCGATGTCCGAGACAGGGGCGATCACGCCCGAGCAGGCACAGCAGGCAGAATCGGTCGAGTTGAAAATGGCCCCTGCCAAAGGCCGAATCGATATTTCGGACGCACCTTACTTTGCCGATTACGCGCAGAACCAACTTGGCGATTTGATCTCAGGCCAGGGCGCGGATCACCTGCGCATCTACACCTCGGTCGACATGGACCTGCAACGCGCTGCGTATGCAGCAGTGACAAAACAACTGGCGTCGCTCGATAAGATCGAAGCGAAACGGGTTCCGGAAGGAACCGTCCAGGCGGCGCTGGTAGCGATGAACGCACACACCGGTGAGATCGTCGCGATGGTGGGCGGCCGTGATTATGCGAAGAGCCAGCTTAATCGGGCCGAGGCGCTGCGCCAACCCGGTTCTGCTTTTAAGCCATTCGTGTATGCAACCGCCCTCAACACTGCTTACGATCCAGTCCCGCGTGTGATCACGCCGGCGACGGTGTACAAAGACGAGCCCAAAACTTTCTCTTACGACAACCAGGAATATTCGCCGGGTAACATGGGTGATAAGTATTCCATGCAGCCCGTGACCCTGCGCGACGCGATGGTGCACAGCCTCAACGTAGTCACGGTTGATGTGGCCATGGAGGTGACGATCGGTCGAGTGATGAACCTGGCTGCGAAAGCTGGATTGCCGCGCGTCGCGCATGCTTATCCGGCGATGGCCCTGGGCACGGCTGAAGCAACTCCGCTGCAGATTGCCTCCGCTTACACTGCTTTCGCGGCGAACGGCACTCGCACCGCGCCGGTGGCGATCGATCGGGTCACGACCGGGACGGGGATCACTATTGCGCAACCGACCGCGCAAAAGAATGAAGTCATGCGGCCTGAGATCGCATACCTGATGACTTCGATCATGAAGGATGTGGTCAATCGCGGCACCGCCGCGCCGATTCGCGCGCGGGGATTCAAGTTCAACGTGGCCGGTAAGACCGGGACGTCGCGCGATGGTTGGTTCGCCGGCTACACGCCTGACCTGGTTTGTGTCGTCTGGGTAGGATTTGATGATGGATCCCAGCTGGGTTTGACCGGCGCGGCATCAGCACTGCCAATCTGGTCCGACTTCATGAGCGCCGCGCTCAACACGCATCCCGAATGGACGGGGGATTGGCAGATGCCCGAAGGTGTTCAGCAAGCCGACATCGATCCGACTACTGGCCAGTTGGCCAAGGCCGACACCACCACCAAGCGCTCCGAGCTTTTTATTAGCGGCACACTTCCGGGCGAGAACGGCGAAGCGGTTGAGGACATGGCGCAGGAGCCCCCTGTTCAACCTGAACCTCAAACTGAGCCGGCTACGCTTCCGGAGCCTTTGCCCACTGAACCGCCGCGAGCGAAATCTACGCCAAAGCCCAAACTCGACTCGCGCGATTATTACGACAGCGATTCGCGTTTGCAGGGGACAATTACGCTCGACGTCGATCCGACCACCGGCTTAATTGCCGTCGACAGTTGCCCGATTATCCGGACCAAAAC
>JBBRMS010000043.1:0-37706 GCA_038230715.1 Pyrinomonadales bacterium
CACAGGAGAGGAACGAATTCTGGCAGGAAGCCCCCGGCTCTGCTTTCGGTCGCCGCCTTTCGCTTCCTGCCAGAATTCGTTCCTCTCCTGTGCTGAGGTTTGCCGCACTTTGGGAAGCCTTTCTGGTAGCGGTCGCTAGTCTTCGCCAAAATAAATTACGTACGATGCTGACCCTGGTGGGCATCATCGTAGGCGTGACCGCGGTGATTGCGGTGGTGACGATTATCAAGGGGCTGGATCAGACGGTGGCCTCGACCTTTTCTTCACAGGGTTCGACCGTGTTTACGATCTCCAAGCGGCCGCAGGTGATTACCTCGCGCGAGGACTTCATCAAATTCAACAAGCGCAAAGACGTGGTGCGCGATGATGCCGAGGCTATTTTCAGATCGTGCACAGCGTGCTGGCGGACCGGCATCGCGGCCAACAGTTTTGAGATTGCCAAGCACGGCGATCAGAAATTTGAAGGCGTCCGGCTGCGCGCGGTGACGCCCACCGCGATGTTTGATATCGACGGAGTGTCGATCGATATCGGCCGGTTCTGGACTGAAAGTGAAAGCGCTTCCGGTCGTGAAGTATGCGTGGTGGGCCCAGACATTGTGACCAACCTGTTTCCGGATGTGCCCTTCGATCGCGCCCTGGGCCAGGATATCTGGACCGGTGGCCATCGCTACACGATCATCGGCGTGCTGCAGCCGCTGGGGAAGATTTTCGGCGCCTCACGCGACAATGTAATCTATATCCCTTACGCGAATTTCGAAAAGAATTTTGGCGCGCATAAATCGGTGGTGGTGTTCGTGCAGACGGAAACAGCTCCACAACTCGAGCAGGCTGAGGACCAGGCGCGGGCTGTTATGCGCAATCGCCGCGGCAAAAGCGTTCGCGATGACGACGATGGCTTCGCGCTCGAAACTCAGGACGTGTTTCTGAATCTTTACAGCAGTGCCACTTCGAATATTTATGTGGTGACGATCGGTGTCTCGGCCATTTCGCTGGTGGTCGGCGGGATCGTGGTGATGAACATCATGCTGGTGTCAGTAACCGAGCGCACCAAAGAGATCGGCATTCGCAAAGCCGTGGGCGCGCGTCGCAAAGACATCCTGACTCAGTTTTTGATCGAAGCTGTAACCGTAACCGCGATTGGAGGTGTGCTCGGCGTCTTGAGCGGCTTCGGGGTCGCCTGGTTGATTGCCCTCCTGATCGGTTTTCCGTTGCTGTTCAGTGTCTGGTCGGCGGTGCTGGGGGTCAGCATGTCTTCGATCGTAGGTGTAGTTAGCGGCCTATGGCCGGCCTGGCGGGCCGCGAAGCTGGATCCGATTGAAGCTTTAAGATCGGAGTAGCCAAAGGGGAGATTGCACGGGGCTCCATTAAGAATGAACTTTATAGACGTCAGAGAATCCGCCTACATGGCAATCGACACGGTGCGCTCGAATAAATTGCGCTCGCTGTTGACCATTCTGGGCGTGAGCGTGGGCGTCGTCACCGTGGTGTTCATGGTCTCGATCATCCAGGGCTTGGACAAATCCTTCGCCCAGCAGATCGAAGCCCTGGGGTCGAATTCAATCTGGGCGACGAAGTTCGATCCCAGCATCGGGCATCAGCCGAATACGGAAGAACTCCATCGCAAAGAACTCACTATCGCAGATGCCGACGCGATTCGTCGGGAAGCGCCTTCGGTGCTGAGTGTCTCGCCGATCTATCGCAAGATTGCCGAAACAGTTCGTTATGAGGAGAAACAGAGCGATACGCCGATCCTGCTCGGCGTCACTCCTTATTATGAATTCACCCAGTCAAGCTTTGTCGACCGCGGCCGCTTCATTACGGATCTGGATGTCGAAGAGCGCGCCAACGTCTGCGTGGTGGGCCAGGACCTGGTCAAGGCCCTGTTTCCTTTTAGCGACCCACTGGATAAACAGATCAAGATAGCCGGCCGGCCGTTTCGGGTCGTTGGCGTGATGGAGCCGCTGGGGAACTTCCTCGGCCAATCGCGCGACAACTCGGTCTTTATTCCGATCAAGACCTTTGAAAAGTACTATCCGGAATTGCACTTTCCCGAGAGCGTCTACGTGATCATCGTGCGCCCGATCACGCGGGCTTATGTGAAATCGGCCATGGACGAGATGACTGATATTCTGAGGCGCCGGCGCAATGTGCCGGCAGGCGCGCCGAACAGTTTCGGTATGTCATCACAGGACGCGCTGCTGGATGTCTATAACCAGTTAACCGGGGCCACCTATCTGGTACTGACGGCAATCTCTTTTGTCGCGCTGATGATTGGTGGAATTGGCGTGATGAACATCATGCTGGTCTCAGTGACGGAAAGGACAAAGGAGATCGGGCTGCGCAAGGCCGTGGGCGCGACCCGCGCTAATATCCTTTCGCAGTTCCTGATCGAAGCGGTTGTGCTGACCGGTATCGGGGGCCTGGTCGGATTGATCGTGGGAGAGTTGGCCAGCATCCTGATGAACAAGTATTCTCCCTTGCCGGCCTTTGTTCCGGCCTGGGCCATCGTCGTGGGTGTCGGCATCTCCGCCACGGTGGGAATTGTTTTCGGTCTCTGGCCTGCCTGGAAGGCGGCGCGACTGGATCCAATCGAATCGCTGAGGTATGAATGAGTTGCGGCTTTCCTTGGTCAGCGGCATGCTCCGATTCCTGGTAACCAAAACCGCTCGTCGCCCGTAATAGCTAAGAGTGAAACTAATCGAGATTCTAAAAGTGGCGATAGCCGCCATCTGGGCGCACAAGTTGCGCTCGGCGCTGACTTTGCTGGGCATGATCGTGGGGGTCACCGCCTTTGTCACCGTTGTTTCCCTGATCCAGGGCTTCAATGTCTATATCGATGAAAAAATTGCCGGCATCGGCTCCAAGTCATTTTCAGTGCAACGCTTCAATCCGTTTGAGGATTTCAAGGACACCGACACGATTGCGGCGGCCCAGCGACGCAATAAGGAGCTGACCCTCGATGATTACGAGTACTTAAGAGATCACGCCCAGCTGATCGGTAAAATCGGAGCCAAGGCCCGCGGCTCGGCGTCGCTGATCAAGCGCAACGATCAGACTCTGGAAGATGTGTTCGTGCTTGGCGCCACGGCGAACACCGGCGACATAGACAACCGCCAGATCGCCAATGGACGTTTCTTCATCGATTCGGAAAACGACAGCGCCGCCCGGGTGGCCTATGTCGGAGCGGACATTGCCAACAAGCTGTTCCCGGGAGGCAATCCCATCGGCGGTGAGATCGATATTCGCGGATTGCCCTATCGGGTAATCGGAGTCGAAGAAGTAAAGGGAACTGTCTTTGGTATTCCGCAGGACAGCTTCATCGTCATTCCGTTGAAGACCTATCAGGTTAATTTTGGCCCACTCGTGCGGCAGCGCTCGCTCTACTTTACCGCCACTTCAAAGACCGACGGCACATTCAACGATGCGGTCGATGAAGCGCGGTATCTGATGCGTGCCCGTCACCACCTTAGTCCCGGTGAAAAGGATAATTTCGGGATTGTCACACCCGATGCCATCACGGGCTTGCGCGATCGACTCTTCGGGACGATCTTTCTGGTGGCCATTGCGGTTCCCGGAATCGCGATGATCGTGGGCGCCATTGTGATCATGAACATCATGCTGGTGTCGGTGACCGAGCGGACTAAGGAAATTGGACTGCGTAAATCCCTGGGCGCGCGTCGAACGGACATCCTGAAACAATTCCTGATGGAAGCAATTACGTTGGCGACAATCGGCGGAGCTGTCGGTATCTTTCTGGCCTGGATCATCGGCAAGATCGTTACGGCGACCTTCTTTCCGACTTATCTTTCGATCATTGCGGTATTGAGTGCGCTGGCGGCTTCCGGAGGCGTGGGAATTCTTTCAGGCATCGTACCCGCCTGGAAAGCAGCGCGACTGGATCCGATTGAAGCTTTGCGGGCTGATGGTTGAGATCGGCTCACAACTGAGACGACTCAGGTTCTGAGATAACGAAGCTTAATCCAACGCGACCGGGTTAGGGGAAGAAGTACGAAGAGCAAAGACTATGAAACTAATCAGTAGCGACATCCTCGAGAATCTTTGGCTCGCCCTGGCCACCCTACGGGCCAACAAGATGCGTTCCTTTCTGACAATCATCGGCGTGATTATCGGCGTCGTCACCGTGATGCTGATCGCTTCAATCATCAGCGGCATCGATACGGCCTTTACCAGGGAAGTTGAATCCTTTGGCACGCGCTCGATGTACATCAGCAAGAACAACCCCGGGATTCACGTGGGCCGCATGTCACGCGAAGAGCGCATGCGCAAGCCGCTCACCTATGACGACGCGATGGCCCTCGGCAAGTTGCCCACCATTGAAATAGCTGTGCCCTTTCTCGAGATTACCAACAACTTTTTTGGCCAGAAAATTCTGGTTAGCGGGGGCGGAAAGACCTCTGCCTCGGTCGCATTGCAGGGGACGCTGCCGGATTTCGAAAAGGCCGGGACGCAAACAGTCTCGGAAGGCCGCTTCTTCTCTCAATTCGAGAATGATCAGAATCAGAACGTCTGTGTCGTCGGTTCAAAGGTGGCCGATGATTTCTTTCCCTTCGGATCCCCAGTCGACAATACTTTGAAGATTGGTTCGGAAGAGTATCGAGTGGTGGGCGTGCTGCAAAAGCGCGAACAGTTTCTGTTTAGCGGGGGCAGCGACGATCAGAATAACGTGGTCTATCTGCCTTACAATGTCGCCCGCAAGCTTAAACCTAATTCGGAGGATGTCTATCTTTTGGCCGTGGCCAGGCCGGGCATGATGCAGGAAGCCATGGATCAGGTCATCGACACGTTACGGGTCCGCCGGCAGGTTCCTTTTGGTAACCCGGATAACTTCGGCATCGAGACCACTGCCTCGCTGATCAGCACTTTCCATTCGATTACGGGGGGCATCGCCATCGCGATGGTGGTTATTTCTTCCGTCGGATTAATGGTCGGCGGCATCGGCGTCATGAACATCATGCTGGTTTCGGTGACTGAGCGAACTCGCGAAATCGGTATTCGCAAAGCTATCGGAGCACGCCGCAAAGACATCCTTTGGCAATTCCTGATCGAAGCGATGACCTTGACCGGATTCGGTGGATTTGCGGGTTTGGCAATTGGTTGGCTGGGCTCGTTAGTGGTGAAACTAATCATGCCATCCTACGTGCCGCTGTGGGCGCCGGTCGCGGGCTTCTTCGCCAGCGTAGGCATCGGCATGATCTTTGGATTGTGGCCCGCCTGGAAGGCTGCCCGGCTCGATCCAATCGAGTCGCTCCGGTACGAATAAGACTACGGGCAAGGGTTGTTCCTTGCCCGTACTTCTCATTAACCGCCGAAGATCGCCGCCGAACAAATCGCCAGAATTGCACGGATCGCGTAGAAACCAATGACCACTCCCCAGGCTGAGCCGGAAGATAATTTCGCGAGCTTTCGTAGACCAATCGCCGCCAGAAACAATCCGTAGAATTTCAGCAAATCGAATTGGCTGAGCAAAGCAACCACCACGGGCGACGAGTCCGGCCCCATGAAAGCCCCGGGATTGGTGACTAGTAAGTGCTCCGGGTCAATCTGGTCGGGAGCTTTTAAGAACAACACCAACACCGCGACGAGTGAACCAAGAACCGCTGGCGGCAGGGACGAGTACGCCCAGACAGTAAGCGATTTCTTGTAGGTGATGGCGCCGCCAAAGGCCATTACGCCCAGCAGGTAGAGCCCCGCACCCGCGGCAATCGTGATTGGCACCGAGGATGGAATTCCTACCGCTCCAATAATCTTGCCAATCTTAACTCCCATCTCTTTTTGCTGGGGTGATGCATTGGCGTTGCGCGGAGACTTTTCCATCTTGTCCCTGATGAACTGGGTCATATCGATGCGCTGGAAAACAACCCCGGTTACTCCGATAGTCAGCACCAAAAGCACCAGGCTCGCGACCAGGAATCTTGGCCGGGAACGCATCGCTTCAAATACTCGTCCTGGTTCGAAGAAGATACCTGTCAGAGTGCCGGCGGTAGACATCTCGATCGTTTCGGGTTCAGGTTTAGCGCCGAACGGCGGGGGTTGAAATTCCTGATTGGGATCGCTCATGAGTTATCCTCCTGTTGAAAGCCGAAAGGACGGGGCGCATGTTCTTCCGTCCGGGGATCGCAATTTATTTGTGTGGCCGAGTTGTACTTACGCCGGCATGGTCGAGCAGGTTTCAAACCAGCCCGGCCAAAGCGAAATTTGGAACGCATAAGGTGTCCGTCCCTCAGACCGCGAACTGTTGCCACCACTGCTCGCGGCGACCAGTCGCCGCTTACGTAAGCGCTGACGAGTCAGCGCATTCCACATTAGGAGGCGTGGGACTCTACCGGCCGCGCGCTTTCATAGCCTTCGACGCGAATGCAGGCAACGGTATGTCCGGGCGAAATCTCGCGCAACTCTGGATCGATGTGCGCACATTCGTCAATGGCGACCGGACAGCGGGTGCGAAATCGACACCCCGACGGTGGATTGCGCGAGGTGGGCACGTCACCTTTTAGAATGACCCGGTCGCGATGCGCTTTGGGATCGGGAACCGGAATCGCCGAAAGCAGGGCGTGGGTGTACGGGTGCAAAGGCCGCAGGTAGAGTTCAGCTGCGCCGGCGATCTCAACGATTCTGCCCAGATACATCACCGCCACTCGCGTCGAAATGTGTTCGACGACCGCGAGTCCATGCGAGATAAACAGGTAAGTAAGTCCAAACTCCTTCTGTAGATCCTGGAGCAGGTTGACCACCTGCGCCTGCACCGAAACATCAAGCGCCGAGACTGGTTCGTCGGCCACAATCAATTTTGGATTCAGCGCCAGGGCCCGTGCCACCCCAATGCGCTGCAACTGACCGCCCGAGAATTCGTGGCTGTAACGCTTCATGAAATCCGCGTCGAGACCAACCTTTGCCAGTAGCCAGGCCACGCGTTCTTTCTGCTCTGCTCGATTGCCGATCTTGTGAATGATGAGCGGTTCGGCCACGATGTCGCCGACTTTCATACGCGGATTCAGAGAGGCGCTCGGGTCCTGAAACACGATCTGCATTTCGCGACGCAGCAGACGCAGTTCGCTCTTGCCCATGTTGGTCACTTCGCGGGATTCAAATTGAATCTTGCCGCGGGTCGGCTCAATCAGGCGCAGGAGACAACGGCCCACGGTGGATTTGCCACATCCTGACTCGCCTACCAATCCGAGCGTTTCACCGCTTAGGATTTCGAATGACACGCCATCGACCGCGCGCCAGACATCGTCGCTGTTTTCGACGGGGAAGTGCTTTACCAGTCCGTCAACGCGGACGAGGGGAGTCTTTTGATTGTCTTCTGCGATCGCCATCAATTAGCGTCAGCGGCTGGCCGCTCCCCCGTGCGGTAAGGCTTTCCTTACCGATAATAAATCCTTTTAGAGTTGAGGAGGCTGCGCCTCCGAACAATCCGCCGGCCTCCGGATTACGATCCGCGGCACGGGATCATAGAGGCGGAGCCCTTTTCATGACCGGCCGAAACAGGCAAAGCCTTCTCGCACATCAGGCGGCAGAGCCGCCATTCCGGCCGATTGATCGAACGGTCTCTACTTCCTCTTGATGCGCCGGATCGAATAACACGCACCTGACCCGCACTCCCGGGCCCATCTGATAAAGCGGAATCGCGCTCTCGCGACAGCGCGGCATTCGATACTGGCAGCGGGGCTCGAAATGACAACCCGGCGGCAGGGCAGTCGGTCTCGGTACCGTCCCTTCGATCGTTTGCAGCCGTTCAGCCTTGACTACATCTTTTGCGGTCAGTTTGGGTACGGACCGTAATAAGCCTTCGGTGTATGGATGTTTGGGCCGCGCAAACAATTCTTCCACTGGGGATTTCTCGACGATCTTTCCGGTGTACATCACGGCCACTCGTTCGGCTACTTCCGCTACCACGCCGAGGTCATGCGTGATCATCAGCACCGCCAATTCGCGCGACGCGCGCAGTTGGTTGAGCAGATCCAGAATCTGCGCCTGGATCGTGACGTCCAGAGCCGTAGTCGGCTCATCCGCGATTAGCACCTTCGGATCGCAGGCCAACGCCATCGCTATCATCACCCGCTGTCGCATGCCGCCGGAAAGTTGATGTGGATAATCGTCGGCACGCAGCGCCGGATCAGGAATCGAAACCTCCCGCATCGCTTCGATCGCGGCGGCGCGCGCCGCTTTGCGGGACAGGCGGCGATGCAGGCGCAGCGCTTCCGCAATCTGTGCTCCCACAGTGAACACCGGGTTGAGCGACGTCATCGGATCCTGGAAGATCATGGCGATGTCATTGCCACGAACATGGCGCATCTCAGCGTTGGAAAACTGCAGCAGGTTCTTTCCTTCAAACAGAATCTCACCCGCGACAATTTTCCCCGGCGGCGCAATCAGACGCATGATCGAAAGTGCGGTCATTGACTTGCCGCAACCGCTCTCGCCCACTAATCCCAGTAACTCGCCGCGATCCAGATGAAAACTGACCTCGTCCACCGCGCGGACCAAACCTTCGCGGGTCTGAAACCAGGTGGAGAGATTTTTGACTTCCAGTAAATGGATCATTGCCCGGTCCGGAATTTTTGCTAAAAGAGATCGCGGTTATAGCGCTGCCACTCAAGGGCAAATTGTTCCTGAGACAATGGGTGTTTGCCGCGGAACGTGCCGGCATTGCCCTGACGAATCACGCCTCCGTAAGTATCAGGCCGATAGCGACAGAAACATGGTGCTTTTGGTTTTGCTCGTCAAGTTCACGTCGGTGGCGCGCCAACCTTCAAGGCAAAAAACGCGTTGACACGTTTCTGACTTACATCCTAGACTGGCGCCGTCTCCTCAACAAACCCGATCCGCGAAGCCAAACTTCAGAGGTGCTCTCGATGGACAACCAAAGCTTAACCGCAAACAGAATCTTCCTCAATGCGTGTCTGATGATATTTGTCGCGCTGATCCTTTCCACAGGCGTCAGGGTTTCGGCCCAGGATACGGATTATGCGTCCGAACGGAAGCGCGCCATGCAGTTGATGGATGAAAGCAAAATCATCGAGGCGCTCCCGATCCTGGAAAAACTCGCCGCCCAGAACCCCGTCGACCCGGAAGTTAATTTCTTCCTCGGCTTTTCGATCTTCGCCAAGTCACGCGAGATTAAAGACCCCGTCTTGCATAAACAAGAACGATTGCGGGCGCGCCGCTATCTTGTGCGGGCGAAAGAACTGGGAGTGACTGAACCGGTTTTGGCTCAGATACTCGCCTCGATTCCTCCGGATGGCGGCGAAGCGCCAAAGTTTTCCAGCAACCCGGAAGTTGATGCGGTAATGAACGATGGGGAGACGGCTTATTCCCATGGTGATTTGGACAAAGCCCTGGCCAGTTACGCCCGCGCGCTGGAACTCGATCCAAAACTATACGAAGCGGCACTGTTTGCCGGAGACATGCAATTCAAAAGGGCCCACAACTCGACCGATGCGACTGAGCGCAAAGACCTGTTTGATAAAGCCGGTGAGTGGTTCACCAAAGCGATCCGGATCGATCCAGATCGTGAAACTGCATATCGTTATTGGGGCGATGCTCTGCTGGAGTATGGAAAGGACGACCAGGCGTTGGCTAATTTTGTCGAGGCGATCCTCGCCGATCCTTATAACAACATGTCCTACAACGGGCTGTCGAAGTGGGCGCAAAAGAACGATAGACAACTCGGACATCCCCGCATCGATATCCCTTCCAACGTAACTTCAAATAAGCCGGGTGAAATAAATATCACAGTCGATGAATTGGCACTGAAGGGCAGTAAGGACGACGGATCGGCGGCGTGGATAATGTATGGCATGGTGCGGGCCCTGTGGATGAATAAAAAGGACGGGACCCGCAGCGATGATTTTGCCAAAGCCTATCCGGGTGAACCTACGTATCGCCACAGTCTGGCCGAAGAGAGGGCCGGGTTGCGCGCAGTGATCGAGGGAGTTCAGAGCCAGGTGAAGGAGAAACGTGCCAGGCAGCTGACCCCTTCACTTGACAGGCTGTTGAAGCTGAACGACGCAGGCTTGCTCGAAGCGTATATTTTGTTTGCCCGTCCTGATCAGGGCATCGCGCGCGACTATAATGCCTACCGGAAAGCGAATCGTGACAAGCTTAGACGTTACTGGCTGGAAGTAGTGGTGGGGGCCAAGTAGTACAAACAGTCCGCAGATCACACGGATTGGGCAGAGAGAAAACCGCAAAGAACATCAGACAAAGGGATGTGTTTACTACTCCGTCACCCTCTTTGCCAGCCAGTTATCCATCTGTGAATCAACGTAATCTGCGGACCCTGCTTTATTTCCCCGGTGCCGGCTTGCGCGGGATCTTTTCGTCGCGATTTGCGGTCTGGAAAACGAAGGCGGCCATGATGGTCGCATTACGCTTCATGTCATCTTCCTGAATGCGATCGAAGACGTCCATGTTTGAATGGTGCGTGCGCGTGTCGTATTCAATCTCGTCCTGGATAAACTGAAATCCCGGCAGGCCGATGCGATCAAAAGAGAGATGATCGGTGCCTCCGGTGTTCGAAATCGAGAGCGTGTTCGCGCCCCAGAGGTTCTCGCCCGGTCGATCGCGGAACGCCGACAGCCATCCCCTGAAGATCGGGCGCACAGCTTCGTTGCCCTGCATGTATACGCCGCGGATTTTGCCAGTGCCGTTGTCGAGATTGAAGTAAGCGTCAAACCTTTCGTACTCAGGTGTAGTGGTAAGCTTTTGCGGAGCGGCCGGCTGACTATTCGGAGTTCCCGGCGGTACTACACCCGGATTCCCCGGCTCGAGGCTGCCGAAATGCTGCTTCACATAAGCCGCCGAACCCCGCAGTCCCTGTTCTTCCCCCGTCCAGAGTCCAATGCGAATGGTGCGCTTCGGTTTCAGACCGAGTGCCTGAATGATGCGCATCGCTTCCATCGCGACCGCCACACCCGCGCCATTGTCGGTAGCGCCGGTGCCGGCGTGCCATGAATCCATGTGGCCACCCAGCATCACCACTTCATCCTTCAAAGTTGGATCACTGCCGGGAATTTCGGCAACCGTGTTGTAGCCCATCGGATCCTTGTCCTGCCATTCGACACCGATGTTCACTTCCATTTTTACGTTCTCGCCGGCCTGCAGCATGCGCACGATGCGGTTGTAATGCTCGTTGGCCAGAGTGATTTGCGGCAGGATCCTGGCTCCCTTGTCATACGCATTGACTCGCGGCGCGGGGGTGGCCGGCTGCACCTCTGGAATCATCGCGGGCACCGTCGCCTGTTGCACAAAGATAGTTCCACCATCACCGGCCCGGCTGCCGTCAGCCAGCACTGCCGCGCCTTCTTCCTGTGCGAACAGGAGCTTGCGCGTGTTGAAGTTCAAGGTCGCGCGCTGCTCCGGCGTCATGCGAAAACCGCCACCGCCGCCGCGATTTCCGCCGCCTCCGGGAGGTGCCGCGTCGGCCAGCGCGAGCAGGCTCTTTTCATCCTGCCTGGTTCCGAGGGGAGCAAACCGCGCTTTCAATTCTCGCGGAGCCTGGGTAAAAACGATCGCGCCTTTCAATTTCCCTTTGTACTTCTCCAGATCGGCTTCGGTCTTCGCTTCGAGATAAACCACATTGCCGGTGACGGGGCCGTTGGTCGCCGGTGACCAGGCCTTTGGATACGCGATCAAGGGAATGTTCAGCGGGTCGACGACCTGGGCGCTAAAACGTTTCAGGCTCCAGCCACGGCCGAAAGGTCCCCATGCTTCCAGGTGCGCGTTCTGCATGCCCCACTTCTCGAGGGTTTCACGGGTCCAGTCATTGGCGTGCTTCATTCCCGGTGAGGCGGTCAGGCGCGGGCCGATCACGTCGCTCAGGTATGAGAGGGTCTGCATCACCTGCGAGCGGTTCATGCCCTCATCTTTTATGCGGACGATCGGGTCGTTCGGATCGGCTGCGGGCTGTTGGGCGCCCGGTTGTTGTCCGAAGGCGGCGTATGGCAAAAGCAGCGCGCAGAGCAGAAGGGTGGCGGCAAATTGACGTCGAATCATCATAGGGCTCCTGTTCAAGAAATGTTTGGAATGCTGGTTTACTCACCCACTGGAAATACCGAGCGAGACAAACTTTGATTGAATGACGTTGCTTATACCCGCAAAGTTACAGAGATTCAAGAGTGCTGTGAAAATCGTGTGCTGCTGTCACACAAATCTTGCGCCCAGGGACAACACGGGTATATAAACCTCGCGTCCCTTTCCAGTTCGCAGGCAGGCCAGGGTTAAGTTGAAACCCGAACGTCTGTGTGTTGTGTGATTGGTTCATAGGCCCAGAGGAGGCAGAGACATGCACAAATACTTCGCGGAGCTAGTCGGAACTTTTGTCCTGGTATTTGCCAGTTGCGGCAGTGCGGTGCTGGCCGGAGATAAGATCGGTTATCTCGGCGTGTCACTCGCCTTTGGGCTTTCTCTGCTGGCGATGGTTTACGCTATCGGTCCCATCTCGGGTTGCCATATCAATCCTGCCGTAACAGTCGGGTTGCTGATAACCGGGAAGATGAAAAGGAAAGATGCTCCCGGTTATATCCTCGCGCAGATAGTAGGCGCCGTGCTGGCGTCCGCTGTCCTGTTGCTTATAGTCAAAGGCGGACCCGCCGGCTACGATCCGTCAGTCGCGGGGTTCGCGGCGAATGGTTATGGCGTGCATTCTCCCGGTGGCTATAACTTGTTATCGGCCTTCATGGCAGAGATTGTACTGACTTTTTTCCTGGTCTTTACGGTACTCGGCGCAACTGATCTTCGGGCCCCGGTGGGATTTGCTGGGATTGCTATTGGCCTTGTACTCACTCTGATACACCTGGTCGGCATTCCCATCACCAATACCTCCGTCAATCCGGCGCGTAGCATTGGACCGGCAGTGTTTGTGGGTGGGTGGGCGCTCAGCCAGCTCTGGCTGTTTATCGTCGCGCCAGTAATCGGCGCTGTAATCGCCGCCGGCGTATATTGGGCCACGCATCGCCCGGTCGACGCGATCACTGCGAAGGAAGCCGAGCGCGCCCTGGAGAGCGAGCAGGCCGAGAGAAGACATTGAGTTTGGTTTCGAGGTTATCCGCAGATACGCAGATTTCACCGAGCAGGAAAACCGGGAAGCAGTTTAGACAACTTCGCCGTCCAGCGTTTTGTTAGCGACGAAGCGTCTTTAAGTTTCCTCCTCGAGTTTCGGTGTAATCTGCGGATTTCACTATCCGGGGCCGGACTACTGTCCCAATCTAATTTCAGGTTATGATTGCGGGCGAAATACTCCAGGACCAATCAAATGTCTTCAGCCAAAACCCAACCGGCGCGCGGGATGCGCGACTTTCTCCCCGCCGACGTGCGCAAACGCGAATACGTGATCGGCGTGATCAAGTCAGTTTACGAACGCTATGGGTTCGAGCCCCTGGAAACTCCCGCGGTCGAAAACATCGAAACATTGATGGGCAAGTACGGCGAAGAAGGCAATCAACTCATCTTCAAAATTCTCAAGCGCGGTGAGCATGAAAAGAGCGGCGCCGCCGATCTGGCCCTGCGTTACGATCTGACCGTGCCCCTGGCGCGCGTCGTGGCCCAGTATCAAAACGAGCTACCAAAGTTTTTTAAGCGCTATCAGATTCAACCCGTCTGGCGGGCCGATCGTCCGGCGCGCGGCCGCTTTCGCGAATTCTATCAATGCGACGTTGACGTGCTGGGATCAAAGTCGATGGTGGTTGAAGCCGAGCTGATCTCGGCGGCGAGTGATGCTTTGGTTGCGCTCGGCTTCAACGATTTTGTGATTCGAGTAAATCACCGGCAGATCCTGGCCGGGATTCTGGAGCAGGCAGGGGTGGCGCCCGACAAACATTCGGAAGCTCTGATCGCGCTCGACAAAATGGATAAAGCGGGAGCTGAAGGCGTTGCTCGCGAATTGAACGCGCGCGGGATCGCGGCGGAAGCGGCGGAAAAGCTGATGCATTTCTTCGCCGGCCTCGCGGGAGTTGAACGCACCGCTGAGCTGACTGATCTGGGTGTGCCGGGTTTGGAGCGCGCGGCATTCAATGCAGATATTCTCGGTCGCCTGGTCGAATTCATTGGCGCCCATGAAAGCGGCTCAAGGGGCGTGGATGAACTCCGTCAGGTGCTGCAATTTGCCAAGGCCGCTGACGCTGAAAAGCGGATCAAACTTGATCCGACTCTGGCGCGCGGACTGTCCTATTACACCGGAGCAATTATTGAAATCAACGTGGCTGATCTGGCCGGCAGTCTCGGCGGTGGTGGGCGTTACGATAATCTGGTGGGTATGTTTCTGGGCAAAGATGTGCCGGCGTGCGGTTTCTCACTGGGTCTGGAACGAATCATCGTGGTGATGGGCGAACGCAAAATGTTTCCGGTTGAATTGGCTTCTTCACCGGCTGACATCATGGTGACCCTCTGGAATGAAGAGTGGATCGCAGAGTCGCTGGCGCTGGCAACTGAATTAAGACGACAGGGGCTGCGTGTCGATCTGTATCCTGAGGCAGACAAGATGGGCAAGCAGTTCAAGTACGCGGCCGCGCGTGGAGTTAGATTTGTGGCGATCGTCGGCGAAGATGAGCGTGCTCGTGGCGAGGTGGCTATCAAAGACCTGGAATCAGGTGAGCAGCGAAGCGTGCAACGCGCGGATGCAGCCACCGTGGTTCAGCCGGCAAAGCCGGCGACCGCGTAAAGCCTCGGGCGTAAGCCCCCGGTAAACAGGTCCCGAAGATATTTGAGGCGCAGATGAAAGAGGCTGACGACACACCGCGCTCCCAGCGGAATCCGGCCTCATCAGGGCCGCACTCGTTTGTTTGGAGGTGAACCATGCTTCTAGGATTACGAACCGCTATTTATCATCTCGACGATATTGAAAAGGGGAAGGCCTGGTACAGTGAAGTGCTCGGCGTGCAACCATACTTTGACCAACCATTCTATGTTGGGTTCAATGTTGCCGGATACGAACTCGGCTTGCAGCCCGGCGCGGCCGCCAGCGAAGGTAAGGCCGATGGCGCGGTAACATACTGGGGCGTAGATGATTGCGCCGCCACCTTCCAGAGACTCCTGGTTTTGGGCGCCACCGCTCACGAAGCGGTGCAGGATGTTGGCGAAGGAATCAAAGTCGCCACCGTCAAGGATCCTTTCGGCAACACGCTCGGCATTATTGAAAATCCAAATTTCAAACTTCCATAATGGCCACGCAACTTCATCACGTAAACGTCACTGTGCCGCCGGAGCTGGAAGCGGCGACAAAGGATTTCTACGGCCGCGTACTGGGTCTCGATCAGGTACCAAAGCCGGCAGCCGCTCGTCAGAGTGGCGCCTGGTATCAGATGGGCCCGAACCAATTGCACCTGTCGGTAGACGACGAACCCGCAGGCCCTCCGAGTTCGCGTCACATCTGCTTTGCAGTTTCGGATCTGGGAGCTGTGGAGCAAAGATTTCGCGACGCGGACGTGGCCATCATTCCCGATCCGCGCCCGCTGCCGGGTGTGCCACGCTTCTATGTGCGAGATCCCGGCGGGACCCAGCTGGAGATTGTGCAAGCCTCTGTGTGATCTCTCTGTGATCCTCCGTGTCTCTGTGGTAAAGAGCGATCCATAACCACAGAGACACAAAGGATCACAGAGGCTGCACAGAGAAAACCAAAAATGAGTTTCACTTTGATTAATCCTGAATCACTCGGTGCGCCAGCCGGTTATTCGAACGGTGTGTTGGTGGAAGGCGGCCGGCTGTTGTTCATCGCCGGGCAGATCGGCTGGGACGCGCAACATCAGATCGTCAGCGCGGACATTGTCGAGCAATTCGACCGCGCGCTGGCCAATGTCATCACCGTCGTCAGCGAAGCGGGTGGCCAGGCGGAACAGATTGCGCGAATGATTCTGTATGTGACCGATAAGCGGGAATACCGCGAACGTTTGAAAGAAATCGGTGAACGCTATCGCGCGCGGATGGGCAAACACTTCCCGGCAATGGTCCTCGTTGAAGTGAAAGGATTGCTGGAAGACGGAGCGAAAGTCGAAATTGAAGCGACTGCAGTTTTGGACTGATTGATAAGCTGATGAAACTCTGCCCCGCATGCAGCCGAGTTTACGATGATGACAATCTGAGGTTCTGTCTCGACGATGGCAGAAATCTCCTCGACAAAAATCCCGACACGCCTGCTCCGCCGACGTTAACTTTGCCTTCATCGCCGGAAAATGTGCCGACGATGAAGCAAGTCTTTGAACCGGCTGCTCAGGTGGAGGTCCCGTCGGTAATTAAAAAGCGAAGCATGCTGCCCTGGGTACTGGGCGCTATGGCTCTGCTGGTATTGGGTTCTGCTATTGTCCTCGGCATTTTTCTTCTGCGGCCAAAGAAGGCCTTGCTATGGCACGTGACGGTGGAAGTCGATCAGGCTACCCCCGACCGGGAAGCGGCCGTGCGGCAAACGATTAAGGTGCTTGAGAAGCGCCTCGTACTTACGGCGTTGGCAACTTTCAAGTCGTGCCCGGGGCTGACGGCCGGATTGTTTTGAATCTGCCGCGCTTAGATGATCCCGAACGACTAAAGCATTTGGTTATTCAAGGCGGAAGTCTGGAATTGGTGCATGTCATCACTCCACTCAGTCCCCAACCCGTACAAATGTACTCGACCAAAGAAGAGGCAGTCGCGTCTTTAGCGGGTGCAATAGTTCCACCGGACCGGCGCGTCCTCCCTTACTTCGAGGTCGAGACGAACGCGGGGTCGCAGCAGAGGCCAACTAAGTGGGTGGTAGTTGAAGCACCGGCGATCATCGATGGAAACAACTTGAGAGATGCCAGGGCCCTTCGGAGCAATCACGACGATTATCAAATTAGCTTTTCTCTCAACAAAACCGGGGCGGAAAAGTTTGGCACGTGGACGGCTGCCAACATCAATAACTATCTTGGCGTCGTCCTCGACGGCGAAGTGAAATCAATCGCTTACATAAGATCACAGATTTTCGATTCAGGCGAGATCAGTGGCCGCTTCACCAAACAGTCGGCGGAGGATCTCGCCCTGGTCCTGCGCACAGGAGCGTTGCCGGCGCCACTGAAATTTGTCAGCGAAACCATGGACAAGCCCTAAACAGGTCTGTAGAGAATGAACACACCAAAAAGTTTTCTTTACGAGCAACACGACGGCATCGCGACGATCACGCTGAATCGCCCCGAACGCCTGAACGCAATCACGTTTGAAGTCTATCGCGAATTGACCGACTTGTTCGCAGCGCTGCGCGATGAACAAGATGTCCGCGTCGTAGTCATCACCGGCGCCGGCCGCGCGTTTTGTTCGGGCGGTGACGTGCGCGACATTATCGGTGAACTGCAGGGACGCGATGCAGCGGGTCTGCTGGACTTCACGAGACTGACCTGCGAATTGATTGAGAATATGCGTTCGCTGCCCAAGCCGGTGATTGCGAGTTTGAATGGCACGACAGCGGGTGCGGGCGCATGCATCGCTCTGGCAGCCGACATTCGTATCGCTGCCGAAGAAGCAAAGATTGCCTTCATCTTTGTGAAAGTCGGACTGGCGGGCACAGACATGGGCGCGACCTATCTCTTGCCACGCATGGTCGGCCTCGCGAAAGCGACTGAACTTTTGATGACTGGCGATTTCGTCACGGCCACAGAAGCGGCGGCGATTGGTCTGTATAATCGCGTGGTGCCGCGGGATCAACTGGAGCCTGTGACCCGCGAGTTTGCGGAGAAGCTGGTGCGCGGCCCGGCGCTGGGCCTCGCTAAAACCAAAGAGATGCTGAATCGCGAAATGCACATGGGATTCGAGTCCGGATTGGATGCCGAAGCCGTCACCCAGGCCCTGTGCATGCAGCATCCGGATTTTCAGGAAGCGCACGACGCGTTTCTCGCGAAGCGCCCGGCGAAATTTGAATGATTTGGAGTGCCGCGACTAGTCGCCGCTTTCAAAGCGATGAGTAGTCAGCGCACTCTACAGGAGAGCGCGTCTTGCGCGTGAAGTCCGCCCTAGCATAAAGGCCTTGAGAATAAAATGGATCGCTTCATCGCCACTACCCCATTCTTCTCTGCCGAGCACCGCGCTCTGGCGGAAGGCGTCGCCGACTTCGCTGAGCGCGAAGTAGAAGTCCGCGCCGGTGACGACGAGCAGGACGTCGATGAAGCTGTGCGCAGTTACGTTATGCTCCTGTTTGAAGCGGACCTTTTGCGCTATGCCGTGGCCGTTCCCGGTCAGCCATTTGATCTGCGTAGTTTCTGCATCATTCGCGAGACCCTTTCGTACTCCTCGCCCCTCGCTGATCTGGCTTTCGTAATGCAGGGCCTGGGCACTTATGCGATCTGCCAGGCGGCGACTGAGCACGTGCGCGACTTCTGGCTGGCGCGCGCTGCGAATGCCAAGGCTATTGGCGCTTTTGCTTTGACTGAGCCCGATGCTGGTTCGGACGTGGCCGCCCTGAAGACCACCGCGCGTCGCGAAGACGACGCCTTCATTATCGACGGGCACAAACGCTTCATTTCGAATGCCGGCGTCGCCGATTTCTATACTGTGTTTGCTCGTACCGGAACGCGTGAAGACGGGCGCGCGGAGATTTCCGCGTTTGTGATCTCGGCGCGCATGCCTGGGTTTACGGTGACGGAACGGACGGAGATGATGGCGCCGCATCCGATTGGTGCGCTCGAATTTCGAGGCTGCAAAATTCCCGCCGAGGATATGATTGGCGCACCGGGCGATGGTCTGCGACTGGCGCTGCAAACTCTGGATGTTTTTCGCGCCAGCGTCGGCGCCGCGGCCTGCGGCATGGCGCGACGGGCGCTGGATGAAAGCGTTCTGCATGCAAAGTCGCGCGAACAATTTGGCCGTCCACTCTCAGGCCATCAATTGATCCAGGAGAAGCTGGCTGATATGTCGACTGATCTGGATGCGGCACGTCTGCTGGTCTATCGTGCAGCCTATTTAAGAGATTCGGGTGCGGAGAGTTCTAGTCGCGAAGCGAGCCAGGCCAAGCTGTTCGCCACCGAAGCCGCCGGCCGCATCATCGATCAGGCGGTGCAGATTCACGGCGGCACCGGGCTGGTGCGAGGGACCGTGGTCGAGCGGCTCTATCGCGACGTGCGCGCGTTACGCATCTATGAAGGCACGTCCGAGATTCAGAGGTTGGTGATCGCGAATCAACTCTTGAAAGAGTAGTGGGCAGAAGACGCATCGTCCGCGTGAGTTTGCGGATATCTTCGTCGGTTACAGTGGGAGCCACCCACGTGGCCGTAATCGCGCTATGAGTAAGCATCGAGAAGCTGAAAGCCATCACCACGCACTCGCTCGCCGGCTCGGTCTCTTTGACGCCACGATGATCGTGATGGGCGGGATCATCGGCGCGGGCATCTTTACCAATCCTTATGTCGTTGCGCAACAGGTGCACACCCCTCTCTTAATTCTCGGGGCCTGGGCCATGGGCGGATTGATCGCTCTCGCCGGCGCATTTATCTACGCTGAACTGTCATCGCAGCGTTCCGAGTCAGGCGGACAGTATGTTTACCTGCGCGATGCCATTCATCCCATCGTGGCGTTCGGCTACGGCTGGAGTCTGCTGTTTGTAATTCAGACTGGGGGCATGGCGGCGGTGGCGCTCATCTTTGCCAATCATGTTTTTGAGCTCATCGGGGTTCAGGTCACTGACTTTCGCGCCGCGCTGCTTGCCTCAGCCGCTTTGGCCCTGCTGACGATCGTTAATTGCATCGGTGTACGCGCCGGCAGTGTGACTCAGAATGTTTTTATGGTGCTGAAGCTGATTGCGATCGGCGTGCTGGTTGGTTTTGGGATGATGCTTAGCGGTCCGGCCCTGGCTGCAACTGTGCCAACCTCGCTGGCTCCGGCGACTACTCTGCAGGCTCTGATCGCGTTCGGTGCGGCCCTGATTCCGGCGCAATTTGCCTACGGTGGTTGGCAGACGGCCTGCTTTGTCGCCGGTGAAGTTCGCGAGCCACGCCGGAACCTGCCGCGCGGATTGTTGTTCGGTGTGCTGGGCGTGATCCTAGTTTATCTTTCGGTGAACTACGTCTGCGTGCATGCGTTGGGCGCCGCGGGCCTGTCGCAAACAAGGACGCCGGCATCGGCCGTGATGCGTCTGGCGCTTGGAGAAAAGGGCGGACGCTTTCTGGCGGCGGGCATTGCGATTTCCACGATCGGGTTTCTTAGCCAGAGTATGCTGACCGCCCCAAGAGTTTATTTTGCGATGGCCGAGGACGGGCTTTTCTTCAAACAACTCGCCTGGCTTAACCGGGCGCGCGTGCCGGCGATCGCGATTGCGCTGCAAGGCGGACTGGCGATTATCATCGTGCTGGTGGCCAGTCGCTTCGAACAAATTCTGAACTACGTGGTGTCGGTTGACGTGGTGTTCTTTGGGCTGACGGGGGTATGCGTGTTTGTATTTCGCCGTCGTAATCCGCAGGGCGACTTCTTTCGTATCCCTGGTCACCCGTTTACGACCTTGTTCTTTATCGCGGCGTGCTGTGTGATTACGTTTAGTGTCATCTATAAGGAACCGCTGAACACGGCCATTAGTCTCGGGATCATGCTGGCGGGGTTGCCGGCTTATTTTGTTTGGGCCTGGTTGCTGAAGCGGCGAGAGAGCTGACTCAAGCTGTATTTGGAGCCTATTCGACTTTAACCCAAAGCACGCAGAGGGTTTGGTAAAGGAGCGCAGAGGGTTGAGCCAGGCCGCAAACCTTTGCCTTACGATTGATCAATCATGAAGACACAATCAATCTACATGCAATGGGCCAAGACGCGCCCAAAGGTCAAATACGATCTCGCCTTGAGCGGCATTCTGAATCTTCCTTTGGCCGAGTTGGACGCGACCGTGGATGATTTGGATCTCAACGGCGACAACGCTTACGGCTATCGCCCTTTGATCGAGGGTCTGGCCGCTCATTGCCGGGTCACGCCCGATGCGGTGGTCACCATTTCAGGCGGCACTTCAATGGCGAATCATCTGGCGATGGCTGCGGTGCTCGAACACGGCGATGAAGTCCTGATTGAAGAGCCAACCTACGAACCGATCCTCGCAACCGCAGAATATTTCGGCGCCCAAATCAAGAGGTTTCCAAGATCGTTTGAGAACGGTTATCAGATCGATGTTGACGAACTGGCAAGGCAAATTAGCCCGCGCACACGTTTGATTGTTCTTACCAATTTGCACAATCCGAGCAGCACGCTGGTCGATAAAGAGACCCTTCTGGAAATCGGCGTCCTCGCCCGAAGCGCAGGCGCGCGAGTTCTGGTCGACGAGGTTTATCTGGAGGCAATGTTTGAAGCGGCGCCGCGATCGTCGGTGCTGCTGGCGCCAGAGTTCATCGCCACCACCAGTCTGACCAAGGGATATGGGCTAAGTGGGCTGCGCTGCGGATGGATTCTGGCTGAGCCGGCCCTGGCCCGGCGGATGCGGCTGCTGAACGATGTCTTCGGCGCGGTGGGCCCTCAGCCTGCTGAGCGCCTCAGCGTGGTCGCGCTAAAAAATCTGGCGAAGTTCGTTGCCCGGGCAAAGAGGATCCTGAATCCCAACCGCGCAGTGATGAATAATTTTCTGGACTCGCGTGAGGACCTGCAGGCGGTCCGCACTGAATCAGGCACGACGTCTTTTCCGCGTCTGCTGAAGGGGCAGGTCGATGATCTCTATTCCGTACTTCACCAAAAGTATGACACCGCGATTGTACCCGGCCGCTTCTTTGAGTCTCCACAGCATTTTCGAATTGGGATGTGTGCGCAGCCGGAGCTGTTTAAGCAAGGCGTGCAAAGGTTGGGCGCGGCGTTGGATGAGTTGAAAGGCTAGTGTACCCTCGACAAAATGAAGCCACTTTTTCTAGATAGAGCACGTGGGCGTTATCGACCTGCTCGAGCGAGCATTCAACGAAGCGCGATGACTTTCCCTTTCATGATGAAATGAAAATCAACATCATCGGCGGAGGGCCGGCGGGCCTGTACTTTGCCATCCTCATGAAGAGCGCCGACGCTGCGCACGAAATTACCATCTATGAGCGCAACGGTCCGGACGACACTTTCGGATGGGGGTTGGTGTTTTCCGGAAAGACGCTGGCGAATTTGCGGGCTGCTGATGAACCCTCTCACGCCTCCATCACTCAGAACTTCGAAGCCTGGGACAATGTCGATGTAGTTCATCGCGGGGAGAAGATCTCAATACACGGCAACAGCTTTACCGGAATCGCGCGGCTCGGGCTGTTGAAGATCCTGCAGCGGCGTTGTGAGGAATCAGGGGTCGCGATCAGATTCCGCGAGGAAGCTTCCAACTTTAACTCATTGAGGGCGGAGTGCGATCTGCTGCTGGCCGCCGACGGGGTCAACAGCTTTGTCAGGCAGTCCTTCAAAGATCAATTTGAACCCGACCTCAGCGTGCGTCCGAACAAATATATCTGGTATGGAACAAACGAATTGTTCCGCGGCCTGACTCTGACGTTTCGCGAAAATCAGGCTGGCGTTTTCGCGGCGCATTCTTACAAGTTCGACCGTGCGACCAGCACGTTCATTGTCGAATGCGATCCGCGAACGTGGGACGCCGCCGGATTCGCGGGTATGTCTGATGAAGAAACCCGCGCCTACCTCGCGATGGTGTTTGCACCCGATTTGAACGGTCAACGGCTGCTTTCAAACAACTCAAAGTGGCTTAACTTTCTGCTGGTTAAAAACCGGCGCTGGAGTTTCGAGAACGTCGCGCTGCTGGGAGACGCGCTGCACACCGCGCATTTCTCAATCGGGTCGGGCACCAAGCTGGCGATGGAAGATGCGATCGCCCTCAAACGAGCCTGCGATGAAACTTCTGATGTGATTGAGGCGCTGCGGCGATTTGAGCAGGCCCGTCGGCCGGTGATTGAACAGTATCAGGCCGCGGCTTTTGAAAGCATGGTGTGGTTTGAAAACGCACGCGAGTACATGCAGTTGGCGCCGATTGAACTTGCTTATGTGTTGATGACGCGCAGCGGCAAGGTTGATCGGGAGAGTTTGCGGCGACGCGATCCCCTGTTCGTGAGCGCGTATGAAAATCGATCCCAACGTTACGCAGATTTCACCGGCCGGAAATCAGACTAGTAAACCTGGACGAGTGCAGGGTTCGGTTCATTGAGTTCTTAAGCCTGCGGGCTGATCGACTTCTTCCGTTTAGTCCGTCGATCACCTGACCCACTCAGGCGGCAAGAGTCTCCGGCGGCCATCGGTCGCCAGAGTTATTCCCGTTTCACCGAGTTCCTTGCGATCCCAAAGCTTGCAGGTTACCTGCTTGTGCGCCTGGTCCAGCGCTTCGCAATAGTTGGTATAGGTGCAGCGGCGGATTTCATCGCCGCGACCGAGCTTAACTTTCACAAACCAATCAGGGTCTGCCAGGGCCTGGCGCGCCAGGCCGGCAATGTCCGCTTGCCCACGCTGCAGGGTTTCCTCAGCTTGTTCGAAGGTGGTGAGGCCACCGGTGGCGACGATTGGCGTAGTAAATCCGGCGGCGTTCACCATATGCTTGATCGATGCGACCAGAGGCACTGAGCGACCGAACGGTCCGCGTTCGTCAGACAAAGTTGTAGGCATGCATTCGTAACCGCTCTGGCCCGTGTATGGATAGACAGCCTGGCCGATCCTGGGCCGCTCAGCGTCCTCAAACTTTCCGCCTTTCGAGATTGAGAGATAGTCCATACCGGCTTTCGCGAACTCAACTCCAAAATAGATCGCATCATCGATACGGTTACCTCCGGCGATCACTTCATCGGCGAGGAAGCGCGTGCCCACCACGTAATCGTCGCCCACCGCTTTGCGCACCGCGCGATAAACCTCCAGCGGGAGGCGCACGCGATTTTCGCGCGGTCCGCCGTAACCGTCGTCGCGCTTATTGAGGGCGCTGAGGAAACCGGCCATGGTGTAGGCGTGCGCGTAGTGCAACTCGACCCCGTCAAAACCAACTTCTCGCGCACGTGCGGCGGCGTCGGCAAAGATCGAAGGCAGAACCTCGGGTAAGTCGCGCACGTGAGGCAAGTGCGTGTCGGTCACACGTTCGCGGTAGCCAAAGCGTAACGATTCGAGTTCGCGCTCGCTAAGGATGCGATCGATGAGTGTATCGGGCGCGGCCTTGAGAAAGTCTCGCACCACGGGTTCATCTGCGCCGATCCAGTGTGCGTCCGCGGTTATCTCGGCAATCGATTGACGATGATGTGCGGTGATCTCGAGAAATCGCTCAAAATATTTTGCCGGGTCGGGGCGACGCTTAACCGCCAGAAAGTCGATTATCTGTATGAAGAGTTTTGTACTGCCGTGACTTGCTTCACGAACCGTTTCAACCAGTTCGCGCAAGCCCGGTAAAAATCGATCGTGGCTGATTCTGAGCAGCGGCCCGCTGGGAATATCGCGAATGCCGGTGGCTTCCACCACCAGGGCCCCGGGTTTGCCGGCCGCGAATCGCCGGTACCAATCAAGATTGTCCTGAGTGACAAAGCCGTCTTCGGTGGCTCGCCAGGGAACCATGGCCGGCACCCAGGTACGATTTTCCAGCTGGAGCGAACCAACGCGGATGGGTTGAAATAGCAACGAGTTCGCGGCCGCTGTTTCCGAAGGCCAGCGAGTGTCGGGGATTGGGTGCTTGATTGGGTTCGCGAACTTCCACATCGCGCACACTTTAACATGACGTGACTTTTTGGGTGCACCCGCAGAGCATAGAGGCGACGGCGCTTTACTTCGGAGCCTGAAAGTCTTTACTGCCAAAGGGTATTCAAAGCGGTGTCGCGCTACGCTTGCCACCGCACTCCAAAGACTTGTCTGTGGTAAATTAGCAGTCTACAAAACGGGAGAAAACTCTTGACTGACGACCTGCTCAAATGGCGCTCTGAATTTCCGATTCTCGGGAAAGCAGTCTATCTGATCTCGCATAGTCTCGGAGCGATGCCGCGCGCCACCTACGATAGCTTGCATGAATACGCTGACATCTGGGCCACGCGGGGCGTGCGTGCCTGGGCCGAGGGTTGGTGGAACATGCCGGTGACAGTGGGGAATGAAGTTGGCCGGATCATCGGCGCCGACCCCGAAACGGTCGTGATGCACCAGAATGTTTCGATTTGCCAGTCGCTGATTCTGTCCTGCCTGCTGCCGCTGCCGGAAAATTCGACCCGCCGCAAGATTGTTTATTCGGAGCTTAACTTTCCTTCGGTGATGTACGTCTATGAAGCGCACGCGCGCGAGCATGGCCTGCGGATCGAGGCGGTAAAATCCGACGACGGTATCACCGTGCCGCTGGAGCGAATGCTCGACGCCATTGATGACGAAACGCTACTGGTACCAATCTCGCATGTGCTGTTCAAGAGTGCGTTCCTGCAGGATGCCGCGGCGATCACTCGCCGCGCGCACGAAGTCGGCGCGATGGTAATTCTCGACACATACCAATCAGCGGGCACCGTCCCTTTCAGCGTGAAAGACCTGCAGGTTGATTTCGCTACTGGCGGATCGGTGAAGTGGCTGTGTGGCGGGCCGGGTGCCGGCTACCTCTATGTGCGGCCCGATTTGATCGATCGCCTTGAGCCGAAGACAACCGGATGGATGGCCCACGAGGAACCGTTCGCGTTCGCCGGCGAGTTGCGTTACGCTCCGGACATTACCCGCTTTCTGCATGGCTCACCGGCCATTCCGGCTTTGTACGCAGCTCGATCCGGCTATGAAGTCATCAACACGATCGGCGTGGAAAGGATTCGCGAAAAGAGCATGCGCCAGACTCAATATTTGATCGAGTTGGCCCAGGAAGCCGGTTTCAGTGTCACCAGTCCAAAGAATCCAGAGCAGCGTGGCGGCACCATCGCCGTGTGGCATGATCAGGCGGCCGCCATCACCAAAGAGTTGGTGCGGCGCGAATTCATCGTTGACTATCGTCCCGGCGCGGGCGTGCGGATTTCGCCGCACTTTTACACGAAGGACGAAGAGTTGGAGTTGGTCATCGCCGAGATGAAAAAGATTCGCGAAGAGAAGGCATTTCCGGAAAGTGAAAAGGTCGGCGCCGCGTTTTAGCTGAGCGCAGGCCTTCTGCCCGGCTTGAGGGCGAAGCGCGAACCATAATGGAGCAAGACGACTGAGCGTGCCGCGCACGCTGTGCGGGCAGGATGCTCGTCGCTCCCGGGTAAAGACATGGCAAAAGACGAACCGCTCTCTTACAACAAGTATCTGCGAGTCCCGGAGCTGATCGAGCTGCAGTCGTGCCTATCGTCGCCGCCCCATCACGACGAATTGCTTTTCATCACCGTGCACCAGGCTTACGAACTTTGGTTCAAGCAGATCCTGCACGAGATTGACGCGACCATCGCTTTGATGAAGGAAGACCGCGCCGCGGAAGCAGCGCAGGCCCTGCGCCGGATTGTGGAAATTGAAAAGCTGCTGATTGCGCAGATCCATATTCTGGAAACCATGAAGCCGGTCCGCTTTCTCATGTTCCGCGACGAATTGAATCCAGCCAGCGGTTTTCAGTCGATGCAGTTTCGCGAAATTGAATTCTCTTCGGGTTTGAAGGACCAGGAGATTTTGCGTTCGTTCGCCGGCGACGAGTTCGCGTTCCAGCGCCTGCAGGCGCGCATGAATGCGCCGTCGTTGTCTGAAGCTTTCTTTGCCCTCTTGCGCCGTCACGGCTTCGACACTCCGGGGGTTGAGTCGCCGCGCGACGCAACTGAGCGACGCAGCAATTACGGCAAGCGACAGCGCGCGCTGGTCGAGGTGCTGACGCACGAGGAAGAGTTCTTCAAAGAAGTTCAACTTGCCGAAGGCCTGATCGAGCACGACGAATACTTTTCACTCTGGCGTTCCCACCACATCAAGATGGTCGAGCGGATGGTCGGCGCCAAACCCGGCACCGGGGGATCCGAGGGAGTGGGATATCTGCAAAAGACCCTCGCAAAGAAGTTCTTTCCGGAACTTTGGGAAGCCCGCACTTACCTCAGCAGCCGGCACGAGTCTGAAGGATGTCCGTTCGCGAAGTAGCGCTTCTGGCCAGCTCGCGACGGCGCTAAGCTGGCCCACTTTATGGAGTACTTCACACCAAATTGAATAGACTGATTTTGCCAAGCCGCTCTGGCACCTGCGCCCGCCTTTCTGTCACAAACTCTTAACTCGAAACTAATTAAGCTCGTAATCTCGCGAAAGTCCACCTGACCTGTTTGTCACACGGAGACTTTTCGAAATGAGGTGCGAGCATGAAAACAGGATACTGGTTAAGCATCGCTGGTGGTGTGATGTTGTTTGGTTCGATCGCTCTGGCGCAGCAGAAAGCGAGTTTCGCGCCCAATGATCTTCCGGTAAGTCCGCCCACGCGGCTGGTGCCGCTCGAACTGCTGTCCGTGTCGAATCCCCACAACCCAACGCCGCTCGTGCAGGCGTATCTTGATGCGTTCAGCATGCTGCAACACGAGAACACGTGCAGCCAGTTCTATGGAGGCCCAGTCGCTATCGCCGCGCTCAACAGATTGACCGAACAGTTGAGACCCACTCTCTTGGATCAAAGGATCGCCATCCGGATGAGGGGCGATACAACTATCGTGACGAGCGAGTTGACCGGATTCACATTCCGTGTCTTTGACAAAGCTGAAGTCAATCTCGAAGGCCCCTTCTATCGGGGCAACCAGCTTCCCGGACACGGCCGGGTGCTGCGGATTGGTCCTTTCGAACCGAACACCCGAGAGGCCCGGGTGACGACTCTGCTGCATGAGTTGGGTCACCTGGTACGCAAGCCCAACGGCCGGTGGGCGTTGCCGAACGATGGTTCGAATTGGGCCGACAGCGAAGAGAATACGCGCCGCGTGCTGGATGTTTGTGGCGACCAAATCAGGGATCTGCACAACGTCAGCTTTGCAGCAGAGCTCCTAAGCGCGCAGTCGGCTGCCGGTCTCAGCTCTTCGGGACTGGACGGTCCTCGCTAAAGACGGCGGCTGGTCACAGTCTCAGGCCGCTTCGTCACTGACCTGTTGTCATCCACAACGAGAGGCCTCATTTTGGCACGGGCAAATCCCGCGCAATCCCCTGAAGTGCGAGCCCGGCGACAACCGCCACGCACTAAATGAACTCTAAGCCGTGCCATGTGAGGGTGAAACCTTCCCGTCACCCCGAGCGTTACAACAGACGGTATTCATGAACGACACCAATAATTTCACCGAAGAGTATTCGCGCGCCGAGTTGCTGCTGCAAAGAAGATCTGTGCGCATCGGCTTGATGATGGGTGTTTGGAGCCTGTTGGCGCTTTTCTTCGCCACCCAGGTTTACATGCTTTACTACCGCGAGGAGAAGCCTGTTCCTTTCGGCCGGGCCCTGTTCGTGGAAGGTGTCGGATGTCTGCTCTGGTTGTTATCAACTCCGTTAGTGCTCTGGCTGGCCCGGCGTTTCCGCATTGGCAGGATTAACTGGCGGCGCCGGGTTCCGCTTCACTTCCTGATCGCCTTGGGGCTGGTCAGCACGTTGCTGACGATTGATTACGTGATCTATATGTTTGGCACGGGGCGTCCTTCCAGCCTCACGCCGCTCCGCATTCTGCAATTCATTATCTATAACGTCGATCGCTGGCTGCTGACTTACTGGGTGATGGTCTTGAGCAGTCACGCTTTTAATTACTACAAGAGTTTTCGCAAAGGCGAATTGAACGCTGAACAGCTAAGAACCCAGTTAGCGCAGTCGCAATTGGAAGCACTGAAGATGCAGTTGCATCCGCATTTTCTTTTCAACACCCTTCATTCAATTTCAGCCCTGCTAAATAAGGACGTGGACGCGGCGCGCACCATGATTTCGCGACTGGGCGATTTCCTGCGCCTGACGCTGGAGAATTCCGGCACGCAGGAGGTGCCGCTGCATCAGGAGCTGGAGTTCCTCAACGGCTATCTGGAGATCGAACGAATCCGGTTTCAGGATCGCCTGACGACCAGCGTCAAGGTTGACCCGAGTGTTTTGGACGTGCGCGTGCCTAACCTGATTCTGCAGCCCATCGTCGAGAATGCGATGAGGCATGCCATCGCCACCAATTCAAAGATCGGCCGGATTGAAATTGTGGCTGGGCCACAGAATGGCATGTTGCGCATTGAAGTGAAAGACAATGGCCCAGGATTAACTATCGTTGCCCCGCCTGGCAATCTGAAGCAGGGGGTGGGTCTGGCGAACACCAGGGCCCGCCTCGAAAGGCTGTACGGATCGAATCACCGGTTTGAGCTGGCCAACGAGGCCACCGGTGGATTTGTAGTAACGCTTGAAATTCCGCGAGTGTCTGACCTGACCCTTCCCGAAACCAAATTAGCGGCCGCTTGATTTCCTCTCGGCTAAAGCCGTAGCGCGAACACCCTTTCAAAATTGAAATGACTTGCCGATTTGAGCGGGCCTGTGCCCGCTCGCGGACAGGGTCTCCGCGCTCCCGTTCCCCGAGCAAAGCTCAGCGCCCCGCAAAAAAAGTAGAAACTACACAGGCGACCAAGCGTGTAATGAACGCATCAAAGTGGCCATAGTCAAGAGCCGTTCATTCTTTCGTAAGCATCAGCATTTTTTTGTAGTCAGAGCAGTGCATTTGGAACCTTTCGCCAGGCTCACTCGTACCGAGTGGTCAGACGGTTGCGGATCGAATCAAAAGCGCTTATCAAAATCGATCTCGAAATGCATTCACTGACGCAGTGCGGAATCCAGGAATGCAGCCGCCCGTTCACCAGCTTGGCCCGGCCTTAAGTTTGGAGCGTAAATGATCGAATCGAAACGGATTCGGGTTTTGATCGTTGACGACGAGCCGTTGGCTCGCGGGATGGTCCGCGAGATGCTCGATCAGGATCCCGAAGCCGAGATTGTGGGCGAGTGCGCAAATGGACGCGAAGCGATCAGCGCTATCAAGGAGTTGGCCCCCGATCTGATCTTCCTGGATGTGCAGATGCCGGAGATTGGCGGCTTTGACGTCCTCGAGTCTTTCAAGGACCAGCACTTGCCGCGAGTTATTTTTGTTACTGCTTATGACCAGTACGCGGTGCGCGCTTTTGACGTGCACGCTCTGGATTACCTGCTCAAGCCGTTTGACCGCGAACGCTTCATGACTGCCTGGCAGCGGGCCAAGATTCACATCAGCAAGGACCAGCTCGATCGTCGCGACCAGCACATCATGGCCCTACTGGAAGAGTTGAAGGCCGGCGCTACTTATATCGAGCGCCTGGTAGTGAAAACCGCCGGCCGGGTTTTCTTTCTCGATGTGTCGGACATCGATTGCATCGAGGCTGAAGGTAATTACGTGCGTGTTCACAACGGGGCGAAATCATATCTGCTGCGCGAGACCATAAGCGGTCTCGAGACCCAACTTGATCCCAAAAAATTTCTGCGCATTCATCGTTCGGCAATTGTCAGGCTCGACAAGATCAAAGAACTGCAGCCGTGGTTTCACGGTGAATATCACGTAATCCTTGAAGGCGGCAAACAACTTACCTTGAGCCGCAATTACCGGGCGAACCTGCAGGAAGCAGTTGGTAATTCCCTTTAACATAAGGGGTTGTCAGCCTTCTCAGCCGCTCTGTCCCCCATTTTGTCCCACTCGTCACAAAGCAGATAGAGATTTTTCCACCCATTTGTATATTAGCGTTCGTAATATGAACCGTCGTTTTGGCGGCTGGAACCTGAACGGCATGCATCGTGGATCCCCAGACACGACCAGGCAGGTATGAAGAACCAGGGGCTGTCGAGAAGGAGAAGAGATGAGTACTCAAATGGCATGGGGACCGCGCGTATTGCCGGCAACGGAAGTGGGCTTGCGTAACGAGGTGGTTTTGGATAACCGACTCAGCGCGCTCAGGGAAGTTGCCCTTACGTTGCTGCGCGAAGTCGAGTCGCTGAGAATCACCGAACCGGTGAACCTTAGCCGCAAGGTTCGTCTCTCCGATGAAGTGCAACGGTTCGAGGTTGATTTGATTTGCAGCGCGTTGAGCCGGACGGCGGGAAACCAGACCCGCGCGGCGCGGCTGTTGGGTGTAAACCTCACCACGCTGAACAGCAAGATCAAGCGCTACAAGATTCCCGTCGGTAATAAGTCGGAACTCGAACAGTCGAAAGACCAGGAGAGCATCGCCTGAACCTCTCGCAGATAAACGGATCGGTCTCTAAAACTGGAGGCCTGATCCGGAGCAAGCCCGGGGAGTCGTCGCCCCGGGCTTTTTTTGTCTGGGCTACTGATCTGTTTCAATCCTGCAAACATCAAGTCAGCCGGATGGACCACCTTCCATCCAATTAAATGTAAACAGAGGGCAGCATCGCGCGACCGAATATTTATTTTTCACAAGTAGTGTCGGATCACTTATCCGAATCTATCGATCATTAGTCCGATCGCCGGAGTACTCCCCGAGATATTGCGAACGATCTCGATTACTCGCTCACAGGGTATGCGGGTTGCACAGATGAATTGTGTCCACAGGAAATTGCTTTCGCAGGTTATGAAATCTCGGAGATGAAAGCGATGCCGGATGGTCGAAGAACGAGCAGTGAGCCCGAAACATTAGCGGTGTGTTTTCCGAGACATGACTAGTTGGACCAAAAGTAATGAGCAGAGTGCTTGCCAGTTAGAGCGAAAGCCCAGCTTTTGCGAAGAGTGAGCTAAGCAAGGTCAAAACAGGTTTTCAAGAACAAGGAGCCATTTATGAAGAGATCGATTTTAGCAGTGCTGATGTCGTGCCTATTTGCGGCCACGGCGTTAGCTCAGACAAGTAGTCAGAATCTGGTAGGTACTGTTTCTGACGCGAGCGGGGTCATCCCCAATGCCACCGTGGTCGTTAAAGATAATCAGTCGGGAAAGGAAAGAACCGTACAGACGACCGATCAGGGTGGTTTTACCGTCCCCAACCTCGTCGTTGGCACATACACAGTGACGGTAACGTCAGCGGGTCATAAGACATTCACGGCAGCTCAGGTAAAAATTGACGCCGGTAAAGAGTACTCGTTACCGATTCTGATGGCGGTCGGCGAAGTGTCGGAGAACGTGACGGTCGTAGCCGGCACTGACGTCATTAACACGACCAACGCCGAGATATCGACGAACATTGGTCCCCGTCAATTGTTGGAATTGCCGCTGCTGACGCGGAACCCACTGGCGCTGATACTGACTTCTGCCGGTACCGCGTCGAACCCCTCACAGGGTACAACCATTAATGGTCAGCGCACCTCGACCACGAATATTGTTCGTGACGGTATTAACATCAACGACAATTTCATTCGCGCCAATGCGACCGACTTTGCGCCTTCGCGTCCTTCGGTTGACGACATCGGCGAATTCACAATCTCTTCACAGAACTCAGCGGATGCGGGTTTCGGCGCAGCCCAGTTGACGCTGTCAACGCCGCGCGGATCCAATGGATTTCACGGCGCTCTCTTTGAGTACAACCGCAACTCACATTTTGCCTCGAACAGCTTTTTCAATAATTCCACCGGTGTTTACGGCGCCAACGACCCGCTGGTGTTGGCCGGGCTAAAGACTGCGGGGACGGCAAAGAATCCACGCCCCTTCCGCAACCGAAACCAGTTTGGTGGTAAGGCAAGCGGTCCAATCCTCAAGAACAAATTGTTCTTCTTCGGGTACTACGAAGGCTTGCGAGACCGGGTTACGAGTAACAAGCTGACGACAACTCTATTGACCCCAGCCTTGACGGGTGGGTTCACATATACCCGCAGCGACACGGGCGCATTGCAGACGGTCAACATTCTCAACCCGGCGTTTACCACGGGAATCACCGCTATCGATCCTACGATCCAAGCGAGAATCCTGGCGCGGCTGCCGGCGGGTAATACCATCGAAGCAGGTGACGGCCGGAACACAACCGGCTATCGGTTCAGCCAGCAGAATAACCAGGACCGCAACAGCTACACGACGCGAATTGACTACGACATTAACAGCAAGCACTCAATCAATGGCGTTTACAATCGCGTCAAGGAAAGGACCCTGCGAGCGGACATTGACGGCTCTTTCAATCAGACGCCGCTGGTGGTCCAGCCAAACATTAATAATTTCGTTTCCCTTGGCTATCGGGCCACCCTTACTTCGAAGTTGGCTAACGAGTTGACGGGTGGCTTTCACAAGGAAGTTCCGGTTTTCCACAGCTCGGAAGCTTTGAAGACGACGAATTTCATCATCCCGACTTTAGTAACGAACCCTGAGGTGACTTTCCTGGATCAGGGAAGGACAGTGCGGACGATCAATATGCAGGATAACGTCACCTATTTGAGGGGGAATCACTCATTCCGCTTTGGTGGCCAATTTGAGCAGGTGGACATCAATAAATTCAATGATGTGGACGCCGCTCCCGGCATAACTCCGACATTCACGCTCGGGACCAACGTTAACACTCCGCAGATTTCCACGGCGCAGTTCAATAACGCCGCGCTATTCCCCGGCGGTGTACCTACCGCGCAACGGGCCGGCGCTAACAATCTGCTGGCGTTGCTCGGAGGTATCGTCGCGGGTGCGGCGCAGACATTCAATGTCAATGATCAGACCAGCGGCTTCGTGCCAGGTGCGACGGCTCGCCGAATTTTCAACTTCAAACAGTACGGTGCTTATTTTTCGGACTCGTGGAGAATTAAACCCAGCCTGACCCTGAACCTGGGAATGCGCTACGACTACCAGACACCGTTAAAGTTGTCTAACGGTCTGGCCCTCGAGCCGATCATCGCGCCGGGTCAAAGCCCGATTGACGCCGTGTTGAATCCCAACGGTATGTTCCAGCTGATTGGCGGCAACGCCGGCAAGCCGGGACTATTCAATCGTCCCGACCGGAACAACTTCTCTCCTATCGTCGGCTTCGCCTGGGCGCCACGCGCAACCAGCGGATTAATGGGTAGGCTGATTGGTGACGGCAAGACTGTGATCCGGGCCGGCTTCCGAATGGACTATGTCAATGATGAAGCTGTCACTGCTCCAAATAATGCCCTGGCCAACAACTCGGGACTGCAGCTGGTTTCAAACGTACTGAATCCTGTAACCGGCACCGCAGCGCTCAATAACCGCGTGTCTGCTCTGCCCACAGTTCCGGTGCCCACCTTCGTGGCCAACCGGAGCTTCCTTTTGAACAATCAACAGGGCGCGTTACAGGCGGCAGCGTTTGCCGTCGATCCCAATTTGCAGACGCCACGCACGCAGGAATACTCGGTCGGTATTCAACGCGAAATCGGCTGGAACTCGGTGCTCGAGGTCCGCTACGTCGGTAGCCGCAGCAACAACCTGACGCGCGCATCCGACTACAACCAGGTTGATATCCGGGCCAACGGTTTCGGCGCCGACTATAACCGCGCCATCAACAATTGCCGCGCTCAGGGGGCCACCCTGGCGGGCACCGGCGATCCACTCTTCAGATGCACCAACGCATCATATAATCCGGCCATACCGGGCAGCGTACCGCTGACTGTATTCCCGAATCTGGCGAGTGGTGGATTGCTGACTAACTCCACGATCCTGGCTGGCATCCAGTCAGGCACACCGGCTGATCTGGCGGTGACCTACATCATCAACGCCCTGACTGGGTCGGTGAGATTCAACGCCAACCCAAACATATTCGTGGCGGACGTGATCAATAACAACGCTTTCTATAGGTACAATTCCCTGCAAGTGGAATTGCGCCGCCGCTTCTCGCAAGGGTTGTGGATGAATGCGAACTACACGTTCTCGAAGGAGTTGACCAACGGTCAGGGCACCAGTCAAAACCGAGTCGAGGCCCTGCTCGATAACCTGCAACCGAACCTCGAGAACTCGCGCGCTGACTTCGACCAAAGCCAGGTCTTTAACCTTTCCACGACTTACGAACTGCCGTTCGGTAAGGGCAGGAAATTCCTGGGTGGCAGCGGCAATTGGCTTGATCGCGTTGTCGGAGGTTGGGAAATAACCGCGATTTCACGCGTGTCCACTGGGGCGCCGGTAAGTTTGGTCGATGCCCGCGGCACGCTCAATCGCGCGGGTCGTTCCGGCCGGCAGACGGCGCAGACCAACTTGACCACAGCGCAGATCAAGGCGCTGGCGGGAGTATACCGAACGCCGAACGGGATTTTCTTTATCAATCCTACGGCCGCCAATCGCAATGCTGACGGTTCCCTAAGCACGGGCCAAACCGGCAGAGCGGCGAATGGGTTTGCCACGACGTTTGCCGGCCAGGTCTTCTTCAACGACGACCCCGGTACCACCAGCGGTTTGCCCCGCGCGTTTCTCAATGGTCCCAGGAACTTCTCTCTCGACGCATCTTTACTCAAGCGCATTCGCATTAACGAGGGCATGAGCGTTCAGCTTCGAGGTGAGTTTTTCAACATCCTGAACCACACAGCGTTCGCTACGGACAGTCAGTTCTACAGCATTAACAGTGCGAACTTCTCTCGTATTACAACGCTGGCGGTGAGTCCACGCATCATGCAGTTCGCGATCCGATTCGAATTCTAGAATCGAATTGAACTGCCTTTGACTGGGGCGTTACTCCTTTGGGGTGACGCCCCATTTTTTTCGGTTGAGTAAGTTCGCCTTCCACATAGCTCCACAAATTTGTATTTTGCTAATTCCTGCGGCGAAGATTCAAATTCAGATTTCAGGAGCTTCAATCCTGCACGATCCCGTTTGCCCAACCTCCAGTTCTCGTTCGGCCAACTCGTCCTCTGCACAGCGCGGGGAACGCCGTGCCCTCGCCCTCCATGAGCGCGAAGCGCGAAATAGTCATGGCGACCAGCAGGGGTAAGATTGAGCGTGCTGCGCAGGCTATGTGGGTGAGGGCGCCCGCGCTCCCGGTATTGGGCTGCCTCCTCATGAAGGCTCTGCGGGTGGAACTCCAGAGTAAACAATTTGGCTCATGCTAGAATGCGGCGCGTACCAACACGGCCAGCGAGTCTTGCAGCCTGCTAAGTCATGACCATCCAATTTCCCAAACAATTCAACATGGCCGACTACTTCCTCTATCACAATCTTGAGGAAGGGCGCGAAGACAAGGTTTGTCTTTACTTCAAAGATCAAACCTACACCTATGGTGAGGCAGCGCGGATGTCGAACCGCGTCGGGAATGCTCTGCGCGAAGCGGGGGTCGCCATGGAAGACCGGGTCCTGATTGTTCTGCCCGATGGTCCGCAGTTTGTCTGGAGCTGGTTTGGCGCCGCTCGTATCGGCGCCGTGATCACCATGGTGAATCCGCTCTTACCCGCCGCCGATTATCGTTACTACCTCGAGTACACTCGCGCTCGCGCAGCGATTGTGCACGAGTCCTTCCTCAAGCCGTTTGCTGAGGCGGCTCAGGATGCGAGCTACCTGCGCACCACTCTGGTGGTGCAAAACGAAGAGGCGGTTGACGAAGAACCGATCGATCCGAAACACGGTCGAGTGAGATTCCTGTCGTTCAACGAAAGTGTCTCGGCGCAGACAGCCGTCTGCCCCGCAGCGGACACGCATCGTGACGATATGGCGATCTGGCTGTTCACCTCGGGCTCAACCGGTCACCCAAAGGGCGCTGTGCATTTGCAGCATGACCTGCCTTACAACACGGAGGTCTTTGCCAAGCGAGCGATGGGGGTCGGTGAAAATGATTTAACTGTGTCTGTTCCCAAACTCTTCTTTGGGTATGCCACCGGCACAAATTTGTTGTTTCCTTTTTCGGTAGGCGGGGCGACGGCGCTGTTCGCGGAACGCTCGACGTCGAAAATAATGTTTGAAGTGATCGAACGCTATCGTCCGACAATTCTCACCACCGTGCCGACGATGATCAACTCAATGCTGAATGCCGAGGACGCCGGGAGTTATGATATTTCGAGCATTCGCTTTTGTTACTCGGCGGGCGAAGCGCTGCCGGTAGAGCTTTATCATCGCTGGAAAGAAAAGTTCGGGGTTGAGATATGCGATGGCATTGGCTCGGCTGAGATGTTTCATATCTACATCACGAACCGTCCGGGCGATGTGAAGCCGGGAACCCTGGGCAAAATTGTCGCCGGCTATGAAGCCAGGATCGTCGACGCGCAAGGCAAAGAAGTCCCCACCGGAGACATGGGTACTTTGAAAATCAAAGGCGACTCGGCAGCGCTCTGTTACTGGAACGCGCACGAGACATCGAAAGAGACCTTCGCCGGCGATTGGTGCACCAGTGGCGATCAGTTTCACCAGGACGGCGAGGGTTACTACTGGTATCACGGGCGTACCGACGATATGTTGAAGGTCGGTGGTGTGTTTGTAGCGCCGGCTGAAATCGAGAACTGCCTGCTGCAGCACGAAGCCGTAATGGAATGCGCAGTGGTCGGTCACCAAGAAGGTGACGGACTGGTCAAACCCAAGGCTTTTGTCGTGCTACGCCAAGGTCACGAACCAAACGAAGTCACGGCCGAGGCAATTAAACAGTTCGTGAAAGCACGAATAGCCCTTTACAAATATCCTCGCTGGATCGAGTTTGCTCAGTCTTTGCCCAAAAATGATCGTGGCAAAATCGACCGGAAGCTCCTCAAAGCGTAGTTGTAGCCTGGGGGGCCGAGTCATTTCATCAGCGCCTCAGCCGACTCTTTCTTCCAGAAAAAGCCCCTAATGAGACGGTTTACTGGAAATGTATACCTACTAACCATTTCTTTTGAGAGAGAGATAGGAAACGACTTAAGGGAGAAGATAACGTGGGAAAACTAATTCTATTATTTGCGGCAGTCATTGTAATCGGGTTACCGACTGTGGCCGCGGCCGATACCATCACCTTTCAAGCGCCGGCAACCGGAGCCAACCAGGGACTTGGTGGACCTAAGCA
>JBBRMS010000044.1:0-36823 GCA_038230715.1 Pyrinomonadales bacterium
ACTGCGACGTTCTACACGGTGCGCGCCGATTTGCGGCGATGCATGTCGCCGATGTGCGGCGGCTATTTTGTGAAGCGCGTGAACGAGCCGCTCACTCGTTGTGCGAACGGTCGTTATCAGGGTGAGTGCTATGTGGCCGAGATCGATTGGCACGGCCAATCCGAGCTTGATTCGGGCCTCGCCATTCTGCGGGGAGAAATCAGCTCGAAGCGATACAGTCGCGTCGGTACGTTTGGCGTATTGCGAGTGGATGAATCGTGGCAGGCCGTAAACAACAGTCGACCTACGGGCGCGTTCTACCTCGTGCGTGATAGCGGCGTGCGCTGCATCGCTTATCCGTGCCCCACGTATCACGAGACGGAGCTGAACTCGTCCCTCAGTAGAAACATTGCCGGAGTAGATCTGAAGGGATTAAGCAGCGCGAAAGTCACGCAGGCGATGACGGGAACCGGCGGCGTAATCGTCGCTGGGGATCATATCAATGTGAAAGGCCCGGGAGGAAAATCGGTCGAGCTCAAAGCAACACAGGTCTATCTGCGACCAGGGAAAGGAGCCGCTGAAATGAAGCCTTGTATCAAGTCAGGCTGCTCGAGCCAGGTCTGTTCGGATCAAAGCGTGATCACCACTTGTGAGTGGCGGCCAGAGTACGCCTGCTATAGGAAGGCAGCCTGCGAACGACAGGCTGATGGCAATTGTGGTTTCACCCGGACGACGCAAGTGACTGCGTGCCTGGCAGCAACAAAGTAAGGCTAAGCCAGCATGACTACAACTCACCAGACACTGCGACGTTTCGGTATCCTGATAGTCGTGATTCATCTCCTCATCAGCCTCGTTCATGGCATCGCTCACTCGCGTTTGCACATTGATATGAACCAGTGGCAGAGCCTCTATATTCTGATCGTAATCACGGTGCTGCCCTTAGTTTCGGCCATCCTGCTGTGGCGGTCGCGAACCAGGAGCGGATTTTGGTTGTTGCTAATCTCGATGCTGGGATCGCTTCTTTTTGGCGGGTACTTTCATTTCATCGCCGCCGGTGCTGACAACCTGAGTTCGCTGGGATCGCATTCCTGGGCCCAGCCGTTTCAGTTGACGGCGGTGCTGCTGGCCATTAGCGAAGCGGCTGGCGTTCTGGTTGGACTGCTGGGACTGATTAAGCAGAAAGATAACGTCGGCTGACGGCGTTTAGAGTACCAACTTTAGTTGGGCTCGTCCCGGTTAATAAAATGCCCGACTGAAATCGGCACTCTGAACACCGCTAATCAAGCATGAAACTCTTACTGGTAATACTAGCCTTTCTCATGTCGCAGTCGCCGCATTGGACCGTGCAAACGAGCGGCGTTAGTGGACGTCTCCGCGGCGTCAGCGCAGTAGACGCACGGGTGGCCTGGGCCAGCGGTGCTGGCAGCACCGTGCTGCGCACGGCTGATGGTGGCGCGACCTGGCAAAAGTTAAACGTGACGACTGACGAGCTCGACTTCAGGGACATTGATGCGGTTGATCCGCGGACCGCATACGTCCTCAGCATCGGAAACGGCCCCGCGTCGCGCATATATAAAACCACCGATGCGGGCGTTACCTGGACTCGACAATTCCAGAGTGACGATCCGAAGGCGTTCTATGACGCGATGTCTTTCTGGGATGCGCAGCACGGGATTGTCTTTGGTGATTCAATCGATGGGCAGTTCTGCATTCTGACAACTGAGAATGGCGGCAGTAGCTGGAAACGAGTACCGACTAGTTCTTTGCCACCCGCGATCGAGAATGAAGGAGCGTTTGCGGCCAGCGGCACGAACATCGCCGTCTTCGGCCAGAGCTATGCATGGATTGGCACCGGCGCCGGCGCGAAGGCCCGCGTACTGCGCACAACTGACCGTGGCCGAACCTGGAAGATTTCCGAAACACCGCTGCTCGCCGGTCCATCGGCCGGTATTTTCTCAGTCGCCTTCCGAGATCGAAATCACGGCGTCGTTGTTGGTGGCGACTACAAGAAAGAGAGTGAAGCTGGTGACAACGTCGCCGTGACCAATGATGGCGGCGTCACCTGGAGACTCGTGAAAGGTCTCTCGGGTTTTCGTTCCGCAGTGGCCTATGTTCCCGGAGCGACTAAAGCCTTGGTGGCGGTTGGTCCATCAGGTACGGATTATTCAGACGATGATGGCCGCAGCTGGAAACCCGTCCCCGGCCCAGGCTTCGACACCTTGAGTCTGGCTGCTGACCGGAACAAGTATGGAATCATCGGCTGGGGCGCGGGTGTGAATGGAGGTATTGGTTTGCTGCGGTTTTAAGAGAAGCCTGGGCCGGTTTGTTCCGGCAAGATTAAACCCGGTCGCTACCGCTCTCGGTAATGACTTCATCACTCAGGCAAGGTCAAATTCGAAAGACAAGTTTCCCTTGGTGAACCGTCCGGCGGCTGATACAGTGCGCGCGATCGCAGAAATTGTGGTTGAGGTGTCACTCATGTATCCCATCTTCTTCATCGCGACAATTCTAATCTTTGGTCCGTTGTTGTTCACGGCGATTTTTCAGTGGCTCTGGAATATCACCATGCCCGAGGTCTTTGTCTGAGACCGATTCGCTTCTATTAGCATTTCGTTTGTGCTTATCGCAGCCTTCCTGGCTTCGGGTCGTTTGGTTAAGTTCAATATCGGTTAATACGCCGGCACGATGCCTGCGCGCCCGTTATGTGACATGCGCGTCGTTCGTGGCTAGAATCCTCGAGTGACCCGCGAACCAACCTACCAGGCCGCCCGAGTCGTGGCCGCCACGGTCGAAGCGCACTTTGCCCGCCACCTCGTCGAAGCCCGGCGCCGTGGTGAACGCGAACTCGCTCATGTACCCGACGCGCGCGCGATTGAAATGATCATTGACGCCAGTTTCTGGGCCAGCTTCCGGCCCGAGGAAGGGCGCTTCCCGAAAATCTCGCTCGCTTTCCTGCCGCCGGAACAGGCGGGCCACCCGATGATGCTTGCCGATCGCCTGCCGCTCACACCTGCGGTTCTGACCAAACTCGCACCAGCGGTTGAGCGTCCCGGAATTCATCTGGGCATCTGGAGTGAAGCAGACGAGCTGTACGTGTGGGGCGCCACGCGCTCGATTCCCAGTCTGGGGTTTGTGCTGGAAGACGTCGAACCCGGCCAGCTGGTGATCAAGCACCGGCGCAAAGATCGGTTTGGCAAGTTCGTGAACGTCGTGGTGCTCAAGGGCGAGCAGGTGAAGATCGTGGACGAGCTGGGAGCAAGCCTGCCTGATTGCCCTGACCTGCTCCGCTCTTTGAGCGCCTTCAGTGCGCCGGCTACCTGGGACAATTCGGTGAACGTGCTGGTGCAACTTGCTGCCTCAATGCGTGCTCATGGACACGGCGGCACGTTGCTGGTGGTGCCGGCCGAAGCAGAAGATTGGCGCACCTCGATCGTGCATCCGATCTTTTATTCAGTCGCGCCGCCGTATGCGAAACTCACCGACTTAATTAGACAAGGCCCTTACGCTGACAGCGAAAACGAATGGCAAGCGCTGCTACGCAATGCAGTGGAGATCATCGCTGGGCTGACGGCCGTCGATGGCGCGACGGTGCTCAACGATCGGTATGAGGTGCTCGCCTTTGGGGCGAAAATACAGCGCGCGGTTGGCGGTGAATCGGTCGAGCAGATGGTAATCACCGAACCCGTTGTCGGCGACCAGGCCGCTGTAGTCCCACCAGTGCAGCACGGCGGCACCCGACACCTGTCCGCGGCGCAATTCATCCACAACCAACACAATGCCGTGGCGTTGGTCGCTTCACAAGATGGCCGCTTTACCGTCTTTGCCTGGTCGCCCTGCGAGGAGATGGTCCATGCGCACCGCGTAGATGTTCTGCTGTTGTGAGCTTGCGGCGACGAGTCGCCGCTTAACAAAGCGCTGAAAGTCATCGCACTCCACAGCTATGATAATCTTGTGGCCCATTCAAGCGTACTGTGACACAAGCGCGTAAACCTGATAATTACCAAGGAGAAACTTAAGGTGAAATTCCCCGCGTTATTACTTCTATTGCTTCTGGTTTTTGTAGCGCTCGTTGGCGGGAACTCGATCTCGTCTGCGCGAGGATATGTGACAACACCGGCGGCAGCCCAGGGCGCGACCCGTTTCTCGAGCGTCTACAGTCCCCTGACAAACTGCGGCAGCGGCATGACCAGGAGGGAAGAGCGAGAAGCTGAGAAGCATGGCAGCGACATTCCTTCCCGCTGCAAAGGCTTTGGCGGATATGTGATCGATATCTCTTATTCAGCCTGTTCGTCCAACTTCAGCCTGACCAAAGGCGATGTGAACATCCCGCTTGGGATGCAGGCGATTGATTACAAACAGAAGAGTGTGGAGTGGCGGCTGGCCAATGGCAAACCCTTCGCGATCATTATGCGAAGTTACGAGTATGCCGGGAACGACCAGTGCCCAACCGGCGGCAAAGTCACCAAAGAGTCTCTAGTCGTCACGGGACTCAAAGGCTTTGAGATCGCGGAAACAGTCGACGCCAAAACGCCCACGGCCAACCTCAAAGCCCGAGAATTGGCAGACAAGGCCTACGCCAAGATTAAATCCTGAGGTGCTTTGTTTTAGCTCGCCCGATAATAGATCCACGAAATCGCACGGTCACAATTTAGGGGTTTGCTTCGGGCGACTTCGTTGACGCCTTTTCGGTGTTTAAGTATCACCCGCCCATAACCTGCGCCCTCCCGGATAACGTCCGCTTTTTCATTCTGGGCATAATCTGTGTAATCTGTGGATACAAATCTGTGAGTACCGTATTGGAGAAGTTATGAAGAAATCGATTTTCGGCGCCTTGATCATAATGACTGCAACGGCCCTGGTGGCCGTGGGCCAGACACGTCCCCAAACTACTCCGGCGAGGCCTACGCCAACGCCTTTGCCGCGGCCGGCGACGACGCCCGTCGCGAATACGGGCGCCGTGCCCGACGCTAGAATTGCGTTGATTGACACGTCTGCGTTCAATGATGAAAAGAACGGCATCATCCGTTACGTGGATGCGGCCAAGTCTGTCGAAGCTGAGTTCAAGCCGCGCACGGACGAGTTGCAGGGAATGCAAAATCGTCTGGTGGCTTTGGCCACTGAAGTCCAGAATCTGCGCAAGGCGCCGGTGGTCGATCAGAAAAGTATTCAGGCCAAGATACAGCAAGGCGAGACCATGCAAGCCGACTTCAAAACGAAGAAGGACCGCCTTGACGAAGATCTCAGCAAACGATACGAGGTGGTGGTAGGACCGGTGTCCAACCTCATCGGCGCCGCCATGGAACAGTTTGCCAGGGCCCGCGGGATTACCATGACCCTCGACGCCAGTAAGCTTCTGCCGGCCATCCTTACCGCGCTGCCCACGACGGATCTGACTCAGGCTTTCATCAACGACTTCAACGCCAAGAATCCGCGGGTTGGGGCGCCGAGACCTTGAGCATAGCTGCGGAGCGCGAATATGATCTGCAATCAGGTTGTTAGCGTGCTGCGCACGCTGGCGGAACAGGATGCCCGCGATCCGTTTACTTAGCTGACGGAACACATGAAACTCGTTTCATAGTCCTGCAGGCTAAGGGGCCGTCGTGGGCCTCGCGTACCAATGGCTTTAGTGCCGTTTGTGATTAACCACTTCCCTCGACACCCTCAGACGAATCGTGATAAAAAAGCGCACCTTAGGCGCCGATTCCCGAACAGATCATTCGCGTCCGCCCTGACTCACAAAACCACAACAGGAGAAACTCTTATGTCGGAAGAAAATTTCAGAGTCCGCAACGAAGGCGGTATGTGGATCAGGAAAGAACCCGTCGTTAACGAAGAGACGAAGATAGTTCATCTATCCAACGGACAGCGGGTGACCAAGCTGGGTGATTCAACGAACCCGGATTGGTGGCGCGTCCGCGCGAGTGTGCAAGGTACGGATGTCGAAGGCTTCAGCAAGAAGACGCTGTTGGCGCCTGATTCCGGATCTGGCAATGCCGGGACCGGCTCGGTTGCATCGCTACTCACAAAAATCTTAGCAGCCATCAATCATCTCTCGCCCAGCGCAAAATCTAATTACCTGCAGGCGATTCGCGACGGCGGTCCGCAATTCGAAAGTCACGGGATTACGACGTCATTGCGCATGGCCCATTTCATGGCTCAGGCCATGGCCGAGACCGGAGGATTTAAGGTCTTGCGGGAGAGCATGTTCTACAACGTGCCCCAGATGCTGATTATCTTCGGAGTGGGTCATCATTCCGCGAAAGTGACGGCCTCTGAGGCGCCGTCGCTCGCTCATGACGAACACCGCCTGGCGGAGCGCGTGTATGGCGCCGGCAATCCATCGAAGGCACACGAACTCGGCAATACTGAGCCGGGCGACGGCTTTCGCTATCGCGGCAATGGCGTGCTGCAGATGACTGGAAGAAAAGCCCATCGGCTGGCTGGCCAGGCTAACGGCCTGGATTTCGAAGGCAACCCTGACCTCGCGACTCTCCCTGAAAATGCTCTGAAGCCGGCATTGAAAGAGTGGGCTGATGGAAATCTGAATCACTTTGCCGATCAGAATGACATCCGCACGATCACGCTCCGCATCAACGGTGGCCTGAATGGGTTTGAAGCTCGTAAGACTTTCTTCGCTGAACTGTTACCGCGATTGAACAGTTAGCCGTGACGCGCGGCCCGCAGGTTATCGGGGTACGACCTTCAGGCGAGCCGTACAGAACCGGGAGCGGTAGCGACCGGAGCCGATACCTCACCTTGTTGGTTGGATCTGCCCTCTGGCGTGGAGGTCCCGGATCTCCTCGCTACTGCTCGGGGTTCGGTACCACCCCTTTGTCCTTCTCCACCAAACCTGTGTAGTCTGTGTCTACAAAAAATGAGCACTGAACCAAACAAAATTATCTATTCAATGGTCGGCGTCAGTAAGTTCTATGACAAGAAAGCCGTCCTCAAAGACATCTATCTCTCCTATTTCTATGGCGCGAAGATTGGCGTTATCGGCCTTAACGGATCGGGTAAGTCTTCTTTGCTGCGGATCCTCGCCGGCGTCGATAAGGAGATTCAGGGCGAGACTGTGATCTCGCCGGGCTACACCGTGGGCTATCTGGAACAGGAGCCTTTGATCGACGACGCGCGCACGGTGCGTGAAGTGGTTGAAGAAGCGGTTGCGGAGACTGTCTCGCTGCTCAAAGAGTTTGACGAGATCAACGCCAAGTTCGGCGAAGAAATGTCCGAAGCGGACATGGATAAATTATTAGCCCGGCAGGGCGAGGTGCAGGAGAAACTGGATCATCAGGATGCCTGGGACCTCGATTCGCGGCTCGAGATGGCGATGGACGCGCTGCGTTGTCCGCCGCCGGAAACCCCTGTGAAGATCCTTTCGGGTGGGGAACGGCGGCGCGTGGCGCTTTGCCGCCTGCTGCTGCAGAAACCAGATATTCTTCTGCTCGACGAACCGACCAATCACCTCGATGCCGAATCGGTCGCGTGGTTGGAACAACATCTGCAAAGTTATGCGGGCACGATCATCGCGGTGACTCACGACAGATATTTTCTCGATAACGTGGCCGGGTGGATTCTGGAGTTGGATCGCGGCGCGGGGATCCCCTGGAAAGGGAATTACACCAGCTGGCTGGAGCAGAAACAGGAGCGTCTGCGGCGCGAAGAAAAATCCGAAAGCGATCGACAAAAGACTTTGCAGCGCGAGCTGGACTGGATTCGGATGTCGCCCAAAGCGCGTCATGCCAAGGGCCAGGCACGCGTCAATGCTTACGAGAACCTCTTGCAGGAACAAACTGAGAAGCGGCGCGAAGATCTGGAGATTCAAATTCCGCCGGGACCGCGTCTCGGTGATGTCGTGATCGAATCAGATCAGGTAAGCAAGGCCTACGGCGATAATCTGCTGGTTGAAGAGATGACGTTTAAGCTCCCGCGCGGCGGCATCGTCGGCGTGATTGGTCCGAACGGCGCTGGCAAAACGACCCTCTTCCGCATGATCGCGAAGCAGGAAGAGCCAGACAAAGGAACTATCCGGGTGGGCGAGACCGTGCAGCTCGCTTATGTCGATCAAAGCCGCACGCTCGATCCAAACAAATCTATTTGGGAAGAGATCTCGGGTGGCGCCGATGTTTTGAAGCTGGGTACGCGGGAAGTGAACTCGCGCGCGTATGTCGGCCGTTTCAATTTTTCTGGTTCAGACCAGCAGAAGAAGGTTTCGATGTTGTCGGGAGGTGAACGCAACCGGGTCCATCTGGCGAAGATGCTCAAGGAAGGCGCGAACGTCCTCTTGCTCGATGAACCCACCAATGATCTCGATGTGAATACCCTCCGGGCTTTGGAAGAAGCCCTGGAAAACTTTGCCGGCTGCGCGGTAATCATTTCTCACGACCGTTGGTTCCTGGATCGAATCGCGACGCATATGCTGGCGTTCGAAGGCGACAGTAAAGTCGTCTGGTTCGAAGGGAACTATTCGGACTATGAAGAAGATCGCAAAGCGCGTCTGGGCGCGGCGGCTGAGACGCCTCATCGGATCAAGTACCGGCAGTTGACGCGTGCTTAATGTGGAACGCGTTGACTTGCCTCCGCTTTTATTTCCCAATCGCGGCATAACAGGCGCACACAATTCAGCGCTCGGCGAACATGATGCCCAACAACGTCGGGGCTATCACATGCCCTTCATGCCAGGCAGTTAACAGACCCTTTGCGGCGTTCTGTGAGAAGTGCCGAGCGCCGCTTGGCGCCAGCGCAACTCTCGATCCCATGAATGTCATTCAGGCGGAGGGCCACCTCTTCCGGCGGGCGCTCGAGGGGCGTCCGAAACTAATTGTTCTGCTCGGCGTCTGGGTAATCTTTTTTCCCACTCTGGCAGTTAGTGCATCTAGCGCGGTAAACCTGATCACCACCCATCGCGGCCTTCAGGACTTTGTGTTTTTCTGGTTGTCGACTGGGATGGCGGGCTTGTCCATCGTTATTCTCTACCGGATCACACGCAACTATCTAACGCGGCCACCGACATATTCGGACCATGATGAGGACGTTGAAGAATAGTTGCCACGTCGGCGGATTGCGAAGATGAAGATCATGATTTGGATCAACCTACTCCAATGGCCGGCTATGGCCGTAACCGTCTGGGCCGCGTGGCTGGTCGCGTCACAGCGAAAACTCAAACGGAACTGGGGCTTCTGGCTCTTCCTGTTGAGCAACATTATGTGGATTGCGTGGGGCCTCTATGACCGGGCCTACGCGCTCATCGTGCTGCAAGTTTGTCTGGCACTGCTTAACATCAGAGGCGCAGTGAAGAACCAACCGGCTTAACTCTTTCCCTTTCGGGCGTTAGGTCAGCACCGAGAAGAGCGGCGTGACTGGTGCCTCGGTAGAGGAGTACCAGTGCCATTTAAAGACATAGTCCAGGAAATTTCGGCCATCGTCAGCCCGTTGGCCATAGTAGTCGGACTTTGGGCATTTTGGAAGTTCGTCGTCCAAAAGGAAAGAGAGCCGCGCGCAGAATTTGATCTCAGTGCGGAATTCCTTGGTGTCCAGGATGGAAAGTGGCTGATTGAAGTCGGTGCACACCTTGCCAATCGAGGCAAAGGCGCGCGAGGAAGGGTTGTCGCCGCCACCCCGCATCGTGTTCTTGCCTCTTACTGGACGGCTGGCGTGCATACCAGAAAACCAACTATTGAACTCAGACGACAGTTGCGCACAATTTACGGTGAGGGTTGCGATGAACACCCCGCTGCAACAAATGCGATGCTATACTTGCGTCGAGTTCACTATCTGCTTGCCCCAAGGTGTCACATGAAAAATACTTCGGTCGTTGACTTGTTTTGCGGCATCGGCGGCCTTTCGTATGGCTTTGTCAAAGAGGGATTCAACGTTATCGCTGGTATTGACAGTGATGTCAGCTGCAAGTTTGCGTTTGAGGCGAACAATAAGGCGCGGTTCATCCATAAGGAAATTGAATTCGTTACAGGTGCGGAGATTCGAAGATTGTTTTTGCCAAGTTCTACTCGAATCCTGATCGGGTGTGCACCGTGTTCTCCCTTCTCCCGATACACCATCACAAAAACCGGCTACAAGCATGAGAAGTGGGGGCTGCTGCGATCGTTTGCCTCGTTGGTCAAGGAAACGAAGGCGCACGTTGTGTCAATGGAAAATGTTCCAGCCCTCGAAAGATACGGGATTTATCGAGAGTTCAAACGGAGCTTAGAAGACGCGGGTTATCACGTTACAAGATATCGGGTACGTTGTGCTGACTACGGAGTCCCCCAAACACGCAAACGGCTCGTTCTCTTTGCGTCGAAGTTTGGCGAAGTTGAAATCGTTGAACCAACTCACCTTCAAAATCCAAAAACCGTTAGAAAGGCGATTGGGCATTTGCCGCCGATCAGTGCCGGCGAAGCTAGCGCGAATGATCGAATCCATCTTTCACGAAAACTGACTGACATCAATTTTCGGCGAATTCAAGCGACGCCGGCAGGTGGCGGCTGGGAGGATTGGGCCGAAGATCTGATTCTCAAATGCCACAAGAAAATTAAAGGCCGAAGCTACCGCAGCGTGTATGGTCGAATGAACTGGGACGACTTAGCTCCAACTATTACAACGCAGTGCGTAGGATTGGGTAACGGAAGATTTGGTCATCCAGAACAAGACCGAGCAATTTCAGTTCGTGAGGCAGCGCTGCTGCAGACGTTTCCGATGAGTTATCGGCTTGTAGAGCCTAAGAAGAAAACCAAATGCGACGTCTTGGCGAGACACATAGGAAACGCTGTTCCGGTCCGATTGGGAGTCGTTATCGCGCGAAGTATCAAAAGGCATCTAGAGTCCTATGGCAAAATCTAAAAGTCCTTCTCACAAAGATGCCGCGAAAGCGAAGCCCGCCGAGGCTGCGCCACGGTATGAGCTTACCGTCGATCTTCAGGTACTGAAACACCTCGGGATTGGCCTTTATAGCAATGTTCCAGCTGTGGTTTCCGAAATGGTGGCAAATGCGTATGACGCGGATGCTGAAAAGGTTGAGGTGACTGTCAAGGATGATGAGATTGTCATTGAAGACGACGGTTTAGGAATGAATGTAGCAGACGCTAACGCGAAATTTCTCACGGTCGGCTATGACAAACGGGCGCACGAAACTAGCACTCCAAAATTTGAGCGGAAACCAATGGGTCGAAAGGGTATCGGGAAGCTCTCTGCGTTCGCTATAGCCGGGAAAGTACAAATTGAATCGATTAAGACAGATCCGACGAGTGAGAAGGAAATTGGCCGCGCGGCATTCGTGATGGACGTGGCTGAGATACAGAAAGAAGCAAAAGCGAAGAAGCCTTATTATCCCACTCCCATGTCCTCATCAGATCTTGATTTCGGCAAAGGTACGCGAATCATGCTGACGCTAACAAAGAAACGGAGTGTTAACCCTGAGTACATCCGCATTAACCTCGCGCGGCGCTTTTCGGTGATTGGCCGACAATTCGAAGTGCTGGTCAACACGAAGAAAGTCACACCTGCAGAGCGACAATACCGGGATAAACTTCAATTTGTGTGGGGGCTTGGCAGTGCTGAGTCATTCAACTTAGCCCGAAAGGGCAAGAAGGTTCGTAACGTTGAGCCTCTACCCAATTTAATAAAAATTCCTGGCGCGCCGGATGAAACAGTCACCGGCTGGATTGGAACAGTCCATCTCCCGAAAGACTTGAAGGAGGGTCCTGTTGACAATAACGGCATCGTTGTCATGGCTAGGGGAAAACTCGTCCATGAAAACCTACTGCCGTTTGCCCGCACCGCGAAGATCTTTAAAGAATATGTGGTAGGTGAAATTAATGCTGATTGGCTAGACGACGAAGATCTCGGCGATGACATGGCAACCAGCGGGAGACAGAGTTTAAAGGAAGACGAGCCTCGATTCTTGGCTCTTCAAAGCTTTGCGAAAGACTCACTGGAATACATCGCCGAAAGATGGACCGTGCTGCGCAAAGAGACTGGACTGAAAGATGCCATCGAGAAACATCCTGTTCTCCAGGAGTGGCTCGACTTAATGACCCCTGACAACAAGAAACAAGCGGAGAAACTTATTTCAACGATCGAAGGAATGCCAGTCGCAGATAAGGAGGACCGTAAGGTCCTTTTGCAGCATGGCGTCATGGCTTTTGAGACCTTGGCGCTTAAGGGGAATCTCAGTGCACTCGATGAGATGCCGATTGGCGATATCGAAGGCTTCAGGGAAATCCTGGCTGCGATGGAGGACTTGGAAATCGCACATTATTATCAGATAGCAAAGACCCGTTGGACTATCTTGCGACAGTTCGAAAGGCTTGTTGACGAAAACGCGAAGGAGAAGTTTTTGCAGCAGGAGATATATGATCATCCTTGGTTGATGGATGCTGCGTGGGAACGGGCGACAAACGATATTGAGAAGGAAAAGAGATTCTACAAGAAGCTTAAGGCAAAGCAACTAGGTAAGGATCGCGATTCGAGCTTGGCCCGTTACGATATCAAATATCTAACCGTTTCGGGGAAGGATCTAATTGTTGAGTTGAAACGAAGTGGCGTTCGTCTAACAGCTGACAAGATTTATCGTCAGGTCATGAAATACGCTGACATAATGAAAATGAACAAGGATCCCACCACGTCGGAAACGATTCCGTTCGAGATCATTGTGTTAGTCGGCGACTACCCAGCAGGGTACGGGGCGGAAGTTGAAGATTCATTGAAGCCGTTCAGAGCAAAGATCATGACTTACGGTCACCTCATTGATAGAGCGTACGTCACATATGGTGATTATCTTGACCGCCAGAAGAAGGTTGATCGGATTCAAAAACTCGTTAACCTTATTTGAGTATGCCAAGGCAAGGAAACCCAGTTTCCGCAGGACTCAATGGCTGTAGCTGCACCCTGTTGCTATAGGCAGTGCGTCTCGTGAACGGTTCCTTCGACAGCGCTTCTTTTCCAGCCACATTTGATCTATAAATATCTCGCGCTTTACGGCGCTCAATCCAAATCGATACAAAAGGTGCCACCGATGATCGTTAAGTTCGCTCGTGCTACCAAGATAACCCGGTCGGTATCGCTCGCGGTACTGACTTCATTCATGATTTGTTTGGTCTCTGTGCACCTGGGTGCCCAGACGCTGCCCAATGAAACGCCGGACAAGTTCACTTCCACCTCTGACGGCTTTGATTATGTTCGCCGCGAAGTAATGATTCCGATGCGTGACGGGGTTAGGCTTCACACAGTCATTCTGGTGCCGAAGGGCGCCAGCCGCGCGCCGATCCTGCTGACGCGCACGCCCTACAACGCCACCGGATTGACGACGCATATCAACAGTTCGCATCTCGGTCCGAGTCTCTACGGTTATGACAACGCTACCGACGTGATTGTCGAAGGCGGCTACATTCGGGTGGTCCAGGACATTCGCGGCAAATATGGATCGGAAGGCGAGTATGTGATGAATCGTCCGGTTCGGGGACCGCTCAACCCCACAGCAGTCGATCATCCGACTGATACTTACGACACGATCGATTGGCTGGTAAAGAACATTCCCGAAACGAACGGCAAGGTCGGCATCCTGGGAATTTCTTACGATGGCTTTCTGCCTTTGATGGCGGTGATCAATCCGCATCCGGCGTTGAAGGTTTCGGTGCCGATGAACCCGATGGTTGATGGCTGGATGGGTGATGACTGGTTTCATCACGGCGCGTTTCGCCAGCAGGGCATGAGTTACATCTACGATCAGGAAATGACGCGCGCAAACGACGTCACCTGGTGGACCAGCCACTTTGACGACTATGACATGTTCATGGAAGCCGGATCGGCAGGCGAGCTGGGACGAAGGCGTGGGCTGGAACAATCGGGCTTCTGGCGCAAACTGCTCGAGCATCCCAGCTATGACTCCTTCTGGCGCGAACAGGCGGTGGACAAGATCCTGGCGAAAGAGCCACTCAAGGTTCCCATGATGCTGGTGCACAGTCTCTGGGACCAGGAAGACATCTATGGCGACATCGCGGTCTACAAAGCGCTCAAGCCAAGGGACACAAACAATGACAAGGTTTTTCTGGTGATGGGTCCGTGGCACCACGGCCAGGAAATCAGGGAAGGCAGCTCCCTCGGCGCGATCAAATTCAACAGCGACACCGCGCTTTATTTTCGTCAGGAGATCCTGCGGCCGTTTCTGGATCATTACCTCAAGGACGATGCGCCGAAACTGAACACTGCACCGGTAACAGCGTTTGAGACGGGCACGAACAAGTGGCACGAGCTAAAGAGTTGGCCGGCTGGCTGCGAGCGAGGCTGCACAATCAAGCCCACCCCGCTTTATCTGAACACTGGTTTGAAAACCAGCTTCGAGATGTCCAAAGCGGGCGGGTCCGGTTATGAAGAATACATTTCTGATCCGTCAAAGCCGGTACCCTTCCGGGCGCGTCCGATAGACGGCACCACCTGGAGACAATGGCTGGTGGATGATCAGCGCGAACAATCAGGGCGGCCGGATGTGCTGACTTTTACCTCGGATGTTTTGAAAGCACCGGTGAAAATCAGTGGCGAGCCGATCGCGAATTTGATCGCTTCGACCAGCGGCACCGATTCCGATTGGGTGGTCAAGCTGATCGACCTCTATCCTGACGAGGTCGCCGGGCAGCCGAACATGGGTGGGTATCAGCTGATGATCTCGGCAGACATTTTGCGTGGCCGTTATCGCGAAAGCCTCGAGACTGCGAAACCGATTCCGGCCGATAAGCCTTTGCTATATCGTTGGGGACTACCGACGGCCAACCACGTCTTTCTGCCTGGACACCGGATCATGGTCCAGATTCAGTCGAGCTGGTTTCCGCTCTACGATCGCAATCCGCAGACGTTCGTTGAGAACATCTTCTGGGCCAAGCCAGGCGATTTCCGCAAGGCCACGCAGAGGATCTACAACGCGCCGGGACAGGCAAGCTTTGTTGAACTGCCGCTGGTTGTGCGTTGAGTGACCTGACTTATCAGCGACAATGTTAAGGAGGTTGGTGATGAGGATCGTCAGCGGAGCGGCTTTATTCCTGTTTTTTGGGTTAAGTCTTTTTTTACCGGAAGGCGTGGGAGCTAACCCCCGCGGGAGCCCGCAAGATGCCAGCCTGTCAGCGTCGCAGCGATCGAGGTTGCTGGAGATCGTAGGCGCAACCCGAGGCGATCGCGGATCAAGGAAGCCCAAAGGAGTCGGAGTCCTCTTCACCTGCCCCGAAAGTAACGAACAAACGGCGGCAACGAAACTGTTGACGAAAGAGTTGAAAGGCGAAATCTATCGCGTCGACTTAAGGAAGGTGGCCGGCAAGTCCCTCGCCGAGACGGAGAAGAATTTACAGCAGGTCTTTGCCGCTGCTCAGACGCATCAGTCGATCCTCTTCTTTGAAGAAGCTGATTCGCTGTTTGGAAAACGATCTGAAGTAAGGGACAGTCACGATCGGTTTGCCAATGCTGAAGCCAATTATCTGCTGCACCGAATAGAGAAATATCGCGGTGTTGTCATCCTGTCCGCCGCCCGGAAGCGGGATATTGACGCGGCGTTTACGCGCCGGCTTCGTTTTGTCGTGGAGTTTTGTTAAGTAGAGACGCAGTTCGCAGATTACACCGTTGAGGGACGAGAGACGGTAGTCTCTTTCTGCGTAATCTGTGAAATGTGGGGACAATAGAATGGACCGATGAGTGAGATCCTGCTCGCTACGACCGACGAAGAAATTCAAAACTGCTACGTGGTGATGGCGGAGCTACGGCCGCATGTTTCGGCCGATGAGTTTCTACCGCGGATCAGGAGACAGATGGCGCTGGCCGACTATCGCCTGGCCTGTGTGATCGATGGCGAGGTCAGGGCCGTCGCCGGTTTCAGAATCTCCGAGTGTCTGGCGTGGGGTAAGTTTCTCTATGTTGACGATCTGGTGGCGAAGAGCGAGGACAGATCTAAAGGATACGGCGGAGCCTTACTTGACTGGTTAACCGAACACGCAAAACAAAATGATTGCGACCAGTTCCATTTAGATTCAAACGTCCAGAGATTTGCCGCGCATCGATTCTACCTGAGCAAGAGGATGGATATTCAGGCCCACCATTTTGGCCTGAGACTGAAGCATTGAACGCTTAACGCTCAGAAAGGCGGTCCCAGATGAAATCTTACCCGCTGTTACTCACCCTCTTAATGCTAATTTCCTGCTCGTCCGCGTTTGCCGGTGATGACATTACCAAAGAACTGATCACCTCAAACGGTAGGACGCGCGCGTACTATCTGTACCTGCCACCTTCGATCAAGGCCGGCTCCCCCGCGCCGCTGGTCGTGCTGCTTCACGGCTCGGGCCGCGTAGGAATGTCGCTGGTTGAGAAGTGGAAGGACCTGGCAAAAAAAGAAGGCTTCATGATCGCTGGCCCGGATTCCCTGGACACCCGTTCGTGGAACATGCCTCAGGATGGTCCCGATTACCTGCATCAACTGGTTGAGGAACTGAAAACGAAATATCCGATCAATCCACGGCGCGTCTATCTCTTTGGTCACTCGGGCGGAGCCATCTTTGCGCTCATGATGTCGCTGATGGAGTCTGAGTATTTTGCAGCCTGCGCGGTACATGCGGGCGCTCTGCCGCCAAACGACTATGATTTGGCAGACTCGGCGAAGCGAAAGATTCCGATGTTCATCCAGGTCGGAGACAGCGATCCATCCTTTCCGGTGAAGGTTGTCAAAGAAACCCGGGAGCTACTGAACTCGAAAGGCTTCTCAGTAGAACTCACCGAATTGCCGAATCATGATCACTGGTACTACGACCTGGCGCCTAAGATAAATCGTACCGCCTGGGGTTTTTTAAAGAGCCACCAACTCGAAGCCGATCCGGTTTATCGAAAGTTCAATTTCAACGATTGAGAACATATAGCTCCTCCGGAGCCGGATATCTCGATAGCTTGCGGACTCACGTCGCACTCTGTAATTTGTGGAATCTGCAAATAGGTTTCTAGGAAACAATGTGAATCGGGACTACAAAATCTGGCAGGTCATCGGCGCCTCTTCAGTGGGCACTATGATCGAATGGTACGACTTCTATGTCTTCGGCAGTCTAGCCACGGTCATCGCTCCACTCTTCTATCCACAGGGAAATAACACACTTGCTCTGATCGCCTACCTGTCGACGTTCGCGGTCGGTTTTGTGGTCCGGCCATTTGGCGCCCTCTTCTTTGGGCGCATAGGCGATCTGGTAGGACGCAAGTATGCATTTCTGGTGACGTTGCTGATCATGGGCGGGGCGACAGCTCTGATTGGTTTTCTTCCGACCTACGCAACTATTGGAATCGCGGCGCCGATTATTCTCCTGGTGATCCGAATACTGCAGGGCCTCGCCCTCGGCGGTGAGTACGGCGGAGCGGCCGTCTATGTGGCCGAGCATGTGCCCGACCACCGCCGCGGTTTCTACACCAGCTTTATCCAGATCACCGCGACCCTCGGTTTGTTTGTGTCGCTCGCCGTCATCCTGATTATTCAGAACACAATGAGCCGCGAGGCCTTCACTTCGTGGGGTTGGCGATTGCCTTTCATTGTCTCGATCTTCCTGGTGGCCGTTTCGCTTTACATCAGACTGCAAATGAAAGAGTCGCCTATCTTCACCCACCTCAAGAGTACTGGCATGACTTCGGCGCAGCCGCTCAAAGAAGCGTTCACGCAGTGGGAGAATCTGAAGCGCGTTTTGATTTCGCTGTTTGGCGCGACCGCCGGTCAGGGGGTTGTGTGGTACACGGGTCAGTTTTATGCGCTCTTCTATCTGCAGACTATCCTGAAAGTAAACACCACTTCGGCCAACTACATCGTGGCGATAGCGCTGCTAATGGGAATGCCCTTCTTTGTCTTCTTCGGGGTCCTGTCGGACCGCATCGGCCGGAAGAGAATCATGATGTGTGGTTGCATCGTGGCGGCGATTTCATACTTGCCGATCTACCACATGATGCAGGCAGCGGCTGGGTCGAGTATTGTCACGGCCATCTCGCAAAGGAATGCGGTCACGGGTGCGATCAGTCTGACGCCGCAAACATCCGTTAATGGAACCCTGCAACCGGCGACAGAAGTTTTGACTTATGTCGACCTCGGACATCTGCTAACAAACCCGGTGGCCTGGAAGCTGATCCTGCTCGTTTTTGTCCAGGTGATCTTTGTGACCATGGTCTACGGTCCGATCGCGGCGTATCTGGTTGAAGCCTTCCCGGCAAAGATCAGATACACATCGCTGTCTCTGCCTTATCATATTGGCAATGGCGTGTTCGGCGGATTGCTGCCGCTAATCGGGCTGGTGGTTATTGCGCAAACTGGAAACATCTATGCTGGTCTGTACTATCCAATCGTCGTCGCCGGCGTGACTTTTATCGTGGGCTCGCTCTTGCTGCGTGAGACCCGGCACGTGCTGATCTGGGAGGAAGTGAAAGAATAGAGTGAGTTCTGGATTCGGTTTTGGGACATTTCCATCCTGTCAAAGACTAATCCACGAAATCACACTAAATCTCAGCTTTCCCTTCGTTAATTTCAGGGATCGTTTGAACTCGCAGCACGATTAGATCGAGAATGAACCCAATGCGAGTCTCTCTAACTGCTAAAGCAGTATTTGTGCTGCCAGCACTTTTCCTCTTCGGATTGGCTTGTTCCTCTGCGATGGGTAAACCGAGCACACCCGGAGAGGTTGATTACAGTGCTTTGGATCAGGTGGTGATGGCAGAACTCAGGGACAAGCACACTCCCGGTGCCGTGATCGTCATCATCAGCAACGACCAGGTGGTCTACACAAAAGCCTTCGGAGTGGCCGATGTTGAGACCAACGCCCCAATGCGGCCGGAGATGCTGTTTCGGCTAGGCTCAACTACAAAGATGTTTACCGCCGCCGCAATGGTCAAATTGTCCGAGGCCGGCAAAATCAAACTCGATGAACCAATCGGGAACCGGGTCAAGGGATTGAGTAAGAGACTGTCCGAGCTGACACCGCATTATCTTTTGAGCAACTCCGCGGGAGTGAGTGACTTTGCTCCTCCCTTCGTCTCTCAGGATGATGACGCACTCGGCAAGATGGTGCGTGGTTGGAAAGACGATGTGCTCTTCGCTAACCAGGGTGAGATTTACTCATATTCCAGTCCGGGATTCTGGCTGTCAGGGTTCGTGATTGAAGAGCTATCGGGAAAGCACTATGCAGATGCGATGGACGAAATGCTTTTCAAACCGCTGGGGATGACGCGCACGACCCTGCGACCGTTGAGCGCCATGACCTATCCGCTGGCCGGTCCGCACAACATCGGCGCCGGCGGAACGCCAACGATCGTCCGGCCCTTCTTCAACAACGTCGCGCAGTGGCCCGCCGGATCCATTTTTTCAAATGCGCATGATCTTTCGCGTTGGGTGATCGCATTCATGAACGATGGCCAGATCGATGGGCAGCAGGTTTTGTCATCGAGCCTGATTTCCCGCATGTCGACGCCGCACATCGCTGTGCCGGGCGAAACAGATTCCTGGTACGCCTATGGCCTGACGACCTTCAAGTATCAGGGCTTGCAGTTCGTGGCGCACGGTGGCTTTAGTCATGGTTACGGCTCGATGATCCAGATGGTCCCGGCGCGCAAGTTTGCCGTCATTATTCTGACCAACAAGAGCGGTGAGACCATGCGGCGTACCTTGAACAAGGCCAGCGAGCTGGGACTTGGACTGAAGCCCGACAAGCAGGAGAAGCCCAAACCTCCGCCCGCACCTGCGCTCGCGGACCTGACCGAGTATGTCGGGACCTATAACGGCACGACGAAGTGGGAAGTCTATCTGAAAGAGGGAAAGCTATTCGTCAAAAATGACGGAGCGGACTATCCCTTAACCTGGAGTGCCGCCAGGAAATTTTCCTTTGGCAAAGAGAATGAGAACGAACTCGTTTTCGTCCCCGGCCGCAGCGGGAAAATTGAATTTGTTTTTTCGGAGCTCTATTCGGCGAAGAGAGTAACCTCTCTTTCTCCCAAAAATTAACCTTCAATCGCGGTTCAGTCGCCCAGATTGCGGCCAGGCTCGCCTTTCCGTCAGGCCCCGGTTGAATACGAGCTCCCGCCTTTCGGGTGCAGTCGGAAGCGCAGCCTCCTAACAGGAACCAGCCTCTCCGGAAGTTAGAGCCTCTGCTGACATCAGACGGGCCGAGCCGCAGACCCAAACAGGTGAACTAAATTCGTTTGGGCGTTATTTCCCGTCGTTAGGTTTGATGTGATTTCGCGGCCGTATACCTCGGAAGTAGAAAAATCAAAGGGGAACCAGCGAACGGGCCCGTAACCTTTTTGATTCCTGGCAGTTTATATAGAGTGAAGAACAATGACCGGCAGTGAAACTGCACAGAACATTCGCCAGGTTGAGGCGGACGAGCGACGGCTGGTCGAGGTGGCGCAGCGCGACCCCGCGCGCTTTGGAGACCTGTACGAGATTTTTTTCGAGCTCGTTTATTCGTATGTAATTCGACGCGTGCACAGCCGAGCTGAAGCAGAGGACCTGACCGCCGAAGTGTTTCATCGGGCGCTCAAGAGTTTGCCACGCTTCAAGTGGACGGGCGCGCCTTTCGCATCCTGGCTGTTTAGGATAGCGGCCAACCTGATCGCGGACAGAACAAAACGCGCTGCCAGGGAGCAGGGTGGTGGCGGTCGGGCCGACATTGAGAGTGGGGCCGGGCGAGCGCCCACAGATATCGCAGAGGTGGAGCGACACGCGCATCTGATTCGCATGGTTGCGGCCCTGGGAGAGGATCAACGGCGCGTCGTCATGATGCGTTTCGTGGAAGATCTGAGCATCCGCGAGATAGCCCAGGCGTTGCAACGAAGCGAAGGTGCCATCAAGCAATTGCAGTTTCGGGCGCTGCAGAATTTGCGATTGAAATTCACCACAGAGGACACAGAGAAGAAGAATGCAGACTCATGAGTGAAGTTGTCTCAACAGAACAACTCGATCTGGCGATTGAAGCCATGCTCCGGGCGGGGGACAACGCGCTGGCGGATGCTGGTTCGCGGCTTGCTGGGCTGATGAGCATCGCAGTGGAACTGCGGACGCTGCCGCGCGAGGACTTCAAAGCACGTCTAAGAAATCAATTGGAAAGGGAGGTGTCAACTCTGGTCGAAGGGGAGATGATCAGTGAAGATGCAGCGCCTGAGTCGGATCCTGATTCAGCTCGCGCCACTTTTCGCACCGTCACGCCTTACCTTACTGTTGCTGATGTGTTCGAGGAGATTGAATTCGTCACCACTGTCTTCGGCGCGGTAGGCAAGGTGTATGGTCTGGGCTCCGCGGGCGGCTATCATACTGAATATCGAATTGGCGATTCGATGGTGATGATCGGCGGCGGTGGTGAAGGCGCCAATTGGCGGGGCACGCCGGCTCCGGCGTCGCTGCATCTTTACGTGAACGACGTTGATTCAGTTTATGAAAAAGCTTTGGCCGCCGGCGCAAAGTCTCTCTACGCGCCAATGGATCAGGCCTATGGCGAGCGTGATGCGGCTGTCGAAGATCCCGGCGGAAATCAGTGGTACATTGGCACGCATCCGGGCGCTAGCTACTCGCCCGCAGGTGCGACCAACTTGATGCCTTATCTCCATCCCAAAGGCGCGCCGGCGATGATAGACCTTCTCAAGCAGGCCTTTGCCGCCGAAGCTACCGCGATTCATCAATCGCCCGACGGAGTTGTGCGTCACGCGACGGTGAGCATCGGTAGCTCGATGATTGAGATGGGCGAAGCGCATGGTCAATGGCAACCGATGCCGATGACTTTCATGCTTTACGTGGATGATGTAGACGCCTGGTACGCGCGCGCATTGAAAGCCGAAGGAATGGTTTCGGTGAGCGCTCCGGGCGACCAGGCGTACGGCGATCGAGTCGGAGCCGTTAAGGATCCTTTCGATAATGTCTGGTATATCGGAAGACATCTGCAGTCAATGAAATCAAAGACGAAAGAATCAGGAAGGATTTCAATGAGCGCTAATAAACTGTTCCGCATTGCTGTGCAAGTATCAGATTTGGATCGGGCGGCGGCGTTCTATGCCAGTCTGCTGAACGACCCGGGCCGCAGGATACCGCGAGGATCGCGTCACTATTTCGATTGTGGTCCGGTGATCCTGGCCCTGGTCGATGTTGCTGCCGGGCATCTCGAGCCGAGGCCGATTCCGGACTACGTCTATTTCGCGGTGAATAACCTCGAGGAAGTACATGCGCGGGCAAAGGAAATGGATTGTCTGGCGACAGACGATGTCCATGGTGAGGACGCGGGCGCAATTGTGAAGCGTCCCTGGGGAGAGCTTTCGTTCTATGCTGAAGATCCCTGGGGCAACGGCTTATGCTTTGTAGATGAGAGCACCTTGTTTACCGGCAAGTGAAGGAGCGCACGCATCCGTGCGTGCGGTTCGGGAGCATCCCTGCTCGCGCTTTGTAAACTGAAGGAGCCGGTGGACCACAGGCAAGGATGCCTGCGATCCAGGCATTAGAAAGGGAGAAACGAATCATGACAGTCAAAGCAATTCCCGATGGTTACCACTCAGTAACCCCTTATCTGATCATTTCGGGGGCGAATGAGGCGATAGACTTTTACCAGCAGGCATTCGGCGCGGTCGAGCTGTTTCGCATGCCCGCGCCCGGTGGGAAGATCGGCCATGCTGAAATCAAGATCGGCGATTCGCCGATCATGCTGGCTGATGAGTTTCCCGAGATGGGGTACAAGAGTCCGCGCACTCTGGGCGGATCGCCCGTGACCCTGATGATCTATGTCGCAGACGTTGACACCGTTTTCGCGCGGGCGATCGCTGCCGGAGGAAAGGAACAACGGCCCGTCAAAGATCAGTTCTATGGCGACCGCTCCGGCACCCTTGAAGATCCGTTCGGCCACGTCTGGCATGTTGCGACGCACAAAGAGGACGTGTCGCCGGAAGAGATGGAACTCCGGATGAAAGCTGCGCACGGCTAGGGCGTGCCTCTAATTTCCTGTGGCGCTCTAAGGCTCAAACGATCAACGAAGCACGAAGCGACGAAAATCTTGCGTCGTTTTGTGTGAGTTCGTGGATCGCTCTGCTGCCATAATGGGGAAAAATCCCTGACACCGAGTCATCTTCTTTTCCCCATCACTGACGGCTGACTCTGTTATACTCGCCGCGATTTTTTCCCGGAGAGCGCAGTTCCTACTTATGAAGAAAACGTCACTGAAGATCACGATCGCATTGTCACTTAGTGTCCTGGTCGCCGCTTGTAGCAAAGGGGCCGAGGTTCCCACCCAGAGCGCAAACATCCCGGCCGTCCAAACAGTAAAGGGAGAGTTGCAGTTCAAGGCGCCGGACGGTTGGACAAAGGAACAACCTAGCTCGACCATGCGAGTGGCTCAATACAAATTGCCCAGGGCGGAAGGCGATTCGGAAGATGCGCAGCTGGTGGTCTATTATTTCGGCGCGACCCAGGGCGGCCCGGTCCAGTCCAATATTGATCGTTGGGTCGCACAAATTCACCAGCCGGACGGCAGCGATTCGAAAGCCAAAGCCAAAACCGAAACCAGCACCGTGAACGGTTTGAAAGTTACGGGCGTCGATGTCACCGGGACTTATACGGCAGACATGGCGCCCGGTGTTCCCGGGCAAAAAAACCAGGCAAACTATCGCCTGCATTCATCGGTAATCGAAACACCCAGGGGAAACTATTTTCTCAAGCTCGTCGGTCCCGCCAAAACCATCGAGCGCTGGGACCAGTCGGTTTCCGATTTCATAAAATCGTTTGAATTCAAACCATGACGGCAATCGCTCCGGCAACAACCATTCGCGATCGAGTGTCAGCCGAATAATGGCAGACGCGAGTCGATCTGGCAGCAGCCTTCCGGCTGGTGGCGCTTTAGGGCTGGGACGATTTGATCTTCACTCACATCTCGTCACGGGTGCCGGGAGCTGATCATCATTTCCTGCTCAATCCTTACGGGATGATGTTCGAGGAAGTGACGGCCTCCAGCCTGATCAAGATCGATCTTGCCGGCAACAGAGTTACCGAGTCACCTTACTTCGTGAATCCGGCCGGGTTCACTATTCATAGCGCCGTACATGCGGCGCGCGAAGATGCTCTGTTGTGATGCACCTGCATACGGACTATGGCATCGCGGTCTCGGCGCAGAAGGACGGCCTGCTGCCGATTTCGCAACAGGCGATGCTCGCGCTGTCTTCGCTGGCTTATCACGACTATGAGGGCCTGGCGCTGAACGAAGCCGAGAAGCCGCGTCTGGTGGCGGACCTGGGCGACAAAAGCCAGATGATTCTGCGCAATCACGGATTACTTACCGTCGGGAGTACCGCGGCCGAAGCCTTCCTGGCGATGCTCCTGTTGGAGCGCGCTTGCAAGATTCAGATCCTGGCGCAAGCGGGAGGGGGACTGGTTGAGATCCCGGGACCCATTGTGCGGCTGGTCGAGTCGCAGGTGAAAGCGGTCACCGTCGGGCAGGGAGCGGCGCTTACCTGGCCCGGTCTGCTGCGCAAGCTGGATCGCATTGATCCTTCCTATAAAGAATAACGAGTAACCAACCGTGACTACTCCAGCCAATGGCTTCACCGTCAAGTCTCACTTTGAAGCCAAAGATCCGGCGGTGCGAAAGATTTATGATCGATTATTGAAAGCGGCAGCAAAGTTTGGACCGGTAAGCGAGGAAGCCAAAAAGACTTCGATACATCTGGTGTAAGACCGCCTTCGCCGGAGTCGCGACCCGTAAGACTGCGGTCGTCCTAACGATCAGGAGTGATCGTAGACTCTCGAGTCCGCGGATACATAAGTCCGAGCAGACTTCAGCCCGGCGATCTCATCACGAGGTGAAACTGAAGACGCCGGCTGAAGTTGATGCTGAGTTAGTGCAGTGGTTGAAAGCCGTGTACATGCTCAGCGATTAGCGGAAATCGGACATCCTGTCCGCCTGAGCGCATAGCGCAAACTAACTCTGGAAACTATTCTTCCGACTTGGGCCGAGTGGGTTGCGCCCGCTGGCGGACAGGGATGTCCGCGATCCGGTTAACAGCATTACGCCACTTCACGAACTGGATTACTCAAAACGTAAATTGCTTCCATGACGGCTGCGTGCACTTCAGTAGGCAGGCTCTCGCGCGCGGCCAGATTACGGAGCGCCGGCAGAATCTGCGGCTGATTGCTGAGTGCGAGTAACTTGACTGCGGTCAGCCGTACTTCCTGCTCAGGATGCTTGCCAATCGCCTGCATCAATGGCTGGACCTCGCCAGCCTTGGCCATCAGGAAAAGAATTGAAAACGCGTCGTAGGTCCGATCGCGGCCTTCGCCGGCCAGGCTGTTAATCGCATTGGTCGCCAGCCCGGAGGCGGCGATTGCCGCGCCCACCTTCCGCCGGCGTTCCGGTGACGCCTCTCGCAACGCGCGGGTGAACGAGGCGGACAAGTCCGGACTCAGGTGATACAGCGCTCGCGCGGCAGCGTTGCGTACTTCTACGCTGGGGTCGTCAAAGGACCTGGTGATCAGTTCGAACGAATTGTCGCTACCAATATCCGCCAGGTCTGCCAGGGCCGCGGCGCGGTCGGCTGAACTGGCGCTTTGCAGCCGCGTGGTTATCTCTGTCGGCAAAGAATCATCCGTGCCGGTGACGGTAGTTTCGCGTACTGCTTGCACCACCGGTGCGGGGTTTTCGGCAAGCAAATCTTCAGTGGGATTGTAAGGTGCGAACACCGCCGGGTCGGCAGTTGTTTCCGCCGTAATGAATTCGATCTCTTTGGTCTTTGGTTTTTCCGTGGGCGGGTGATCCAGATCGATCGATAGCCAGGATAGCTCATCCAATACGGCCCCTGAATTTTCTAGCGGCAGGTCCGATTCGATTACCTGCGACGCGGGCGAAACCATCTGGTCATCGAGCACTTCGATTTCCGTAATTAACTCGGCCTGACTCTCTTTCGGCTGGCTCAGATTTTCAATCTTCGAGTTGAGCGCATGCTCTTTCTCGTTCCGGAGCTTGGCCTCAGCTTCGGCCTGGGCCCAGATGGCCTCGAGCTGGCTCAGTCGCTGTGATTCCTCATCGGCCCGACGTTGGGCCTGCGCTTCCGCCTGGCGGACGGCTTCCTGATGGGCCGGCAGACGAGCTTCGACTTCCTTGATCCGGCTAACCAGTTCCGTTTCGGTTTTGGTCAGCGTTTCGATTTCGGCAACCACCTGGTGCTCAGTTTCAGATAACTGCTTTGTTTTGGATCGAGCTGCCTGACGCGCCTCTTCCTGGATTTGCAGGCGGCCCTCGGCTTCCTTGATGCGTCTTATTTGCTCTTCCTCGGCGGCCCGCAGGGCTTCGATCTCCGCGATCACCTTCTGTTCTTCCTCGGCTCGCTTCTGGTTGCCAACGTAGGTGCCCTTACGAGTTTCTTTATGGGCGCGCAGACGAACGGCGGCCTCCTCAACCAGTTTGAAACTATCGTCGCGACCCTTCCGCACGGTTTCCAGTTCGAGGTTGATCTGCTCAAATTTCTCGGCATGCTGTTGCATCTCAGATTCAGCCAGATAGCAGGCTTTCACCTGCGCCGCGAGTTGTTCCTGAATAGTGTCAATGCGCTTGACGTGCTCTTCTTCCTGCTCGCGCAGAACGCCAACCGCAACAGTAAGTTCCTGTTCCTGTTCGATCAGCAATTCAGCTTCCTCGAGCGCTAGCCGGTGGGCTTCCTGCAACGCCGGGATGCGGTTCTTGATCTCCTGTATTCGTGCGAGCTGGGATTCTTCGGCGCGCCGCAAACTCTCGATCTGTTCATTGAGGCGCAGCTCTTTCTCGTCCTGTTGTTTGGCCTGAGCTTCTGCCAGCTGGCGGGTCTTGGACTGCTCGACGAAACGGCTCTCCACTTCGACGATGCGTTTGAGCAGATCCTTCTCTGCCTGGCGCATCGTTTCCGTTTCCGTCCTTAGCGATTGTTCTTTCTCGGTCAGCTGGGCCAACAGAGCTGCCTTTTCCTGCCGCGATTTCTCGGCGGTCGCGGCGAGGGCATTCCTCTCCTCGAGTCGTTTGAGCTGCTCGGCTTCGGCTTGCCGCAGGCTTTCCACCTGCGCCTGTAGCTGCTCCTCCTGTTGGGTGCGCTCGTGTGCGGCTGCTTCGAGCTGTCTTCCGATCGCGCGCAATTCTTCCTGTCGCCGGGACTGTTCCGCGGCGCGGTCTCGGGCTTCAGCCTCAGCTCGTTGGTGAGCTTCGGTGTGTGCCTGGAATCGTGCCCGGGCTTCTTCGATCAGCTTGAGCTGTGCGGCTTCGGACTGACGCAGCGATTGGGTATCGGCGTTGATCGACTGCTCCTGCGCAGCTCTCTGTTGCGAAGCTTCCTGGGCCACAGCCAGTGCTGCCTGGGCGGCTTTCAGCCGTTGCATTTCTACTTCAACGCTCTGGGCCAGTTCGGCCTCGAGCTGCTGGAGTGAAGCTGCCTGAGCCCGCATGTCGGCCTCGGCGGCCGCAGCCTTCTGGCGCTGCTCTGTCTCGGTCGTTCGCAGAGTTTCGATCTCCGAACCCAGCGATTCCTGCTGTTGCAACAGCAGGCGGAGGTCGGCTTGAACTTGCCGGCGCGTTTCAGTATGCAGCTGCAAAGCCGCTTCGGCTGCGTCGATTTGCTTGCGCTGCGCCTGCTCGGCCTGACGCAGACTCTCAAGTTGGCCCTGCAGTTCCTGTTCTTGTTCGGCGCGCGTGTGGGCCTCTGCTTCCAGCTGCCTGCCGATGGACCTTAACGATTCCAGCCGCTGTTCATGTTCGCCGGCCCGTTCACGAGCTTCATTTTCCGCCGCCTGATGCGCCTCTTCCTGAACGTGGAGTTGTTGCTGCGTCTCCTCGGCGCGCTGTCGCAGTTCAGCCTCACGTTGCCGCAGCGTTTCGATTTCTGAGTTGAGGGACTGTTGCCCGGCGCTCAGTTGGGCGATACCGGCCTCGAGCGGTTGCTTCTTGTCGGTCTCGAGACGCAAAGCTGCTTCGGCATCGTTAACGCGTTTCTGGTGTTCCTGTTCGGCCACGCGGAACCCATCGATTTGGGCGAGCAGCGCTGCTTCATGTGCAGCACGTTCCGCACTAGCAGCCTCAGTCTGGTTACTGATAGCCGCCAACTCGGCCAGTCTTTGCGTGTCCTGTTCGGCGCGCAACTCGGCTTCGATGCGAGCTCTGAGGTGGGCTTCCTCCTCAACTCGCAAGCGATCTTCGCCCGCGAGAATCTGTTTTCTTATTTCCTGCTCATCGGTTCGCAGCTTTTCAATGGCGGCACTCAGTTCCTGCTCCTGCCGCTTCAGATCGTCCGCCTGGCTGGTGGCCAGTTGGTGGACTTCGGCGCGGGCCTGAATTCTGGTTTCAATCTCAGCCACTAACTTGGGCTGTTCAGTTTCGGCCCGATGCAGGGTCTCCAGTTCAATATTGAGCCGGCTTTCCTGTTCGGACAGGCGCTGTGCTTCCACTGCGACCTTCTTGAGCGCCTCTCCCAGTTCGATAACGCGTTGGTTGGCGTCCTGTAGCTTTGCTACCTCATCATGTCCCGCCTTTTCCAGGGCTTCGATTTCCGTGGCGAGCTGTTGGGCCCTGGCGGCTTCACGCTCGACGGCTGCCTGCGCCGCCGCCTGAGACTCCTGCAAAGCCTGCACTCGTGCCTGAGCTGCCGCGACCTGCTGCACTTGTAGGTCTTCCGCTATTTGCAGTTTTTGAATCTCGGCACTGAGCGATTGTTCTTTCTCAGCCTGGCGTCTGGTTTCCGTTTCAGCCAGGTGTCGAGCTTCGAGTTGGCCCAGAAGGCGCGCTTCGATCTCTTTGATCAGCTGTTGCTGTTCCTGTTCGGCTATGCGTTGAGCTTCGATCTCGGCGGACAGCCATTGCTCGCGTTCGGCCCGTCGCCTGGTTTCAGCGATTGCCTGTTGAAATGACTCCTCGTGGGCGCGAATGTTCGCGTCGGATACTTTGATAAGGTTGAGTTCCTGCTGCTCCAGGGTGTGGAATGCGTCGATCTCTTCCTGCAAGTGTTTGAGTTTTTCAGCCCGTGTCTGGGCGGCCACGGCTGCTTGATTGCGCAGGGCGCGCAACTCGGCAAGGTGTTGTTCTTCAGCCATTGCCCGGCGGTAAGCTTCCTCTTCTTCACGCATGCGAGCCGCTTCAACAGCTCGGCGATGGGTGTCTTCTTCAGCTTTTTTCTTGGCGGCCTGTACTTCATTGCGCCGGCGTTGAAGTTCGACTTCGGCTTGTTTCAAAGCCTCTTCTTCAACACGTAGATCGTCATCAGCGACGACGGCCTGTTCCAGAGCCCGGGCGCTGGCCCTTCGTTCGAGTTGAGCGTCGACCTCGGCGGGCTCACGAGTGGATTCAGTTGAGGTTTCGCTGAGAAAGGCCTGGCGTGCCTGGGCGAGGTGTTGTAGATCACCACTGGCGAGCGCGGCCATTAACTGGTCGGCAACCATGCGATGATCCGACGCGTCTTTCGCACCGTTGGTACCACCGTTACCGTTGCGTCCGTGTGGGGCGCCGTTTTTGTCGGGGTCAAAGTTTGCGGGTTGTGAAGGCGTTTGGTCCATGTTCAATTCTCCAACTCCTGTAAAAAAGGGGCGCAGGAGCACGGCCTTCGGTACAAGGCTCGTTCAAATAAAACCGTTCAGATCCTAAGTTCTTCCTAGCGCTGATATCTATCAGGGGTGCTTATTTTACGACTGATGTGTCGCAATGGCGAGGTCGACCGTGCATGGTCTCGAAGTGTGTGGTCTCGAATGGCCTAAGCCATTAAGACGGGTTGATTCTCGCAAATCTCCGCCTGTCAGGTCAATAGGGCATTTTGGGTCGCCTTGCCAGAATGGTGGGCGGGCGCTTCGCTGAGATCAAAAAAGTGAAGAAAAGCGCCTGAATTTCGGCGACAGTCGACTGCTGGAAGGGTCGGGAAACTCCCGGCCCGCACCCGCGAATTAAAAACTAAAGCGAACCTGGGCTTCAATCAGGCGATTGTAAGGTGATGATCCGCCACCGCCACGACCGCCACCAAAGCCCCCGAAACCTCCGGCGCTCGACGTTGATGTGCCGAAGAACGATGAGCTGAGGTTACCTACCGGCCGGCTCAGATTAGTGTGGTTAAGAATATTCTGAAAGTTTATTGAGAGCGTCAAGTTGTAACGTTTGGCCGAGTTGCCGCCACCAAAGCCGCCACCCCCGCCGCCGCGGCCAGCACCGGCGCCGCCACTGCGTTGACCGCCACCGCCGAAGCCCCCGGGCGGGGTTCCAGCGCCGCCGCCGCGTTCACCGCCGCCGCGATTACCCTGGCCCGGTGTCTGAGATGCAGCCGCACGTCTTTCGCCGCCAAAGCCAAACGATTTGCTGACGCGGAGGTTGGCAATCAGTGACCCTGGTCCATTCCCATAATTGCGCGGAATGATTTGCGAGCCGACGGTGGGGTTGGTTTCGAAAGCTCCGAATTTGGTGACAATCACCCCTGGCTTTGTCAGATCTGAAGCGAAGGCCGGCCGATCAGTGAACAGCGTGTCGCCGTTCAGATCGCGCCCGATAGTGATGTTAAAGGGCTGGCCCGATTGAATGATCAGGAAAGGATTGAGACTGATGCCCCAGCGAGCTCTGAAGCTACCGAACAAGCTGAAGCGATGCCTGATGTCATTTGAAGCGCGGCCATACTCTCCCGTGAAATCAAACGGGTTGGCCGCGAACGTGCCGGCGCCGTCGCTGTCGCTGTTGGTCCGGCTGTAGGTGTAGTTGGCGTTGAAGGTTACGTTGCGGCTCAGCCGGCTACCGACGGTGACGATCAGCTGGTTCTGATCAAAATGGCCGGTTGAGTCGTACTCGAAAAAGTTATTCGTACCGAGCGGCCGCACACCACTGCCCGGTATGGCCGGAACAAAAGTTCCGGGCAACGGCGCGTTGATGGCACGTGCGCGCAAAAGATGCAGTGTGCGTGCATGGCTAAAGGTGACACTGGTGGTGAAGTTGCGCGGCAGCGCTCGCTCAAAGCTGATCGCCGACTGCATGGTGTAAGGCGTCTGCAGATCTTTGGCCAGTTGATAGATCGTCACCGGCGTCTTGAACGCGGTCAACTGACTAATCGATGGTATTACTGGAAAAGAATTCAATACCGCCGGATCAGTGACAATGAACTGTTGTTGATTGATTCCGTTGAGCCGATTGGTCGTCAGGGTCAGGTTCTCGCCCACGCGATCATAGAAGACACCGAAGCCTCCGCGGACGGTTGTCTTCGAGGGATGCTGGCGGCTCGCGGTTCCAGGCTGCCAGGCAAAGCCAAAGCGCGGTGCAAAGTTCATGTTGCTGCTGATGTTGTCCTGGTTCTCATAACGCAGTCCAAAACTCAGCATCAGGTTTGGCCGCATGCGCCAATCGTCCTGAGCAAACCCGCCAAAATCCAATTGGCTGACAGCGGCCTCCGCGTTGCCCGCGGCAATCGTGAACTGAGTCGCGCCCCCACCTGCCAGCCGAATTGCCGCCGGCGAAAGGCCGTTTTGTAAGCCCCGCAATGTGATTTGATAAGCTTGGATACTTGTCAGCGCGGCTGGATTTCCAATCTGGCGACTGCCTGCGAAGGTCCATGTGCCGCCAAAGTTCTGCGGTGAAATACTGGTAATGCGGGTGCCGCGAAAGCGCGCCCCGAACCTAATCGTGTGCAGTCCCTTGGCCAGCGAAGTGTTGTTCGTCAACTCCCATCGATTCGTGCGATTGGACGAAAGCCCGATCTGCGAACCCCCGCCGGTAAACGCATCCTGAACCTGAATGGTGGGAATTGAGTTGTTGGCAGTGTCACCGGATGTTTGGTGGCTAAACTGAAAACGCGTTTCGTTGACGGTCGTCTTATTGAGAATCGCGGTTTCCGTCAGCCGCGCCGTCTGTTGAGTGCTGAAAGTGTTGTACTTTCGCGAGCTGAGTGAATAGCCCCCCACGCCGGTTGTATTGCTGCTGTGCTCGTATTCATAACGCGCCACGAGGGTGTTGCTGGCATTGATTTGATAATCGATGCGAGGGCTGAACTCAGTCCGGCGATTCGGCAGTGGAGTTGACTGACTGAAAGAGACGATGTTCAAGCTGGGGTCGAGAATCGTCGCGTTAATAACTCCTTCATCGTTGATATCGCGCCGCTCGAAATCGACAAAGAACGAAGCCTTCTTGCTCGAGATTGGTCCGCTGAATTGGCCGCCGTACCGGCGCGAAAGATACGGCGCGCGCGTGGTCTGAAATGGATTGCGTGAATTTAGCGCCTGGTTGTTGAAATTGAAAAAGCCCTCGCCACGAAATCGATCGGTGCCGGGCTTGGTCAGAATCTCAATCCGCCCAAAGCCGGGGCGGTCATACTCGGCCGAGTACGGGTTCGAGTTAATTCTGATCTCGCGAATTGTCGAGAGCGGCGGTAAGCGTCCGCCGGTGAATCCGTCAACGTAGATCTGTCCACCGTTCGGTCCGGCGCCGGGGCCGGCCAGAGCCTGTAGGGCCGCGGCGAGATCGTCCGGATCATCCGGCAACGCTTCGAGGTCCGTTCCCTTCATGACAATGGCGCCGATGTTATTCTCGGGTTCGGTGTTCACGCCCGTAGTGTCGGTTGCCACAGTGACTTTCTGCTGTTCTATCGTGACCTTCAGGGTAACGTTGAACGGCGCGGTACGTCCGGCAATGACCTCGAAATCCGAGGTCTCGTTGTTCGCGAATCCTGGCGCCGTCACCTTGATCGTGTATTTTCCGGGAGCGAGTCCGTTGAGCACAAAATTGCCGTCACCATTCGTCGTGGTGTTCTTTTCAACGCCGCTTGCATTAACGGCAACCACTGTGGCGCCGACAATGACACCGCCGAATTCATCTGAGATCTGACCCTTCAGTGCACCCGCGCTCTGTTGGCCAAGCGCAACGCCGGCACCAAGTACGACAATCAATAACGAACGTAGCATTCAGTTGATCCTTAACTTTCTTCAGCAAAAGTGGGCGGTATTTTGGCCTCGTTAAGTAAGACGCAGGGTGAGCGATTGTGGTTACATATGAGGGAAGACGGGCCTCGGATATCTTGTTAGCCCGAAGGTGCACCCGGCTCATTTTCCTTTTATGAAGGGTTCAACGGAGGAGGTTCGCGCGGCGCGCTCAGGGGGGACGGGATGTCAGCGATCAAGATTAATTCAAACTCTATTTTGAGCGGCCCCGGATTTCCGTGTCCCAGTAACGCAGCCAATCGTTGCCTTGCCGGCGAAGCAGGTCCCAGTCCACAGGTAGACGGGTGAAGGGCGCGTTCATCCAATCGGGCAGTTGCTTGCGATCGATGTCGGTCCGCACCGGCAGGCGGAAATAGTTGCGGCCTGAGAGGATCAGGCTTTCGGGCGTGGTGACGAATTCATAAAAGCGTTTCGCCTCGGCCTCGTTCGGTCCGCCGCGCACGATAGCGATGGCGTCGATGACTACGGGCGTGCCGCTGGTCGGTATGTTATACGCGACGGGTAATTTCTTTTGTTCTTGATACAGGCGAGCATCGGGCAAGTCCCAAAGACTAATCAAACCTTCCTGGCGAACCATCTTCTGCATCAACAAGGTGCCGTCGGCCGTGTACTCATGCACATTGGCATCGAGCTTTCTGAGCCACTCGTAACCTTTTTCAGGCGAGTTCGTATCCTTATAATACCGCCAGATCATCGCGCCAAAGATCGCTCGCATGGAATCCGACGGATTCGGATTTCGGATCAGGATTTTGTCCTTCCATTTTGGATCGAGCACCTCATCCCAATCCTTCGGCGCTTCCGCAGCGGTTACGGCGGCACTGTTATAGACGATCACTTCGGGTGTTTCGTACGTACCGTACCATCGATCCTGTGGGTCACGAGCAAAGTCCGGAATCTTATCTGCCCAGGAAGGCCGATACGGTTGGAGCAGATTTTCATCGGCCGCGGTTTGGAAGGTTGTGTGCGCAGCGCCCCACCACAGATCGGCTTGCGGGCGGTTGCGCTCGGCGCGCAGGCGTTCGAGTACTTCGCGCGATCCCATGTCCAGAAACTGAACGTCAACTTCCGGATGGACCTGTTTGTAGCGCGCCACAAAGTCGCGCAGCATGTCCTGTCCGTGCGGCGTGTAGATAAGTAGTTTGTGTTGGCCTGATTTATGCGACGATTGACACGCGCATGAGGCGAGCAGCGAAACGGCTAAGAAAAATCTCAGGGCTTTGGCGATTAGCATCTGTTCGATAGGGTAATCGCGAATATCATAGCAGACTTCTCAATTCCGCTCCGCGATCACTGCGGTACTGATTAAATTCTCTGCGCGCCCAATCAGCGGCCCCCGCGTCTCTGTGTTTGATAGGTCCAAAACGCTCACCGCTGAGTCGCAGAGACCGCCGAGGGGTGGAGAGGAAAACCTAAAACAGTACCCGACTGATCGTTGAGTGTTAGAGAGAGGACTTTTACCAGAGGCTGCGCAATATCCCCCAAACCTCGAGAGTTTTACTCATCCAACAAGAGCGTTATCCAACAAAAACCCGCTTCAAACGACCCGGCACGGCCGTTGCTCAACCGTTTCCTCTCGTGAAGTGTCTCAAGGGATTTTTGTGTCTGGGTACCAACAGACTGATTGCCGGTGCTGAGGAGTGATGATGAAAAGACTCTGGATAATTTTCGTTGCGATATTTGTGTTCTCATTTGCGGTGCTGGGTTGGGTGGGGACAGAGATCTTTCGCCAGGCTCCGCCGATTCCACGCGAAGTCGTGACGACCGATGGCCAGGTTCTGATTCCAGCCGAAGGCATCTCCAACGGCCAAAACGTCTGGCAGGCGATGGGTGGCATGGAGATGGGCTCGATTTGGGGTCATGGCTCATACGTGGCGCCGGATTGGACAGCAGATTATCTTCACCGCGAATCCATCTTCCTCTTAGGCGAATGGTCCAGAAACGACTTTTCAAAATCGTATGACGATTTGTCTTCCGAACAGAAAGCCGCTTTGCGTCAAAGGCTGCAGGACCTGATGCGCAAGAACAATTATGACGAGGCTTCCGGACGTTTGACGATTGAACCGATCCGGGCCCGGGCTTTTGAAGAGAATCTCAAACACTACTCGACCGTTTTCACCGACGGCAATACGGACTATGCCATTCAGCGTGATGCTCAATCGGATCCGGCGAAGCTCAAGGAACTGACTTCATTCTTCTTTTGGACCTCGTGGGCGTCAGCAACGAACCGGCCCAACAACACAATTTCTTACACCAGCAATTTCCCGTCGGAACCATTGGTCGGCAACGTCCCTACCAGCAGCGCAATTGTCTGGACCGGCGTCAGCGTCATTATGCTTCTGGCCGGTATCGGTTGGATGGTCTGGTACTACGCTGCGCGTGGAGACCATGACGCAGTTTCCGACGAGGTTCCTGATCGTGATCCTTTTATCGGCGCGCAGATGTCACCGTCGCAGAAAGCGACAGTTAAATACTTCCTGGTAGTCTCGCTTCTGTTTCTGTTGCAAATCGTAATGGGAATGTTGACGGCGCACTACGGCGTTGAAGGGAAGGGTTTCTATGGGATCCCGCTGGCCGAATATCTGCCGTACGTAGTGACCCGCACCTGGCACACACAGCTCGGGATCTTCTGGATCGCAACTGCCTGGTTAGCGGCGGGTCTATTCATTGCCCCTTTTATTTGCGGCTACGAACCGAAGTATCAAAAGCTGGGTGTCGATGTTCTTTTCGCCGCGCTCCTGGTCGTGGTCCTCGGTTCGATGAGTGGCCAATGGTTATCGGTGATGCACAAGCTGCCCGGCAACACCTGGTTCTGGTTTGGACATCAGGGATATGAATACGTCGATCTGGGGAGAGTTTGGCAGGCCGCGCTTTTTGTCGGACTGCTGTTGTGGCTCTTCCTGATCGGGCGCACCGCGATTCCCGCGCTGAAAGAGAAAGGGACTTCAAAGTCTCTAATAATTCTCTACTTCTTATCCACTACGGGGATTGCGCTCTTCTATAGCCCCGGCCTGTTCTGGGGAATGCGTTCGCACCTTTCGGTAGTAGAGTATTGGCGCTGGTGGGTCGTGCATCTTTGGGTCGAAGGTTATTTTGAAGTCTTTGCCACAGTAGTGATCGCTTTTCTGTTCGCCAGGCTTGGGGTCATTAAAGCTGAGAGTGCGGCTCAGGCAGCTCTCCTTTCGGGTGCGATCTATCTAACTGGTGGCATCATCGGGACCCTGCACCATCTTTACTTTGCCGGCACGCCGACGGTCGCCATTGCCTTCGGCTCGGTTTTCAGCGCTCTGGAAATCGTCCCCCTGCTTTTGGTTGGACACGAAGCGGTCGCGAATATTCGCCGGTCCAAAGCACGACCGTGGCTCAGGCAATACAAGTGGATCGTTTATTTCTTTGTGGCAGTGGCGTTTTGGAATCTGGTGGGCGCCGGTATTTTCGGCTTCATGATTAATCCGCCGATTGCCCTGTACTACATGCAGGGATTGAACACCACGGCCGTACACGCGCACGGCGCTTTGTATGGCGTGTATGGAACCCTCGGCCTGGGGTTGTTGTTGTTTTGTCTGCGGGCTATGAAGCCGGAACTCAAGTGGAAAGAGAAACCCATCTGGTTTGCTTTCTGGGCCATCAATATCGGCTTGATGCTCGAGATTCTGCTCAGCCTTTTGCCGGTGGGCTTGATGCAAACCTATCGATCGGTATCAGTCGGTTACTGGTCAGCGCGTAGCTCGGAGTTCCTGCAGACCAATTTAATGCAGACCCTGCGGTGGCTCAGAATGATAGGCGACACGGTGTTCGCTCTGGGTGCGGTTTCGTTCGTGTACTTCGCGCTTGACCTGATGTTGAGAAGACCCGGAAAGGCAGTTCAGATTGGCACGGGGCCGATCGCCTCACCGGGCGCGCCCGCAGATTGACGGATGGCGCCAGTGGGAA
>JBBRMS010000045.1:0-35481 GCA_038230715.1 Pyrinomonadales bacterium
CCCGTCAGGGCGTTCGGTTGTCCGTATGCTTCAGCGACTGACACGGCGACCACCGTTCCCGGCAGGGCCCAGGGCAAAAGCACCAGCACGCCAATTACCCGTTTCCAGCGACTCGGTCGCCCCGTTGCGGTTAGGGCCGTAACACAGAAGCTCCAAATCAAAGCTGCCAGGGTCGCGATGCCCGCCATCAGCAGACTGTTCACGAAGACCGAGCGCGAGTCGACTTCAGTCGCGAGCCGAGCAAAATTTGAGAAGGTATAAACCGGTGGCAGAGTCTGAGTCGTCCACGAACCGTCACTCGAGAAACTCACCAGCACGAGGGTGGCGATCGGCAACGCCAACAGCAGGCTGAAAACAATCGCGGCACCCGATGCCAATAAGCGGCCGAGGCCGCTGCCGATCGTTTGGCGTCGACGCGTCGTCCCCTTCATGGCGGCGGCTACGAACCGTCGCGTGCCTTCGTACTTTTGAAAGAAGATCAGCGCGGCAAACGAGATCACTGCGAGGAGGACGGTTTCAGTCAGGGCCACGCTGACATCGCCCCTTTGCCTCGCGTTGAAGATTTCCAAAGTCAGCATGCGCACATTTCCGCCAAACAAGAGTGGTGCGCTGAAGCTCGCCATCGAAGTCATAAAGGTTAAGAGCGCGGCAGCTATTAAAGATGGTGTTAATTGTGGCAAGGTGACCCGGACGAGGACTCGCGACCGTGTGGCGCCCAGGCTGCGGGCGGCCTCGGCCAGGCCCGCATCCACCCTTTGCAGTCCCGCTCCCGTGAGGACATAGAAAAACGGATACATTGTGTATGTGTGAAACAGGAGCAGAGCGCCCCAACCTCGCAGGGTCCATGGCGCCTTCTGCAAATGAAGCAGGTGCTGAGTCGATCGCGCGAGAATGCCCGATTCACCGCACAGAAAGATGAAGGCCACCGTGCCCACCAGCGGCGGGAGGACCAGTGGTAGGGATGCCAGCGCGGCGAACAGCCGTCGTCCGGGAAATGAATAACGCTCAAAGAGAAAGGCCAGCGGCACGCCAACCAAAGCGCAAAGCAGAACGGTTAGCACGGAGACAGCAATACTGGTGGCCGCTGATGCAATGACTGACCGCTGCCAGAGCACGGACAGGAAGTTAGCAGGTGACCAGTCGCCATCATGTTGCAGTGCCGCGATGAAGACGTTCGTGGTGGGATAGATGATTCCGTAAAGCAGAACCAGCGCGACGATCAGATAAAGGAATAAAGATCCGGAGGGTGCCGGCAGAGCGAAGCGGCGATGGCGCTTGGGGTTTGGAGTTCCGCCTTCAGGCGGTCTGTCGTCGGTCATGATGATTCCGCCTGAAGGTGGTACTCCGAACGATGCACTCCGAACTTCAGACTACCGGCAACAGTCTGATCTGATCCGGCGGCAACGTCACCAGGCATTCGTCTCCAATCGCGAACTCGCCGGCGCTGAGCACCAGCATTTCAAGTTTTAGTCCGCCGGCATCGAGCCTTAGAGTAGTCGTCGCTCCACCAAACTCTATCAGCTCAATCCGCGCTGTAAGCTGATTGTTGTGGTCCGACTTATGATCCAGTGCCATGGCTTCCGGTCGAATCGCCAGGAGGCAGGGTTTGTTCACCGGCAGACTCATCAACTCTTTATGGCTGGCGCTGATAATCAAGACGTGGCCGCCGTCGACGGTCTTGAACTTTGTCACCTGATCGTTGCTCGATGTCAGCCGCATCGCCTGGATCAGATTGTTACTCCCGAGAAACCTGGCTACTGCGCCGTTGGCTGGACGACGATAGAGCTCGCGGGGCGCGCCGATCTGAAGGACGCTGCCGGCGCCCATCACAGCGATCCGATCGCAGAGCGCGAATGCTTCCTCCTGGTCGTGAGTGACATACACCGCGGTCATTCCGAGTCGATTCACGATGGCGCGCAACTCGCGCCGCGTTTCTTCGCGGAGGGCGACGTCAAGATTCGAGAGGGGTTCGTCAAAGAGAAGCAGAGACGGCTCGATTGCAATGGCCCGGGCTATCGCTACGCGTTGTTGTTGGCCTCCTGAAAGTTCGTCGACGCGGCGAAGGTCGAAGCCCGGAAGTTGGACGAGTTCTAGTGCCTGCTGCACTCTATCTGGAATTCCCCGGCTACCGTTCTCGGTACCGGCCCTGGCCCCACGCGCGCGCAGCCCGAAGGCCACGTTCTCGAAAACATTCAGGTGAGGGAAGAGCGCGTAGTTTTGGAAGACCATGCCGAAGCCGCGCTTTTCCGATGGGAGCGTCGTGATCTGGCGGCCGTCGAATTCGACGGTGCCGGCGTCCGGCGATTCCAGACCGGCAATGATGCGCAGGGTAGTTGTCTTGCCACACCCCGAAGGGCCGAGCAAACCGAAGAACTCGCCGCGCTCAACCGCGATCGCCACATCGGTCACGGCTGCGGTGGTTCCAAACCTTTTGGAAATTGATTTGAGAGAAAGCAGCGACATGCCGTTACCAGGCAGAGTACCGACTTCAGTCGGGTTCAGCCCTCACATTCGTTTACTGCCAGACGAAGCGAGCGGTAAGCCGCTTCTAAACACAAAGCCCAACCCGAAGTGGGTATGTTGCTACGAGCCGCTTACTTCCAGGTCAGCGACTACTGGAATATGATCGGAAGCATCGGTATTGACGACCCACGAGCGCCTGGTGCGCACTCGGTCAGACGAGCGAAAGAATATGTAATCGATGCGCTTCGCCGGTTTGTCCGTGGGATAGCTAAAGCCCGGGTCGGTGCCACGACTCTCAATCCAACTGTCTCTAAACTGATAACGCATTAGCTGGTAAGCCCGCCCCGAAGAACCCTCGTTGAAATCCCCAACCACGATCAGCGGCCCCTTCACGTCTTTGAGCGCCTGCAAAAGCTGTTGTGCTTCGAACAGCCGTCCGTCATCGTTCTGGTAATCAAGATGAGTGGTGACAAAGTTAACGATCGAACCGTGCACGATTACCTCCGCGCGAATGAAACCACGGCGCTCGGCTTCGCGCGTGTTCAGATATAGGCGATGGTCCGTTGCCCTGATCGTAAAACGGGTGAGGATCGCCACGCCGTACTGCCCACCCTGATAATGCAGGTTGAAGGCGAAGGCATAATCCATTTTTGTCAGTTTAGCCAGTTCAGCGATCTCGTCAATGCGTTGAGTGCGGGTCACACCGCGATCGACTTCCTGCAAGCCGACCAGATCCGGATGCTGCGCGTTGATAACCCCGGCGATGCGCGCCAGGTCGAGCTTCTTATCCATCCCGACGCCGACATGGATGTTATAGGTCATCACTCGCAGCGGATGGCTCGACATGAGAGGCGCTGCGGAAATTCGCGCCGCCGGCGAGTCAAACATGACTGCACCGGGCAGCGCGATAAGCAGAAATGCGAAAAGAGAGATGCGCAGCATCGCTACGGCCGAGACTTATTCGGCACTTTCTGGATTGATGTTCTCGGCAGCCTGAAAACCGATCTTGCTGTGGGTGCCGTCACAGAATGGTTTGTTCGATGAAGCTCCGCAGCGGCACAGAGCGATCCTCGGACGATCGTCGGTGGGGATTTTGTTGCCGGCCGTATCGTAAATGTCGACTGGGCCCTCGATAAGATAAGGTCCATTTGGTTTCGGCGTAATAGTAACGTCTGCCATATTTCACCTCGGATAGATTGTGTTGGAAATTGCTCGAGCATTCTAACACGTGATCCAGCCGAGAGTGGGGCGAACCCCTTTCGCAACTCCGAGGCCGTGTGTTTGAGACCTGCGGGTAATCGCGATCCGATTCGCTCAATTCAAGTTGAACGCCGATCAAGAGAAAATCTCTCAGGTCAGGAGAGGGGGGCTTGCCCTCGCTCCGAAAATTACCTTCGCGGGGACTTTTCTTTTACACTGTCGCTCACGCTATGACACTGTTTCATGACCTGGTGATGTTTGCCGCCGCATTTCTGGCCGGCGTGGTGAACTCGATTGCGGGTGGGGGCACGCTGCTGACCTTCCCGGTGCTGATTTGGCTGGGCCTGGATCCGAAAGTAGCGAACGCAACCAGCACCGTAGCCTTATGGCCCGGATTGTTTGGCGGCCTGTTTGGTTATCGCCGCGAGATGCGCGACAGCTCTCAGTTGCTGTTCAGACTCGGCGGCATCAGCCTCCTTGGTGGGAGCGTGGGGGCCTGGCTCTTAATCGCTACTCCATCGCTGGTGTTTGCGCGCCTGGTTCCTTTCCTGATCCTATTCGCCACCGTGCTCTTCATGAGCCAGGGACCAATCAATCGGTGGTTGCGCCTGCCTGCCCAGGGTGGCGACTCAATGAAGGCCTGGTGGAGTTTCGCGATCGTGGTCCAGTTCTTTTCGGCGGTATATGGCGGTTACTTCGGAGCCGGCAACGGTATCTGGATGCTGGCGGCGATGGGGCTGCTCGGCCTGAGCGACATTCATCGCGCCAATGGCATCAAGAATTTTCTGGGCATCTGTATCAACTTTGTAGCAGTAATCAGTTTTTCGATTGCCCACCTGGTCGCATGGCCGAAAGCGCTCCTGATGGCTGTGGGTGCTTTGGCGGGTGGCTATGTCGGCTCTCGCAGCGCCCAACGTGTCGGGCGGACCTTCATCCGGCGAGCAATCGTGGTGATTGGATTTGCGATAACGATCGTGATGCTTTGGCGGATGAGATAAAAGGATCCGCAGATTTCGCAGATGGGACGAAGGAACGGTAAGCCGGCTTTCTTTTGATGTGCCCTGTTTTGGATGTCGCTCGACACGTAAGATGTGACATGAACCCACACGAAAACGTCAGGTGTTAGGTTCGAGTTTCGTGTGATTTGGTGAATCGTTTTTTACACGGGAGGACAACCCAGGCAAGCTTAGGGTCTCATCTCCTATTTCCGGAATCAAGAATCTGCGTAATCTGTGGATTAAGATTAATGAAGAAACTTCCTCGCGATTTCTATACCCGTACAGACGTTCTGGAAGTGGCGCGCGATCTGCTCGGCAAGAAGTTGGTGGTGCCCGCTAAGAACGGGGCACGTTGCGCCGGCATCATTGTTGAAACGGAGGCCTATCGCGGCCCCGAAGATCGGGCTTCGCACGCATACAACGGCCGTCGCACAAATCGGACCGAGACCATGTATGGGATAGGTGGCACGGCGTACGTCTATTTCATCTATGGCATGTACAACCAGTTCAATGTGGTCACAAATGTTGCAGACGTGCCGCACGCGATCCTGGTGCGCGCAGTGGAACCGGTTGAAGGCCTTGATGTGATTTGCGGCCGGCGTCAGGGACGCTCGGAATATGAATTGACCAGCGGCCCGGGACGTTTGTGTCTGGCTCTGGGAATCGATCGCACGCTGGACAAATCAGATCTGCTGGGCAAGCGAGTGTGGATGGAAGATGCGACTTCGATTTCACCTCGCCAAATCGCGCGCGGACCGCGGATTGGAATCGACTATGCCGAGAGCTGGGTCAAGAAGCCCTGGCGGTTCTGGGTGCGGGATAATCCATTTGTGAGTAAGCCGAATACTATTTCACCACAGAGGACACAGAGAAGAAGTCTAAAATCAGGTTAGTCTGAGGTTTTGATTTGAGCCGGGCTGCTTGTTACCGGGAGCCCGCGTTCCAAGTAAGAACGTGCCGTCTAAACTTCAATCAGCCGGCTAAACTCTTCTCTGTGACCACCGCGGGTAACACTAACTACCCGCCAGCTTCTTCCAGACGGTCGCTTCGCCGCTGTTTTGAATTAGATAAAACACGTCGGTGTAGGCCTGAGCATAAAGAGCTCGCATATTTTCAGCCGAGCCGGGACGCGCGAGTCTCTGCTCGAGTTCTTGTGTCGCCAGCCGACCGCGACGAAGGTAACGCGAAATCGTTGCCCCTTCGCCGGCCAGGTAGAGGGCGAATCCTTCTTCCAGCCAGCGCGGCGAACGGTTGTGACTCGCTCGGTCAATCACGGCGTGCGCCAATTCGTGCCGCAGCGTGGTGGTCAGCACGCCGCGCCGTTTCAGTATGCCGACTGGCTGGAGTTCGATGCGATTTCCATTGGTTGCGGCGGCTGCCCACGGGGGCTGACCCGTGCGCGCGGTGAAGTCGCCGGTGCTGTCGTTAAGACGGATTTCAAGCAGAGGCAAATCGCCGATTGAGACCGAAGCCGCCGCGGCACGGCTGAGAAAGTTGGCGCGCGCCGAATCCATTGTGCTTAAGACCTGGTTAGCATCGTTCCGATCCAGTCCCGCCGGATACGTCACGCGAAAATGTTCACTGGAGATGGTGAGAAATTTCTGAGTGGCGGATCGACCTGGTCTATAGGGCGCAGCGCTCAATACATCGGCGTGCCAAATCTGGTTCGCATTGTCTTCAGAATCATTTAACCGCAAAGGACGCAAAGGTCCCCGCGAAGCGTGTAAAGAAAAATCTTCGCGTTCCTTTGCCTGAACCTTTGCGTTAAGATCCGTTCGTACTTTAACCTGCGTCCCCGGAAAATACTTTTCCAGAATCCTCTGGTATCCAACACCACGCGTCGCCAGAACATGCGCGCCTTCCTGACAAAGCCCGAGCCCATGACCAAAGCCGCTGCCGCGAAAGATGAAACTTGATCCGGCTCGAGAGACTTCGAACCGCGAACTCTTGAGCAGGTTCCATCCCAGAACGCGTCCGACAATAATCTTGAAATCCCAACCTCGGACAGACTTCCGATGCTCTCCTTCGAGGGTGATGAATTCCGCGCGCCCGGTTTGATCCTGCTTGCTGACCAAAATCTGATCGAGTCGACTGCCCACATTCGTGCGCGCATCGCTCTGGAGTGCGCGCAGCAGGTCAGTCCGGCTAATGGTGTCCGTCCAATGGGCGTGCGGGCCTGAGAGACAAAACTCGTCGCGTACTCCGCGCAGGTACTCAGGCGGAGTTACCCCCCACAGCGTGCCTTCGTTGGCGGTCTCGCCGCCGCACGATGCGCCAAAATAAGAATCGACCAGTTGGCTGCGATTATCGATCAGCACCTGTCCTTCGGTGGCCCGAACCGCAGCCCTGAGCGCGCCCTCCCTCGCGGTCGGGGTAGCGCCCCTGATGTCTGCCGGGATGAATCGCTGGCAGTGCGTAGTTGAGCAGAAATCATAACCGTCTTTGGCGTGACGCCCACGGTTTTTCAAAGCGTAGGTGCGCACCGCGATCGCCAGTGCCTTGAGGGCTTCGGGCTCGCTTTCCATGCTGCCCTCGGCGCGCATCACGCCGAGAACGTAATCCTCCACAGTTTGTTCCTGAGTCACATTCTCAGTCACCAGATGAATTTTGATTGAATTGCGCGGACGGGAATCGTCGGTTGATTTAATAGCATCTGTCGTCGTCTCTGCTTTTTTGGAACGGGCCGCGGCGTAGGCCTCGAAGATGGATCGTGAAAGGGCAGCGGCGTCCGCGCCATGCGAACGTTCCACCAGCACCAGCACAGCCAGATCGATATCTGCCGCCTGCGGCTCACCCTTTGGTTGCGGTCCGGCAGCAAACCCTACAAACCAGCCATTCGCGCGAAAGCCTTTTGGCGGCATCGACGTTCCCGTTTTTCCCAGGATGTAGAGGGGAAGTGTGTCGAGATGTGCGTGTCGGGCCGTGCCATAGCGCACGGCCCCGGCCATGCCGTCAGTGATAACTGCCCGGTGGCGCGGATTAATTTCGATCTTCGCGCGCTCGATCGCATCAGGCCGGCCGTCGTTTGGAATGCGTGGTTCAAACAGGTGGCCACCATTGACCAGAGCTGTGTAAGCGGCCAGGAGCTGAATCGGAGTCACCTGAATGTGATCGCTTTCGCCGACGGCTGCACGCGCGCTGCAGTCGCTTTGCGCCGATGCATGATGCGCGATTCTTGCGGCATTTCCGATCTCGCATGGCCGCAGCGATCCGGCCACTTCGCCGGGCGCCGCCTGTTGACCGAATCCGAAGCTGCGCAGGGTTTGGATTAAGTCATCGCGGTCAAGGCGTTGGCCCAGGGTGGCGAAATAGTAGTTACACGAATAAGCGATCGCCTGTGAAGGAGTAAAAGGCGGCAGATGATCTGGGTGGACGCAGGCGAGGGAAAAATCCAAACCGGTGAAGCGGCCGGGACAGATTGTGCGCGAGTCCGAATCGATCAATCCGGCGCGCAAAGCCGCGAGGGCGGTGAAGGGTTTCATCGTAGACCCGGGCATGGCCGCTTCGGCGAAAGCAGCGTGAGGATTTACCAGCGCGCGGACGCGTCCGCTTTGCGCATCCATGACGATGATGGTGCCTTCGCGTTGGCCCAGCGCGTCGGTCGCGGCTTGTTGTAGTGCGGCATCAACCGATCTTTCGTCAGGACCGTTGGCGGCCGGCTGAACCGAGGCCCACCTGAGCGGTGGTAATGGGAAGCTGAGCAGCAGAATCGCTGCACAGGCACAAGCTAACGCCCACGCATGCACCCGTGTGTTGCGGTCCGGGTAATTGATCGCGATCCAATCAATCTTCAAGCAGCCGCCTCAACCGTTGCTTGTTGAATCGCGCCCTCAGGTTCTGCCGGCGGTGGTTCGAGCGTGGTCAGGGTGTTGACGGTAGCGATCCAACCCACCAGCGTAAACAGATAAACCAGCAGCATCCGGAAAATGAAAAAGGCAAACTCAGACTTATTTCCTTTGATCGGAACTCGCACAAACAGGATCGCGTAGGGAACCAGGACGAAGATGACCAGACCGATCGCGTAAGTGAGCACTGAATCGAATTCGAAGGCACGGGCAAAGGCCCTGCCGATGCGCTGCAGAATTGTCCTGGCCCCGCCGCCGAATGAACCACGAAGGTCGCGGGCAGTAGTTTCAATCCAAAGATGAATCGTCGCCAGCGGCAACGCCACGCCAAGGATCAGGAGCCGCGCGGTGGCAAACAAAACAGTGGGCCAGTGCAGCGGTTGCGGCGGGGGCGGCTTCGAGCCGGGCAGAACGAAAGCCGGCTCCGGAGCGAGGTGGTGCGCCTGCCATTTGTTGAGTAAGTAGTTGATGCCGAACCCGAGCAGAACAATTGGTATAGTGACGACAGCGAGCTTGATTGCATCGCGCAGGATTTGTCCCCACTGAAACTTTCGCGCGCGCGCGTATTGCAGGATTGCGGCTTGCAGAAGGAAGAATTCCAGAGGCACCAGCACGAGCAGAACCATGGTCAGCGTGACTTGCCCGAGAGTCGCTTCCCGGATCGAGATGAAGCCATAGAGGCTCGCCAGCAGGACCGCATAGAGCGCGGCCAGGATAACGAAAGGGCGCGGACTGGTGAGGAGACTCTTTGTTTCTCTCGCCCAGGTTTTCAACGTTTCAGTGATCATAGTTGCCTCGTAAGTGTCGTCTTAAAATCTGCCGGAGAGTCTCTTTACCGCAAAGGTCGCGGAGGATCTCGCAGAGGCCCGCAAAGGGTCTTCCTTTGCGTCCCTTGCGAAAACTCTTCCGTTCCTCTGCGGATAATTGATCTTCCATTAGCTCAATTACTTTTTATCCAGAATCCGCAACCGGTCGTTGCTGGTATTGGCCTGGACGGTCGGCTGGTACATCAGCTCGGCGCGGGCCGGCGCGATGCGGAATTCGCCCGGCACCTCGACGCGCATTGCGTATTGGAACGTCGCGTCGCCGTCAAAGTAGTTCTGGAAGATGACGGTGCGGTTGTCGCGGAATTCGCGGTTGCTGTACCAATCCGACCACGAATCGATCGAGTAGTTCAGATAGAGACCGCTGACCTGAGCCACCTGTTCCGCGCCCGCGGGTATCGGGTCCTCGATCATTACGTATTGAGCGCGTCCGCCGGTCATGTGCAGCCTCACCACGATCAAATCGCCCGAGCGAAGTTCACCTGAAAGCGGTTCGATCTTCCAACTTGGCTTGCCGCCTTCGTTCTCGGTCACTCGGAGCCGCAGGTACTCGCGAGTGATTTTCAAATTCGGCGACGCCTGAGCCGGCACATTTTCATCCGCGGTGAAATACTCCAGAGCGGACGAGACGTACAGTGCCCCGCGACCGTGCTTCACGATGCGGATTTGATTGGCGGTGCCGACCTCACCCGACTTCTTGTTTATGACGAGTGCGGTTGCGTTGGCCGCATCACCCGAACCAACGTGTTGCGAAGCTACCTGGGTGCCGTTCAAATAAATCTCGAACGAGTAGTCAGGTGAAAGCTCCTTGCTGACTTTCAAATAGTCAGTCAATCCGTAGATCGCAAACGCCGTCTCCCTGGTTGAGAGCCAGTAGTAGCCATTGTGACGATTCTTCACCAGCCAGCGCGCGGCCTTCGGCAGCAGTTCATTGCCCGGATCGATCTGGGATAACGCTTTCAGTGATAGGGCCGTGGCTTCTACGTCGAGATAAACGTCGCGGCCATAGTCGTTGACGCGGGCCGTCGGCCAATGAGCTTCGAATTCGTCCTTCTGGGCTGCGCCAGAGATCGCGTTCGCGATTTCTTTGGCGCGCCCGTCCTTGCGCTCCTGCAGAGCCAGGGCCAGCAGGGCCCGGCCGTATGGGCCCAGACTTCCGCGCTTGCCGTAAAGCTCTTCCAAATAATGACCGTCGCTGTCACCGCTCTCGGTGTAGGCATAGATCATGTAGGCGCGGGTTTCATCGTCGATAGGATTACCGTCGTCGCGCTTGCCGGCCGTGAGCATCGCGGAAAGTTTCTCGCGACCCTGATCGCGGCGCCAGGTGTCAATTTGGAAACCGGCGCGGGTGGCCAGCGTCATTCCATCGATCACGTAGGCAGTCATGAACGGATCGGTCTTGTCATCTTTCCACCAGCCCCAACCGCCTTCACCGTGTTGATAGGCGTAGAGACGATCCAGACCACGCTGGACTTTCTTGTCCAGATCGTTTGAGGCGCGCAGCTTCGCCGAGGGCACGTCTTTCAGCGCCTGGGCAACGATGACGTTGGGCAGGAAGCTCGACATGGTTTGTTCAGTGCAGCCATACGGAAAACTCGTCAGGTAGTCGAGTGCCCCGAACAAGGTGCCGGCAATTGACGACGAGGCTTCGATCCGCAGCATGCGGGCCTGTACGTTGGGATTGACCGGAATGTTGAGCGAGACCGTTTGCTCGCCGTCGTTTTGGGTGAGCGTGGTTGTGTTGCCCAAAGTTTGCTTAAGCCCGTGGGGAACGATGTCCATGCTCATTTCTACCGCGTCGGATTCAGTGTCGGTGAGCGCTTTGGCCAGCAGGGTCAGCTTGCCCACCTGGTCTGCTCGCACCCGCCAATCGACTCGATGTTCGCCGTTCTGCTTAATCGACACGGTTTCGCTGGGCGAATCCAGCAACTGTGCGCCGTTAAGTTCCAGCGAGATCTTCGTGGACTTGTCGCTCTTCAGGAAGTTGTGCACCACGCCCGAGATCGTTACGGTGTCGCCTTCGGTCAGGAACCGGGGCATCTCGAGTCGCATGATCACGTCTTTGCGGGCGATCGTTTTTTGCACCGCAGAGCCAACTCGCGTGTCCGCCGTCACGGCCCGCGCAGTCGCCCTCCAGGTGGTTAAGTTATCAGGCAGCTTGAAACTGATCGTGGCTTTGCCGTCGCCGCCGGTGAATGCGTCGGGTTGCCAGAACGCAGTGTCTTTAAATTCGCGCCGGATGGTCGGCTCAGCATACGAGCTTTCGTTTTTGAAGTCGGCCAGCTGGTAACCCGACTTGTTACGCGCCAGGCTCGCCGGTTTATCACCCGCGTATCCCGTGAACGTGTACCGAACTGCCAGGCTGGTCTGCACTTCGTCATAGCGCTTGCCGTAAAACTCGCGCTTGATATTGCCGGCGGTCTCGGCCTGAATGCTGTAGATCGCTTCGTCAATCACGCCGAGGCTGACTTCCGCATTCGCGGCTGGTGATCCGTCTTCGTTGCGCGCGAGGATCGTGTAGGAGGCGACGTCGCGCGGCTTGAATTCTTTCTTATTCGGCACGATGTCGAGCTTTAGCATCTTGTCGCGCGCGGGCACGGCCAGGAGTTGGCTCTGGCTATACATGTCAGAGTCTTTGACGAAAGACACGTCGAGATAGACATTCGGTTCGTACTTCCGATCGATGGGCACGTCGATGACGATGCTGCGTCCAGTGGCGTCGATCTGTCGCACGGTCAGGACTTCGGCCAGTTCAGTCGTTACCAGGAGGTGTGCCTTATCGGCTGGTAACATCGCCAGCACGTGGGCCGTCTCGCCCGGCTGGTACGATTTCTTGTCGGGCACCAGCTTGATCGCCTTCTCGTCGTAATCGCGGTATTCGAAATCGGACCACTCACCCTTCTTATCCGGGGCCCAGAACGAACCACCGCGATTGACGATCTCTTTCCCGTCTTCGTTGACGATCGCTTTGACGTAGATACTGCCGGGTGAGGGAACTGTGTAGTCATAGCTCGCGTTGCCCTGACTATCGGTGTTCACTTCGGCCGAGGCGAGATCGCGTTCGTGCAGGACGTAATCGGTTGTGGTGTATTTGTAGCCGTTGGTTTCTTCCTGCTTCTCGACCTTCTGCCATTTCTGCTCCACGAACTTGAGCGTGACTTTCTCAGAGACGGGCTTGCCGGAATAATCAGCGGTCTTGATTTTGATCTTTGCCTGGTCGCCGGCGTAATACAAATAGCGTTCAGGGTAAGCATCCGCGACGGATTTCCCACGCGTGCCGATGAACGAAGCCGCGCCTTGCATCTCGCGACGCGAAGCATCGGTGACCTGGCCTTCCAGACGATATGAATAGTCCCATTCGTCTTTGGCTTCCGGCTTGGGCACCTCGAAATCGACTGCCAACTCACCACGCGAGTTAAGCGTGCCTTCGCCCTCGGTGACCATGTCGTTGCCATAGTAACCAGAGTCCGTTTCATCGCCGCCTTCGTTGTCCGGACCGGCGGCATCGTCAAACTCATCGCTCGATCCGTCACCCCACCACCAATGGTAATAGCGCTGGCGATAGACGTAGTAATGCACGTCGGCATTCGTGACCGGGGCGCCAAAGAAATAGTTTGCAGAGACGGTGAACTTTACTTTCTCGCCCACCGACGCGAAATCCTTTGGCCCCTTGACCGTAACTTTGAACTCAGGTTTTTTGTATTCCTGAACTTCAAAATAGCCGCTTGATTTTGCTTCACCGATGGTGGCGGTGATGTTGTAGCTTCCCAGCGGAGCTTCATCCGCGACGTCCAGCTCGCCGCTGAAGGTGCCGCGGCTCGAGAGCGGCAGCTCCTTCTCGAAAACTTTGCCGTTGTTGGGATCCTCAACTGTGACGTTGACGGTCTTACTTTCGAGGAGTTGATAACCGTTACGTCCCCATTGGCGCAGGATGCCCTTGAAATAAACCTTTTGGGCCGGACGGTAGATGGGCCGATCAGTGTAGATGTAACTGGTGAGGTTCTCGCCGGTGAGAACGTCATCGCCGCCGCTTTCGCCGCCGAAGTAGAACGAGTCGACATCCGAGATGACAAAGTTGTCGCGCTCGCGCGCCATGATTAGGTACGCGTTACTGCTTTTCGCTTCGGGGTCGACATCCTCTTCAGGGGTCGAGGCTTTTGTAGCGGCGGGCTTGATCTCTGTTTTGAAGACGCCGGTTTTGTCGGTGGCGCCGGTAGCCAGGGTTTCCCTGGCCCGGGTGACTTCGACATTTACGCCCGCGTGCGGCGCGCCGGTTTTGCGATCGACGACATAGACCATCACCTGGCCGTCCTTGGTCGTCTTTTCAATCATGGTCAGGTTGGTCACGATAGCGATTGAGTAAGCGCGCAGGCTGCCGTTTACCGCTTCCACGAGGTAAACCCCCGGCTCCTGTTTTCCCAGCGAGACCATGCGGCTGTCGTATTCGTTCTCAAGCGGCGGCAGCTTCTCGCGCCAGTCCTTGACCTTCTGTTCCGGATTCAGCAGCGGCACTGTCGCGTAATCCGTGGCGACGTTCAGTGGTGTCTGACTCGCCCCGTTGCTCTGGCGGAATTTATTGTTGAAGGTTTCGCGATGTTCCTTCATCAAATGCGACCGGACATAATCTCTGACCGCCGAGAAGAGGGAAGTCTTCAGACGATGCGTGCGCTCGAGAATGGAAATGCGACTGCCGTAGCCCTGCGCCACCGCTTCTTTTTCCTGCTCACCCATTTGATGTGGGTCGTCGAGCTGCTTAAAAAACTTCGTCGGATCTTTGACTTTGTAGACACGAAAATCCAGGTACTCGACGTTCTGATAGCTGGCCCAGGCCCGCGCCGTTTCGTTGGGTGAATAAGTGCGATTGGTGGTCAGCGAAAAGTAAGGCTTGGTGCTGACGACCGCCGGCTCAGTTCTCGGCGCAGTCTCCACCGTCGCCCGCGCTGCACGCGAGCGAATGATATTGAAGCCAAAAGCCGAAGCTACCAGGATCAGATAGATGGCTGCGGTTGCCAGGTAGCGCGGTAAGCGCGATTTAGTTTCAGACACGTTTTGTTGCCCCTCCAGGGCGGAACACGAATGCAGAGAAGAATTGGTGCGGCTGAGCCGCCTGATGTGCGGAAAGGCTTGGCCTTACCGCGAGTTGATAGTTGGAACCAGCGAGGCTCAACCTCGCGGCGCTCTTCTGGGGCGTGGCCCCAAAATAGAAAAAAGGAGTACTGCGGAAAGGCACAGGCTTTCCGCAAATCGGGCGGATCAGCCGCGACGCGCCATAGTTGAAAATTTGCGAGTACGAGCTCATTGCAGGATCTTTAAGCGATAGAATCCCAAAAAATTCTGATTACTCTCAATCGGGCGCCAGCGCGGATCAGGATGGCGATCAAGCACCGAGAGCTGAACCTTCTTGACGGTCCCCTTATCGATCGGTGACGAGCCCGTGTGATAGACCACCCAGTCCGGGGCGCCATTGGGCGCGACGTGCGGCGAGCCGAGCAGGATCATTACGTGGTACGGATACTTCTGGACCCAGGGCTGATAGAAGAAAAGCAGGTCGCCGGGCTGGGCCTCGCGGCGGTCACGACTGACAAATACGCTATTGAAATTCTTCAGCGAGCGGCCGTCGGCAAATTCAGAAAACCTGCCGTTGCGCAGATCGCTCTCATGGAAAGAGCCGAAATCGGTGCGAAAGATTTTCTCGCCCAGCGGGTTCTGGTCCAGATCAAAACCAGACACATCCGGCGCGACGGTTTCATAGCCCGGCCCCATTTTCTGAAACCAGACGCGGTCATGTTTGCGGAGGGCTTCGCGAATTGCGAACCGCACCAGGCCGGCGCAATCGCGTTGTTCGGCGTTCCATTGATCACTCAGCTGGTAAAACTGGATCTCAGAGATGGCGGTGAACCAGCGGCGGAAATTATCGCGATTCTGAAAGGTGCGCAACTCGGCTGCGTCCGGGATGCCGTCATTATCTGAATCGATTAGTTTTGATCCGGTCGCATCATTTCCCGGCTTATTTCCACCGGAGCCCTTACCAATCGAGGCGGGAGCCCCTTCGAACCCGCGCGCGCGCGGCAGCACACGGCTGCAGGTCCACGCGACGGCTCCGAGCAGAACCAGGAGGATGCTCGCCGTCATCACCGAGCGTTTCGAAGGGGCACGCATTTGATAGGGGGTCAGCATTGCTGACTACTAATACGACACAATTGGTTGAAGTGGCAGGCGGATGCTATCACGTATCGGACAGGCCAACCACTGTAATGTTTGCGATTGGTACGTCGAGTCGGAGTGTGGATTCCCTCAGCCGCCGCTCGCGTGTTAAGCTGCGCACAATTGCCCGCAGCGGCGGGTTAGCAACGCGTCGCGGCCAGCCCCATTCACGGACACATGCCAAAAGAGAACGCCAATCCCGAAGCCATTCTTGACGCCATCAGGAAGATCGAGATCGTCTCAGAATTGCTCGATGACAAGAACAAAAACAATCTGAAAATGATTGCCGAAGGGAAAGTGGCGGGCGGTAAGCAGATCGGCCCCTATGCGCGCTTGCTGACTTACCGTCCGGGCGAAGTGATGATGAACGAGGGCGATTGGGGCGGAAACACGTTTTACTTTTCCGTTGATGGACAATTGCACGTCTTTGTCACCGACGAGTTGGGTGAAAAAAGGAAAGTCGGTACCGTCCAGCCCGGAACCTGCTTTGGCGAAATGTCGATCCTGGCCGGTGTTCCGCGCAACGCCACCATCATCGCCGCAGACGGCAGCGGCGACGTAACCGTTGTGGAGATGGTGCGACCTGCGCTGAGAATTCTTCGTTCCCTGAAAAAATTCGCCGAAATAATTGACTCCACCTACCGGCTGCACGGGTTGGGAAATGTCATCAGCAGCATCCAGGAAGAAGCCGGCGAAGCTCTGAGCGCGGTGGAGCTGGTAGCCCTCGGCAATCTGGCCCAGTTCATGGCCTACGGCAAGCACCACCTGCTGGTCCAGGAAGGAAAGCCAATTGAGAAATTGTTTCTGATCCGCAGCGGGTGGGTGCGGCGCGTGCGTGGAGTTCCAATCTATCTGGACATCACCGAAAGCACGCCCCAGAGCGTGCTGATTCCGGAGGACTTCCTCGGCGCCGGCAATTGTCTGGGACTGGAAGCTCTTACTGGTCAGGCGACGTGGCAGTACTCGGCGGATCTGATGGCGCGGACTGAGTTGCTGGAGATCCCTCTAACCGATTTGCAGGCTGATCGTGAACTCTGCCGGCGAGTTCAAAAAGCGTTTGCAGACTTTTCGGTTGCCGACGACGATACCAGCCTCCAGGCCCGGGGTGAGACCAGGGTTCTGGCCGCGGCTGAAAAAGAGATCGCCACCGGGATAGTGGATGCAGTCAACCTGCTGGTGATGGACATGGACCTGTGCGTGCGATGCGGCAATTGCTCGCTCGCTTGTCACAAGGTCCACGGGCAATCGCGTCTTTTGCGTCGGGGCATCCACATTGAGCGGCCACGGAGGATTGAGGCGAAAACCACTCAACATGTCCTGGCGCCTTCAGTCTGCATGCATTGTAAGGATCCTGAGTGCCTGACGGGCTGTCCTACCGGCGCCATCTTTCGCGATCCGAAAGGGCAGGTCGACATCAATATGCTCACCTGCATCGGCTGCTTCGATTGCGCGACCCAATGCCCTTACAACGCGATTACGATGGTTCCGCGCGAGGGAACCCATACGGTGCCCCTGGATATCAAAACTCGCATCAACAACCTGTTTAGTTTCAATGTGGCGAAGCCGGCGGCCGCTGTTGAAAGCGACGACATGGTGGCCATCAAGTGCAATCTCTGTGAAAGCACACCCTTGAATCCGAAAGGCGCCGCGCGACCGGCATACTCGTGTGAAGAGAACTGTCCGACCGGCGCCCTGGTTCGCGTCAATCCTCAGGAATATTTCGGCGAGATCGAAAAGACCCTCGGGCTTGTCTTTCGTGATCAGACGCACGCCATCGGTCGCAATATTCATAAGAGCGATCCGATTGCGAGGTTGTGGCATATCGGCGGCGCCCTCACGACGATCCTCGTTGCTGCCCTGATTGGTTGGGCGGCGTTGCACTTCGGGTTCAATCAGCACCTGCGGGGAACCTGGCTGACGATGCGTTGGGTGACGGGTCTGTCGGGTCTGGTGGGGATAGCAGGAGTGATGACCTATCCCATGCGAAAATCGATTTATCGCAAACGCGTGGGCGCCCTGCGTTACTGGATGCTGGCGCACATTTATCTGGGAGTGTTAGCTGGCATCGTGCTGCTGATGCACGGAGGAAGTCACGGCGGCGGGTTGCTGACTTCGGCTCTAATGCTCTGGTTTGATGCCGTGATCGTGACGGGGCTGTTCGGCGTGTTTTGCTACGTGATCGTGCCGCGCATTATGACCAGTATCGAAGGCGATCCGCTGCTGATCGAGGATTTGGAGGGACGGCGAGATGAGCTGCGCGCAGATCTGGCGGCGCTCACCGCAAAGGGCGACGAGCAGTTCCGTAATCTGATTGAAAGAAAAGTGCGCCGGCATTTCTCTTCGCTTTCGTATCTCTTTGGTCAGTATCTGCGCCGAGAGGAATTGACCGCATCACTGGCTAAGGGCCGGCTGCATTTCAAAGCTGAAATGGCGACCCTCGATGATCGAGAAAAGCGAAACCTGTTCTTAAAAGCGATTGAGCGCGCGGCTACATTGCGACGAGTGGAATCGTTGATCTATCTGCACCGGCTGCTGAAGGTTTGGGTAGCACCGCACGTGATATCGACTTCAGTTATGCTGGCCCTTCTGATCGTGCATATTGTGCAGGTGGTGTTTTTTAAGGTGAGATAGAGGAGATCGCCGGTCATTGAGTGCTTGAGTTTGAAGTGCAACCGAGTTTAGAAGGGTTCTGTATCGCGAAGCGAGTCCGTCCTCCAGTCCAGGGGTTGCTGCTTCGGCTACCCTGGGTCACCGAATCAGATGGACGATGCAACCGCAACGCGGTTGCGTCCGTTTGCGCAACCCGTTCGGGGTTGATCAGAACCAGGCTCACTACCCAGGGTTGATGCAGGACGGAATCGCTTCGTGGATACGGCACGGTTATGGGAGTTGCACTTCCGCGTTGTTCCGCAAAATCACAAATGGAAAATGATTTGCTTTTACCAACCTCGTGCTGACTCAAGCCACTGATGGAAGCAACCTTCATAATCATCCGCGAAGACCTGCAGGTCGATCCGGTGACTATTGTTGCCGAGGGGCTTTTGGTAGGGCGTCTGCCTACCTGCGAAGTACTGCTCAATCACCCTTCCGTTTCCCGTCTGCACGCCGGCATCACCAGTGCCGAAGGCGACTATTACATTCGTAATCTGCGGCCCGGCAATCCCATCATGCTCAATGGGGACCGGTTGGAAGCATACGAAGCGCTGGCTGATGGAGACATCATCGGCATCGGACCCTTTGCCCTGAATATTCATTTCATGCAGGGCAATCTGGTGCTCAAGATTTCCCTGCAAATCGCCGCGACGGCGGGTGACGCGGTGACGCGCAGAGAGGCTTCCGGCCTTTGGGACATGGACACCACGATGCAACTGGAATTTCCCAGTAAGCCTCCCGAAGGTGAATCGTCGCCGGCAGCACACAAGAAACCTGCGGCGCGAAGGCAAAGGCCCGTCGCCGCGAATTCCAAAGCCCTCGATGTGTTTTGGGATAAGCGGATCACCGGCGCGACCAAGACGATCAAACCGTCTCCACTCTTTCCGCTCACCGGGCGGCCGAGCGGCAAAGCGCAATCGATCTGGGCCCCGACAACGGATCTCAGCCGGCGCTGGCCGGCTTCGATGCTTTTATGGGGTGCGATTCCCGTCGCTTTGCTGGCGGTGGCCGGCGCCCTCTTTTATGCTGCCGCGTTTTCTCCGGCCCCAATCTCTGAAGCGCATACCCGCAACAGTATGATTCTGTCGCCGGCCGTGGCCGCTCAAGCGAATGCCGGATCGTGCACTTCTTGTCATAGTCTCACCTCAAATATGGAAGAGAAGTGCGCGGCGTGCCATGCGAGTGAGGCCTTCAAGGCCACTGTGATTCAGCCACACTCGAATGCCGGCATCGGTTGTGTTGATTGTCATGCAGAACATCGTGGGGTCGAGTTCAGCCCGGTAAGTGGAGCGCTCTTATCGTGCTTCGAATGTCATAACGACAAGAACAAAGCGGTCTACAACGGCAAGACGGTCAGCACTCCGCATGGTGGCGCCTTCGGCTATCCGATTGTGAAGGGTCATTGGAAATGGGCCGGGTTGGATCCGGAGGAAATGCTGCAGCGCAAGACAACCCTAAAGCTGCAGCGCCTACCGAGCGACAGCGAAGATCAATGGCGCAGCAAACAGTTTCACGGCATTCACATGTATCGAGTAAAGGCTGTGGGAGGTCTTCAGGGTAACAAGGAAGGCGAATTGAGCTGCTCGAGTTGCCACAATTCCTTCACGCCACCGGACCTGGCCACTCCTCGGACGACCTGCGCCAAGTGCCACAACGGCCAGAACGATCCCCGCGCGGGGCGCCAGGTAATCGCGTCCGACCAACCCAACTGCACCTCATGCCACATTCAGCACCGTCTGGACAAACGTCATTGGAATCCGAGTTTGATGGTAGGACAATGAATTTGGAGGGCGGCGACTTGTCGCCGCTTTCGGAGGGCGCGACTAGTCGCGCATGACCACAGCGCTGACAAGTCAGCGCACTCCACATTTCACTTAGCGACGTGGCACTTATTGCAGCCCTTGGGATCAGATCCCGAAGTCTTCGTAGCCAGTTCAGGACGCGCTTTGATTGCAGCGTCGTGACAGGCAAAGCAGTTGGTGTGGTTCGCGACTTCGTTGTCGAGCTTCACTTGCTTGTCTGCTTTTGTGATTACTGGCAACGGTTTGGTGTCGTCACCGGCCTGCAGGTGACATGAACGACAGCCCTTGACTGGCGCTGCGGCGGCGTCCTTCAGGAAATCCGCGGTGAGCGCAACGCTTCGTTCGGAAGTAACGAGGGGCGGGGTCAGCTTATCTTTCGGCTGGTCGGTGTGATGACATTCGACGCAGGCGATCATTGACTTGCCATCGGGACTGTAGTTCTTGGTCGAATGGGTCTCGTGATCAAAAGTAACCTCGCCCCACTTGTCATCCAGACTGTCGGTGTCCAGCTTTATTTTCTTTGGCTGCTCTTTGCTCTCTTTGGGAGTCTGCTGAACTGAATTCGCCGGTGCCGCTGCTGACCGCGCGGCATTTGAAACGAGCAAGATTACTCCCGCACTCAAAACGAAAATCACGGCAATCAGTAGTCGCTTCATCATCCCTGCCTCCCTGTCTTGCTTCAGCATCTGGGTCGCAATGTTATGGACGCACGCGCAATGTTGTCAAACTAACTGCCGATTGAGTCAGACCCCGGGCTGGCTCAGTATTTTTTAACGCTCCCGTGAAAACGATCCACGGATTCACAGGAAATCAGGGGCAAAATTTCTTGTTCGAGTGATTTCGTGAATCGCATAAGCCCAAAACAATCCGCTGCTTTGCTATCTTTGCATCCCTCTGCGAAATCCTGTGCGTTCCTTTGCGGTTTTTACTCGCGCAACGACTCAACCCCGTCTTCAAACTCAATTTCCGACTCTGAAACTCTGTCCGGTATGGCAGCGCCGGCAATCTTTGAAATCGAGGTCGCCGCCGAAAGCTCGACGACCGTTGTGGCAGGTGGCGCAGGTATTGTTGCCGCTGGGAAAGTGGACCAGGGCGCGCGGCGAACTGACCTGTCTCTTTTGCGGTAGCCCTGCGGTGTAGTTATGACAGTCTGAGCAACCGAGCCTTTGCCGCCCGCCGTGTTGCGCGTGGCTGAAGCCCAGGCGAAAGGCGGACGCATCGGCGGATGTCCGGCCATATGCCCTTTCATCGTGGCAGACTCCGCACGAAGCTATATCGCGGCCGTTGGCCTGGGCGTTCGGCGTATGACAGCTATAGCACTGATCATGCGCGGCCAGATTTGCCGGAATCGAGAATGCCGCGCCACGTCTGAGCGGCGAAGCATGACAGGATGTGCAACCATTCTTCGGCCGCGCCGCGCCGGTCATGTGCTGGGCATGATCGAACTTCAGGTTAAAACTCTCTTTGAATTTGTCGGCGAAGGCTTTTAGCGGCGGGTTGTTCCCACTTACGTTGGTGTGGCAGATCGAGCACATCGGCACACTCGGGGTGGTGAACTGAGAGAGATGACAACCCGTGCAATCTTTGTGGCCGGGAAAGCTGGGCCGGGCGGAATTATCATTGCGATGATGACAGCTCGAACAACCGACTGACGCATGGCGTTGACTGGTATGGACAAACTTTGAATAGTCGAGATCGTTTCCCTGGCCGTGGGCCGGGATAAAAGGAAAAAGCAAAAAGGCAAAAGTAAAAAGAGCCGGGCCAATCCAAACCTTTCTGGCGCGCGAAACCTCCAACATCTTCATTGTTGCCTGTTTACTTTTTCCTTTTGCGTTGTTCATTGAGCCGCCGCCTCATGACTTGCCGGAGGCTTTTTCGTGCCCACGTCTGACTGGTGACAATAGGTACAGCTACTCGTCTTCTTAAACTGCGCCAACTCTTCTTCGATCGTCGTGATCTTCGGATAGGTCGTCTTCTTGTTGTCCTTGTGACAGGTCACGCAGGCAGCGATTGGCACGTCCGGAGTCAGGCCTCTCAGCGTACTCGCCCTCGTAATATTAATGTGGCACGTCGTGCACTCGCTTACATGCTCACCCTTGCCGCCCTCATGGCTGAACATGGCGGAGATACGTTTCGGCGCTGGGGTCGCCTCGAAGGTAGCAGCGGGTTTGTGACATCCGGAGCAGTCGTCCCCGGCGGGTTTCTGGTTCTTCCAATGACAATTGAAACATGAGTCATGCGCCTGCGGCATCGTCTTGAAGAACTTATTTGCTTGAGCGGTTGCCGCGTCAGGCACGCCCGAAAGTGGCGCGATGATCAAAGCATCGTTCCGCTGATGGCAGATCGTGCAGTTGTTGTACTCGGGCCTCTTTTGGCCGTCGTCGGCCGGCTCAGAAAATGAAGCGCGGATGAAACTAACTGCCGTCTGCGATCCGCTGCCCCAGCGACCAGAAGCAATAACGTTCTGATGCTTATCGTGTGGAAACTCAATCGTGAACTGTCGCCTGTCTTTTGCTTTCGTCGGTTGGCCCGCGCGATTCGGGTTGCCGAAAGCGAAACGCCCGGCTTCGCGCGGCGCGGCGCGCACGTGACAGACCGTGCAAATAGCCGGACCCGTACCCACGAAGGACTGCCGCGTGAAAAACTGCTGTCGATGACAACGAACGCAGGCATCATGATTTGGAAAGTCAGCTACATCCGGAAAGTCACGCTGGGCGGTCCACCCAGTCGGCACTTTGTGACAAGCGTTGCAGGTTAAAGCCTTGTGTTTTTCAGTTGCGTGCAGGAAGTCAGAGTACTGCGTTGCAGATCCCTTCGAGGCCTGAGGAGAAGGTTTTCGCCCAGGTTGGCGACGGCGCGTTTGGGTTGAAGCGGCCACCACTCCAAAAACCAGAATCAAGCTGATAACGAAGAATCTTAAACGCAAAGATCGCGCAGGTCGGCGCGAAGGCACGCAAAGGATTCCTCTTTGCGCACTCTGCGAACACCTTTGCGTCCCTTTGGGTTTAGACCTGACGTTTCCCATCACTCAAGCATCTACTTGTTACAAACCGGCAGCGGTCTTTCAATGATCTCGCACTTCACTTTCGCATCTTTCTCGTTCGACAGCGTTAAAGGACGGCGCATGGCGATCGCCAAATCGACGGCCTTAACTTCTCTTTCACAAGCCCAGATGATACTGGTCTTCCCGGTTTCGCTGCCGACGAGATTTGAAATCGTATAAGTACCCGGCTCGAGGTCAGTGAGATATGCCGTACCTTTGCGGTCGGTCATCACCGAGATAGAAGGGCCGGTTTGCGGAATCAAACTGGTGATAGCGAGCTGCTTTTCACTGTAGAAGCCATCGCGCAGATCGGCCGGCACATTAACCGTTAACCAGCGTCGCGCCAGGTCTGCAGATTTGAATTCACGCAGACCCAGATTGTATGCAGCCCGGAATTCAGGCACTGCTTCAATACCGCTCAAATATTTTTCTTCAATCTCGCGGCAGTAAATCGAGTCGCAATCGTTTTCGGTTAACCACTTAATCAAACCCTCGCTGGCGCCCTTGCCGCGGTAGTAACATTCGCGCGACAGCACCGCGCTCTGTTTGAGCTTCTCGATTAGAGACTTGTTATCCTCGAGACTTCCTTTGATAAGAAAGAAACGCTTGCGGGGCAGTTCCCGGGTTAAGTCGCCTGACTTGAATTTAACTTTGAGACGGATGACGCCACGAGGGGCGGACTGAGTCTGGGCGAGACTGGGAACGAGGTAAAAAGTCAAAAGGAAAAAGGAAAAAATCAGGATTGAACCTGAGGCCAGGTTTTTTTTACCTCCTCGACCAGACGGCACGGTGGAGAACTCTGTCTTCACTCTTTCACTTTTCATTTTTACTTTTGCCTTGCCTACAGATTCGGGCTGCGGGGAAATTTCAGGTAAGGCAGGCGCACGTTTCTGACGAAGACCTGATCCGATCGCATCGCTGCCGGGGGTGCATATCCGGTGCTGCCCGCCCCGGCAATGAGATCGTCCTGGTCAACGCCGTCACCGCTGATACCGATCGCGCCCACCAGGACTCCGTTCTTGTAGAGCGGCGCACTCCCGGGAAAGATTTGGATGCCATTTGCCAAACCCGATACCGCGGTGCAGGGCACGATCGCGCCGCTGAGAGTCGCTTCCAGATTCGCCTTAATCAGATCGGTCTGAAGGCCCAGGTTGAAAACACTCCACTCGCTGAGTTGCCGGCTGAAGGGACCTGCCGCCGTATTGTTGATGCCATCGGGAAAGAATGGCCGGTGCAGGAAACCGCCCGCGCGATCGGTGAAGGCCACCGAACCATCGAGCTTCAGCCCGTCAGCGTTCGCCCGGTCGGCGTACGATCCAAAACCAGCAGCGCGCAGAGCAGCGCCCGCGCCGGCGCCCGAGTAGAACGCCGCGGTGCGCGCCTTCTGCACAGATACATCAAATCCAAACACCGGCGCGTCGGTTTGGCGGAACAAGCCGAGGACCACTCCGCTGGTGTCGACCACTGCGATCGAAACATGGGCGTTGCTTCCCAGCGGTTGACGAATCGCGGACCGGGTAATGTTTGCCTGCTGCGCAGCATGGCTAATGATTGTGTTGACGTCGGTCGCGGTAAGCGAGTTGGAGTTGACCGTAGGACTGGCGCTGAAGGGAAAGAAACGCGGATCGACTTCACCGGCGATGCCGCCCATCATCGCGGCGGTGAAGGCCGATGTTTGCGCGCCGCGAATTGGAAATAAAGGATCGACCGCGCCGGGCAAGGTTCCAAATGCGAGGGTCGCCGGATTCGGCGCGCTGTTGACGTTGAGATAGGCGAGTCGGATCCCATCAACGAGGATGTTGTCGCCCCGAATGAGTGAAGGAGCTTCAAAGCCACGCGCGGCCGCTACCGCAATCACTTCTTCGAACGGTTGATCGAAATCCGACGGGTCGCGATCGACCGTGTAGACTCCATCGCCTTCAATGCCAACGCCGCCAACGGCCTCGCCGTTCTTATAAATGGGCACGCTGCCGGGATCGCCGCTCAAGCCGAAGGGCAGTCCGGGTATCTTGATGTCCGAACACGGCAAGGAAGAAAACTGCACGCCATAAAGCGGCCCGCCGGAACGGAAATCGACCCCCGGTGGGAAATGTTCCTGAATGATAAAGCCCGCCGTGCGGCTAGTGAACGCGTTGCCGCGCGTGCTGAATAAAGCAGCCGTGCCTGCTTTCGAAATCGCGGCCAGTTTTGCCGCCGCTACCGTTCCATCGAGGCCGATTGGAACGAAGCCGGTCAGCGGACTCGGGACTTGTGATGATCCGGGACCGCCGCCGCGAAATTGAGTCGAGGTGGGAGCGCCGCTCATCTTGAAAACACCGAGCACGTTGCCTTCTCGATCAGTGACCGCAACTGTGACCGGGCGATTCAATTGCGCGGCGGTCGAAACGGCCTGTGCGATGATTGTCTGCACATCGGATGAACTGAGCGTGCCGGCCGTGCTTGCCGGTTGCAGCGGCGGTGCGAGTGAGCCGGGTGTGGGAACGGCCCCAGCATCATCCTCCGGCCCATCACCTACATGACCGATACCGATGCGCACGCGATTACTGACAGTGCCGTGATAGCTGATTCCTATCAGGACGTCTCCGGCGTCGCCCAACTGACCGTCGAGCCTGAGGACAATTGAGCTAATCCAATCCTGTTCGGGTACCGGGCCAACGTATTCGACCGCGAGATGATAGATTTTGTGGGCGCCGTCTTCAGCATCCGCGGTGATAGCGCTGGTGTCCTCGCCCGGCTGCAAATCAATCCCGGTAGCAAAAACCATGATGCGCGTCCGATTGTCGGCTCCCCATTGAACGACGGAGGTCGCAGAGAAGGGTTCGTGTTTCTGCGTTACCGAATCGACGGCCACCGCGCGGGTTGAGGTCTCTTCACTAATCAGGATTAGTTTGTTTGCTTGTGAGTGGACGTTCGGAAAACTGTTGGGCAGGGTGACAACGATGAGTGCGAAGACGAATGTTGGCAGCAGCAAACGAGGGCGTGTTCTGCGGACCTTAGCTTTCATCAAACGTGCGAGTTGCGATGCCCACATTGCCGATACCCGGGTCTGAGGGAATCTATCACTAATCGAGTGGGAGTTGAAACCGTTTTTGATCGGGTGCACTTTCGGCACCAGTGATGGAGTGGCATGAGGTTACTACCGGGAGCGGTAGCGACCGGGTAACGTGACCCTGGATCCTATTTGTCAGGTTGGATAAACCCGGTCGCTACCGCTCCCGGTACTGACCTCATTGATTGTTGAATTGCGTTGCTTTGGGATTCCTCAAACAAAAATATTCGCAGCTCTCCCGTCGCATTGCTATACTCCCCCGCAATGCGCTGGAGTCCGATTATCGCGTTCGTCATATTGGTCTCCGCGACTGCGGTCTCCGCACAAAAACGCGGGACAATTAGCGGAACTGTTCAGCCTGCAAACGCCGGCGTGACGGTGGTAGCTACCAATCAGGTCACCAGCCAAATCACCCGCACTAACATTTCTGCCAACGGGGGTTATTCGTTAAGACTTCGCCCGGGCGCTTATCGTGTCAGCGTCGAACTTCCTTACACGGCGAAATTTGATAAGGCGAAAAACTACGGCGAGCATGCTTTGATTCGCGAAGACTCTCTCGAGAACGTAATTGTCAGCCAAGGCAAAGACACGAAGATTGACTTCGCGGTTGAGAAACGAGCAGAGCAGCCGGCGCTGAATCTGCCTGAGCGCAAACCTCTCGGCGATGCTGGAGAGGAGAGCGTCCCCCCGGAACCGCAGACCCAAGCGGATCGTCGCGCGATCCGCGATCGCTGGCGCATAGGTTTTCCGGAATACGATCGCTATGGCGACAAAGGCGCGCGCGGCCGTGACATTCCGTTTCGGAAGGGTCGCTGGTACGACCCATACAATCAAAGCTGGCTCAAGGGTGACTATCCCATCATCGGTAACAAGACCTTTATGATCATCTCGGCGGTGAGTTCCACTACCGTCGACTTAAGCCGGACGCCGAAGCCTTCGGGTGTGAGCAGCGCGCGGCCGGGCAGCGGAGAGTTCTTTGGCCGGCCCGAAGCGCTGGCCGTAAACCAGATCTTTCAGGTCAGCTTTGAGCTGTTTCATGGCGACTCCACATTTAGACCACGTGACTGGGCCATCAAGATTTCGCCGACCTTTAGTCTTCCCAATTATCTCAACGCGCGGGAAAACGGCGTTGTGAATATTGATGTGCGGCGTGGCACGAATCGCACTGACACGCAGTTCTCCCTGGAAGAAGCGTTCGCTGAAGTGAAGGTCAGGGACGTCAACTCGAACTTTGATTTCATCTCGGTGCGAGTCGGTATTCAGCCCTTCGTGTCTGACTTTCGCGGCTTTATCTTCTCTGATAACAATTTGGGCGCGCGGGTTTTCGGAGCGTTTGATAACAACCGTTACCAATACAATCTGGCTTATTTCGCCCAGCTCGAAAAGGACACGAACAGCGGCCTGAACCGTTTTGATCGTCGCCGACAAAATGTTTACCTCGCAAATATTTTTCGCCAGGACTTTATCAGGAAGGGTTACACGATTCAGGCCAGCGCGCTCTTTAACGATGACCGGGCGGGGCGCAAATTCGATCGCAATGGTTTTTTGGTGCGGCCGGCTCTGATCGGTGATGTGCGACCGCATTCGATCAAGGTCGGCTATCTTGGAGTAAACGGTGACGGTCATCTGGGACGGCTGAACCTGACGAACTCCTATTACTACGTATTTGGTCGCGACGATCGTAATCCGATCGCCGGTCGCGCTGTGCATGTTAGTTCGCAGATGGCTGCGGTAGAGGCGTCGATTGATAAAGACTACTTTCGTTTTCGTGGTTCGTTCTTCTGGGCCCAGGGAGATAAGAATCCGACTGATGAACGGGCGACGGGGTTCGATGCGATTTTCGATGATCCGAATTTCGTTGGCGGTCAATTCTCGTTTTGGAATCGCAACGGCATTCGTCTGACCCAGACCGGTGTGGGATTGGTACAGCCAAACAGCATCCTGCCTTCACTGCGCAGCAGCAAGACTGAAGGTCAGGCAAACTTTATCAATCCTGGGATCTTTATTTACAACGCGGGTGTGGATGTTGAGATCACGCAGCGTCTGAAGGCGATTTTCAATGCCAACTATCTGCGTTTTCATCGCACCGAGTCGCTGGAGTACATCCTGTTTCAGCCGCGCATCCGGCACGAGATTGGTTGGGACTACAGCGTGGGCGTCGCCTACCGGCCGTTATTGATTAATAACGTGACCCTAACGTTTGGGGCTGCGACGCTGAAGCCGGGACGCGGCTTTCGTGATATCTACACCAACGCCACTAGTGATTGTCCGGCTAACTTAAGAGAGTTTTGCACTGGGGACAATACAGTTATCAATCCGAGTAAGCCGCTGTTCTCGTTGTTCGGACAGGTGAAGTTTGTTTTCTAACTGACGGTGAGGTCACCACAGAGACAAGTGCACTGCGTTCTCGGTTTCTCCGTGGTGGGCGATGCCCGAAATAACTCAAGCAGGAAAAATGAGACAGCTTCTTTCCGGGAAATTGCGCAGCAGCAAGAGCCGTACTCTAGCGGCCCTGTTAGTGTTCTTGTTTTCGGTTACCGTCCTCTTTTTGAATTCCGATAACTTCGCACGGAGCAAAGAAGCCTCTCTCGATCAAGGCACTCCGCCGAATTCAACTAATGCTGAGGTCGTGGCCGCCTCGCAAAGCTTAACGCAATTCAAAACGCTCGAAGGCTGTCTCAAATGTCACGATCAGATCGAACCCATGCACAAGTTCGGGCCGACCGCGACTCTGGATAAACTCGATCACGGGAAGGATGCCTTGGGACTGAGCTGCACGGCTTGCCACGGCGGTAACCCGGTTGCGATCGAGAAAAACTCGGCCCACGTGCGGCCACGTTTCCCGCGCGAGTGGCAGCAGAATGGAAAGTTCAAGATCCCGGAACGATCAGGCCCGTTGTTGGCTCGCGAGAGTCCCGAGTTCGTGCGATTCCTTAATCCCGGTGATTTGCGCGTGGCGGGGAAAACCTGCGGCAGCTCTGAGTGTCACAGCACCCAAACAAACGCGACTTCCAACGGCATGATGCGGCATGGCGCGATGTTGTGGGGCGCAGCGCTCTATAACAACGGCGGCTTTCCGATCAAAGACACGAACTTTGGAGAAAGCTATAGCGAAAGCGGCGCCTCACAGCGTCTGGTCCAAATTCCGCAACCAACCGCCGACGAGCGCCGGTCCAAAGGAATACTTTCTTTTCTCGATCCGATCCCGCGTTGGGAGATTTCACAGCCAGGCAATGTTCTGCGCGTTTTCGAACGCGGTGGTAAGCGCCGGCTGGAGGTGGGTTTGCCTGATAAAGATGAAGATCCAGGAAAGCCGGACAAGGGCTTGAGTGCGCGGGGCCTGGGCACGGCGCAGCGAACTGATCCGGTGTATCTCGGGTTGCAGAAAACTCGTCTGCACGATCCGACACTAAATTTTTTGGGTACCAACGATCATCCGGGTGACTATCGTTCGTCAGGATGCACGGCTTGTCATGTCATCTATGCCAACGATCGTGATCCGCAGCATTCAGCGTTCTACAGCGCGGCCGGAAATCTGGGCCGGTCGCAATCATCAGACCCCAGCATTCCGAAAAATGAATCGGGCCATCCCATCAAACACCAGTTGACCAGTCGCATTCCCACTTCGCAATGCATGGTCTGTCACATGCACCCCGGCGAGAACATGGTCGCGTCATACCTCGGTTTGATCTGGTGGGACAATGAGACCGACGGCGACAAGATGTATCCGGCGCAACAACACGACCCGTCGTCCGCTGAAGAGCAACAGAAACTCAACCGCAATCCTGAAGGCTCGAGCCTGCGCGGCTTATGGTCGGATCCGGACTTTCTGCAGCAGACGGGCACGGCCGCATTCAATAATCAGCTCAAGCGAACGCAGTTCGCGGACTCTCATGGACACGGTTGGATCTTTCGCCAGGTATTCAAAAGAGATCGGGAAGGGAACCTGCTCGACGCTAAGAATTCAATTGTCTCGCCCGACGATCCGGATCGATTCAAGAGGGCAGTCCACCTCAACGACATTCATCTTGAGAAGGGCATGCAGTGCGTCGACTGTCACTTCCGTCAGGACACTCACGGCAACGGAATTCTCTACAACGAGCCGCGCGCCGCGATTGAGATTGGTTGCATCGATTGTCATGGCACGATTCGAGAGCGCGCGACGCTGGTCACCTCCGGCTTCGCGGCGGGGTTTGGCGTTAAGGATGCTAAGTTTGAACAGGGCAAAGGACGCAACCTCGCCACCATACGCTTTCGCAGTCCTGAGGGTGATCGCCAGTTACTCTTTCAGCGCATCCGCACCGACAGTAAGCGGAAGGATGAAAAAGGGAACGACGTCGAGCTCAAGGCCGGCGACATCGTGCAAAACTCGATCGTTGTGCCGGGTCGTTGGTGGCGGGTGAAACAGACGTCAGATACGATCAATCCAAATGCTCCGCACGCGGAGGATTACAGCGTCAAGTCGCGTTATGCGAAGACCATGCGCACAGACAACGCGACCTGGGGTGACGTGCCCAGCGACGATAAGCAGCTCGCGCATCGCGACGCAAATATGACCTGCTTTGCCTGCCACTCGTCATGGGTCACGAGCTGTTTCGGCTGTCATCTCTCAATGCAGGCAAACCGCAAAATGCCCAACCGGCATAACGAAGGCGGGAACAGTCGCAACTTCACCACCTATAACTACCAGGTCCTGCGTGATGACGTGTTTATGCTCGGCCGGGACGGCACGGTAACGGGGAATCGGATTGCTCCCGTGCGTTCTTCCAGCGCGGTTCTGGTCAGTTCTCAGAACCAAAATCGCGAGTGGATCTATTCACAGCAACAGACCGTTTCGGCGGAGGGCTTTTCGGGTCAGACCTTCAACACGCATGTGCCGCACACGGTGCGCGCGACTGAGACGAAAGGCTGTTCGGACTGTCACGTCTCAAAGAAAAACGATAACAACGCATGGATGGCCCAGACGCTTTTGCTGGGAACAGGCTTCGTCAACTTTATGGGCCGATATGTATACGTCGCCGCCAACGATAGCCTCGAAGCCGTGGTGGCAACGGAACACAGCGAGCCCCAGGCAGTCTTTGGCAGCACACTGCAGAAGGTTGCTTACCCGGAGGGCTACCGGAAATTTGTGAACAGCGGCGGCGAGTTGCACGAGGCTTATGAACACAAAGGCAATCCGCGTGTTTTGCAGGTCCAACTGCGCGGTGAGTATGCGTACGTAGCGGCGGGAGAAGGCGGGCTGCGAGTTTACGACGTGGCTCAAATTGATCAGAAAGGGTTTTCTGAGCGCATTACGACCGCGCCAGTTTCGAAGTTTGGACAGAAGTTTTACGTCGATACGAAATACGCGACGGCCGTAGCTGCGCCTTCGACCCTCGCCGTCGATCCGGCCAGATGGCGCATGACAGTTGACGGCCAGATGGTCGACCCGGAACACGCGCGCCAATTGCCACCCGAGAAACTCATTAACCAAGAGCAACCTATTCACCCGCTCTATGCTTACCTCTATGTTGCCGACAAATTCGAGGGATTGATTCTGGTTAACGCGGCGACTCTGTTGGACGGCGATCCGCTCAACAACTATCTGAAACGCCAACTCGATCCAAACAAGTATGCGAACGGCGCTTTCAATCCCGATGGCGCCCTGGCCGGCGCCAACAACATCGTGATTGCGGGCACCTATGCCTACGTCACGACGGATCGCGAACTGGTAGTGGTAAACATCAACGACCCACTTAATCCGCATATCTCGAACCGTTTGCTCCTCAAACATCCGCGGGCTATTGCGGTCCAATTCAGGTATGGCTTTGTCGTAGATGACGACGGTCTCAAGGTTGTCGACCTGACTGAACCTGGGCGCGCCAGAATTGTTGACGGAGCACTCGTGCCCTTGAAAGAAGCGCGCGACGTGTACGTGGCGCGCACCTATGCGTACGTCGCAGACGGTAGGGACGGGATGGCGATAATCGACGTGAAGCAGCCGGAGGAGCCTCGTCTCGTTCAGCTGTTCCAGGCGGGAGGCAAGCTCAACGACGCCCGTCAGGTAAAGATTGCGATGACCAATGCGAGTCTGTTTGCGTACGTAGCTGATGGGAAAAATGGTCTGCGAATTCTGCAGCTTACTTCGCCGGAAGCAATGCCGACTTACGCCGGATTCAGCCCGCGGCCGGAACCGCAACTAATTGCAACCTACAAGACCCGAGGCGAAGCCCTGGCCGTTTCGCGGGCTCTCGACCGGGATCGGGCCGTGGATGAGAGTGGTAATCAGATTGCAGTCTTCGGACGACGCGGCGCCCGGCCTTTTACTTTGGCTGAGATCCAACGAACGCTTCGGACCGATCAAGGGCGCGGCGAATACTTTAGTGTTACCGACGAGCCCGCCACAGATCCGCGAGGCGTGAAGACAGTGACCTCAAACGGCGTTGAGGATGTTTCCGTGAGCGGGGGTATCTCAAACGTGAACCTGGGTAATGCGCTGCGGGGTGTGGTCATCGTGAGCGGACTGTTGGGTGTCTTTCTGATCCTGAAATGGCGGCGGCCACGGCGAAAAATGGTTTCTTAGAGAGCTGCGTTCGGTTAATCCTGTCTCTCGCGGACGTTTCACTCACGTCATTTTGCGGTTGTAAGTTTTATTTTTTTGTTGCGCGGCAAGAATAAGATTTGCAAAATCAGCAAGGCTAAGGTTAGATTGTCGACGTAGTAGCAAAGCTCTCAAGTCGACAGCACAAGTAATCGAATTCTCTCTGGAGGTTGAAGAAGTGCCGACCGGAACGTGCCCTGAATGTGATGCCGACGTCCACGTCGATATCGACGTAGACAAAGGCGAGACAGTGGATTGTGAAGAGTGTGGAGTTTCTCTCGAGGTCGTCGGTCTGGATCCAGTTGAGCTGGATATCGTCGAGGAAGAAAAACTCGATGACGATGATGAGGATGACTTCTGAAAGATTAGGAAGCAATCTGCATGAGGCAGACCTGCCTAGGATTCTTCTGCGTCCTGCCGTCTGCTTATTGTCTACTGCTTTCCTGCCTGATACCCCGGCCGGCTTTGCCGCAACGTCAGCCCGCGCGGTCCTTCCACTCTAATCGTATGAAACTTGCCGTCAGCCCGGATCTCCCTGGGTGGGTAAAACCCCAGGGCATACGCAGCCGCGACTTCCTCTGCAATTGATCGAAACAACGGGCCCAAATCCTTCTCGTTAGCATAAACACTGCGCCCACCTGTCTTCTCAACCAGTCCGCTGACGTCCAGAGGCGTCGGCAATGGTGTCATCTGCGCGGATGCGAGCACCTGCGTGAAGGACGGCATAGTAACCACGTAGACACTCGTGTCTGAAGCGTTGGCGCGTTCGATAACGGTGTCCGGCGACACGGTGTCGCCCACGGGAAAGCCGTCAGTGATAACAACGACCGCGCGCTTCACTGTCTGCTGCCCACGGGTCAGCGGCGCATGCCGAGCCAGCATCCTGACTGCGTCATCAACTGCGTCGAAGGTGTGGGTGGACATGCCGTTTGGTTCGCGACCCAGCCGATCAAAGGCTCGGTCCAGTTTCGCCCGGTCGCTGGTAAAGCCCTGCAGTGTCTTAACTCTCATGCCAAAGGTCATGACGGCGAAGACCGCCGGGTGTTCGGCGAGACGGCGAGAAAACTCGCGCATCGCACCGGTAACTCGCGCTACTTCTTCGGGCGTCATGCTGCCGGAGAGATCAAGGGCAAAGACAATCGCGACCGGTCGCGGAGCGCCTTCAATCTTCTCGACAGTGAAAGTGGCGATCTGGCGTTCGGCGCCGTCTTCGTAAAGCTTGAAATCTGCCCTGGTAAGGGTGCGGACCAGCCGGCCTTTGGCGTCCGTCACGGTCACGTCTACCGGGACCAGATCGGTTTCGATCTTGATCACGTCCTGCGGTTCAGATTCAGCAGGTAAGGCCCGGCGCGGCCGCTCTTTGGTCGATTGATCCTGGGCCGAAACTGGGATCGAGGCCAATCCCGTCAGTATCAAAATCAGCGTGAGTTGACCGGCCTGACGCAGGAGTGGTGCGACCCGAGGCAACGGCGAATGAAGCGAAAACAAGCGGTCTGACATAATGCTGGGATGCATTATAAGGCCGGAGGAATTTGCGCGCCACATTATCGGGCAACTCCTGCCGTTCGCGAGGCGTCAGTAATAGCGTCACCGGATGGTTACCAGTGCAGCCTTCAGGTTGTTACAGACCGTCAGCAAGCGAAAGGGTGAACTCTAAGGGCTGGATTCGTCCCTGCCCGCCTTTCATGTTAACTTCAGCCAGGAAACCGTTATGAGATTAATTAAAACGAGTTCGATCTTGATCGCGCTGCTGCTCCTTTCCGTCGCATCGCCGGCCCAGGACAAAGGTACCGCCACCATCAGGGGCAAAGTGCGGGCTGAGCAGGGGTCGGCCGGCGGCGTTTCAGTAATCCTGGTTCAAAGCGACCGAGAGGTTATGCGTGTAGCGACGGACAAGAAGGGCGAGTTTACGATGGCTCGGATTCCTCCGGGATCCTACAGTTTAACTTTTCGTAAGCCGGGCCTGGCGATTGGTTCGATCCCGAATCTGGATTTGAAAGCCGGTCAGAAACGGGTGCTGCATGATTTGATCCTGGGCGTAGATGAAGGCTCGATCGCTTTTCTACGTGGCAGTGTTTTCACTGAATCAGGACGGAGCGTTCCCGGTGTGCGAGTCGAGCTGGCGCGGATAGTGGCCGAGAATTCCATTCAAAAGATCGATGCTCGCGTAACTGGTGAAACCGGCGAGTTTGTTTTCCGCTTGTCGCCGGAGGCTGCGAAGTATCGGGTTACGGTAAAAGCAGACAAGGCAGAACCGGTTTCGAAGGACATCGAAATCGACAGCGCGGCAGTCTATCGCGTGGCACTAACGCTGAAGCCCTCCCCTAAATGATATACCGATCGCGATCCGAACCTGAGATTCTCAGATCTCATATTTGAAATTTCAAATTCTCGTCCGCAGACCCTCGACCTCATCGGTTTTCTCGTCCGCAAGCGGAGTGGCAGGACCCATCCTTCAGAAAAAACAGAATATCAGTTGGATAGAGTTCGTCTTTGCGTTACGATAACGCACTGCTGAAAACACGAATTCTCGGGTGTCTTTCCGACTTGCTTTGAAGGGTGGAGACCATTGTCTGAGAGGGAAGAGTTTCTGACTGCGCGACAGCTTGCTGAGATCCTACAGGTGAGCGAATCGACTGTGCGCCGGCTGGCGGCCAAGCGCCGCATTCCCTCAGTGCGACTGACTCCGCGGATCATTCGATTTCATCTGGACGCGGTGCGTGAGGCTCTGGATGTGCCGCGTATTTCCGGCCCTCGTCATCTGCAAACGGACGATGCGCAATTGTCGTTTGAAGATCTGCTTTCGAGCTAATCTATTTTC
>JBBRMS010000046.1:0-34548 GCA_038230715.1 Pyrinomonadales bacterium
GTCCACCAGAACAAATACTTTGCCACTGAACATCTTGTCTTTGCCTCGCGTCTTCGCAATAAACGGAGTGGAGGACTTGCGACGCTTCTCGTCGCCGACCTTAACGTCCCGATCAAAGAAATATCCAAGCAGCCTCTTTTCGGTGGTTAAATATCCACCAGGATTACCTCTTAGATCCAGAATTAATACCTTCCTGGTCCGCACGCGATTAATCAATTCATCGACTTCGCTGTCGGCCAGGTCAAAAGCGGGCAACTTACAAATAACCACTTCGTCACCCACGTCAAAATATTTTGGCGGCTTCTCAGAGTGCTCTTTCTCGGGGATGATGACCTTGTTTCGCTTCCTGGTTGAAACTACAGCGTCCAATACCAGCGGCGTAAGATGTCCGTCCGGCGCCTGCATCACGACCTCCAGAGTTTGGCTGGGAAGGAGTTTCAGCGAGTACATGATCTTCCAGAGGCTGTCTCTAGTCGGCTTGAAACCGCGGATCGAATAAACGACGTCACCAACCTTTAGTCCTTTCTTTGCCGCGCCACTATCAGCCTTGACGCTCACTACGTAACACGTATCTCCAATCATTTGCATTTTGAAGTTGTAGGTAACGCCGATCACCAAATCCGGCGGTTCAAAACCAGTGTGCGAATCATCCAGCGCCATCAGCACCTCGGCGATGATCGCGTTGATGGTCCAGGTGGAGTTGGACTCGTTAATTTGCTTTTCCGCCGCCCGGAATTTGGCGTCGATATCGAGGCCATGAAAGGTCGGGTCATAGTATTCGTCTTTCAGCACCTGTTTGATGTTCTGCAACATTTCTCTGCCGCGACTGCGATCAATCACCGGCGCCTGAGCCGGACAACAAGCGGCGCCCACGACAATCACGGACGCCATAAGCAGCGCAGCAGAGATGAACTGGTAACAGGTTGGCAGACGTCTGAAGATCAGGAAACTAATTTTCATAGTATGAGGTCTCGGAAGGTGCGCAAACAGCGCGCGGGTTCTGACGACCGTGAGTAAGCTTTCACTTCACAATTTCAAAATCCATCCACTGGGTTACGGTGCGGTGCTTTTCGTCAGCCAACATATCCTTGATGATTATTTGCAGCACGTACTCACCCGGTCCCAGGTCGGTTCCGAGTTGCAATCCCCCGCCAGAGACCACTCGCTTCGGATCAACCGTTCCGCTCAGGGTCAAAGGATTTTCTTTTCCCGTGAACACTGGTTGCCCGTCGCGAAATAGTCGGATTTGAGAAACGAGTTGAGGCTTGTTCGTCGTCTTGTCCAGATGCGCGTTGTAGATCATGAACAGATAGTCCATCAGTATGCCTCGTTTGAAGTGACGCACGGCGGGACTAGCTTCGGGATTCTGCTGGTCAGCCAGGTTCTGCTCTGCGTCCGCCGGATTGCCCGGCTGACTTGTGCCGGCGGCGGGGCTTGGGCTGGCCGCAGCTGACGAACGCTCACCGGGACGCTCACCGCGCAACACGATCCCGGAAAGAGCGAGTCGATTCTTCTTGAGATCCGGAACTTCCACGAACTGGCTGGCTGAACCGATTTTTTCAGTGCTCGAATCTCGCAGCGACATTCGTAATTGATAAGCGCCGGGCTTCTTAATCGGAACTGTTACGTAATAGACCAGGCCATCACGCTGGGCCTGTTTATACAGGGCTTCCGGCAATTGCAGCGTGTAGGTGCGGCCGGTTTGATCGACCGCCACACCGTTGTCGCCAAAGGTCATCGCCATCACATCAAAAACGCACTTGTGCATGCCGTTGGCTTCGGCGGTAAAGGTCAGGTCGTGCCCATCGATGTGCAACATTGAACGCATGATCGAACCGGCCTTCGGATCGTTTGCGAATAAAGAAGTCAACTGAAGATGGACGCCGGTCGAACCGAAAGGCGATGTCAGGGCTGAGAGCAACTGCTGCGAGAGCGTGCGCGGGACGGGACTACGCCGGTCTTCATCGGTAACGCCGTAGAAGCCATTGCGCATACGCACAGTAAATTTTCCCGGCCGCATAATTTTCAACGAGAGTTTGTGGAAAGTACGTCGGCCGGTCCGGGGATCAAAGGTAGCACTGTCCGGGCGGTAACCAATCAGGTAGAAACCTTTCTGGTCTTCTAGTACGCGCCGAATGCCTTTGGCCAGGTCGTTGTTGTTCTTGATCGCGATGCCTCCGGTTTGTTGGGCCAGGAAGTCCAGACCTCCCTGATTCTCAAATGCCGCGTTGCGACGGTTGCTCAACATCTCCTGCACATCCCCGGATCCCGGGTTGTCGGCTGCAGTTAGTCCCAGCGTCTGCAAGCCGGTGGCGTTCATCGTGTAGATCACGACTGACGCTCGCCCAGCTTCATCAACCAGCCGACGTAGTTTCTCCAACGCCAGGTAGTTACGGGACGAATCTTCCTGGTTGTAAATCCTGAATCCGTCGGACACCAGCAGAATCGACTTGCGCCCTGGAAGCTGGCGCAGACCTTTAACGACATAGCTGACTGCGCCCAGAGTTCCGACCGAAAACATGTCTTCCCGGAATTGGTTCAATTCTTCGTTCTGGGCATCGATCTGCGGTCCCTGATCGCCGGGTGTGGGCGGCTGGAGAGGGGCAAACGCGCTGACGCCGCTTCGCCCCACCGAGTTCCACTTAACCCGCTCAATAGCTGCGTACAACTGCCGCTTGTCCGAAGTGAATTGCTGCAAGGCTCCCATGCCGCCACCGGTCCGAATAATCGCCACCAGATCGCCGGTCTGCATTTGTTCATCGACAAATTTCTTAAGGGCTGAACGAACAAAATGCGTGCTCTCAAAAGAAAGCCCGAGATCGTCAACCACAATTGCAATCGTGCGGCGAACGTCTTCCGGTTTCAGGCGAGTGGGCGGCGCTGCTGGAGAATTTTTATCTACGGCCGCAGTTTTTTCTTTGGCGGCGGGTGCGGCAGGCGATTCGGTAACGTTGTAAGAAAAGTTTGTGATCTTCTGTTGCCGGCCGTCTTCCATGATCCGGATTTCCTCAGGCTTGAGGTCGGTTACGACTTTTCCGCTCTTGTCCGTGACCACCGCATCCACCTGGACCAGGTTGGTGGTGATGCGCACCACATCCTCGGCCTCCGGCTTTTGCACTTCGTCAGATAAGGGTTTTTCCTGTGGCACCGGCGACGGCGCAACGGTGGGGGTAGGTGTCTGGCTGAGAGCGCCCGCGCTGAGTTGCGTTATTAACAGGACGGCGAGCAAATAATTTCTTTTCAAGGGAGCCTCCCGGACGATAAATCTGGGTCAGCTTAATATGAAAAGTTTTCTAAAGAAAGAGCGAACGAGGCTCGATGAGGTTTGCATACCTATGCCCGACTATCGGCCAGGGTCTGCTCATAAAACTTTAAGTACTGCGGTATGACGAGGTCTGTGCTATAACGCGACACAGCAGAGATGCGTGCCTGCTTACCCATTTCGCGGCGCCGCTTCGGGTCGGTCAGAAGTCTTACTGCGTCCTCGGCCATCTTCTCGACGTCTCCCACTGGGCTGAGAAATCCGGTGGTGCCGTCGTCGACCACCTCAGGAACACCACCTACACGCGAAGCGATCACTGGAACCTGGCAAGCCATGGCCTCGAGCGCCGCGAGTCCAAACGATTCCTGCTCCGATGGCAGTAAGAGTAAATCGGCTGCGCACAAATAATCGACGATCCGTGGCTGCTTCCCGACAAAGGCGCACTTATCGTAAACGCCCAGACGCCGTGCCTGATGAACGGCATTTGTGCGTTCGCTGCCGTCGCCTACCATCACCAATCGGGCAGGAGTTTGCTTCAGCACGCGCGCCAGAATCTCTATGCAATCGACCGGACGTTTCACGGGACGAAAGTTTGAAACGTGAACCATGATCGGTTCGTCGTTGGGAGAGAGCTCTTTGCGCAGATCGCAATCCACCTTAGGCTTGTAATCAGCCGGACAAACAAAGTTTGGGATCACCTGGATGCGATCGAATTGAAATGTCTCGGTGGTCGCCTGCTTCAGATAATTTGAGATCGCGGTGACACCGTTGGACTGCTCGAGGGCATAACGCGTAATGGGAAGATAGGAACGATCCGCGCCCACCAGCGTTATGTCGGTACCGTGCAAAGTAGTGATCACGGGCAGACGACGGTGCGGCTTCAGCGACTCCCGCGCCAGGATCGCGCTGATCGAATGCGGGATAGCGTAATGCACATGCAGCAAATCGAGGTTCTCGGTTTCAGCGACTGTAGCCATCTTCGTCGCGAGTGCCAGCGTGTACGGCTGATGCTCGAACAGCGGGTAGGACATCATTTCGACTTCATGGAAGCGCACCCGCTCGTTCAGTTCAGTCAAGCGCGTGGGCAAAGCCGACGAAATGAAATGGACGGTGTGGCCGCGGGCGGCGAGTTCCTTTCCCAACTCAGAACCGACGATGCCGCTGCCGCCATAAGTCGGATAAACTGTGATGCCAATGTTCATTTGTGAGTGAGCAGTATGCCGTGACCAGTGAGCGGGAGGCAACCGGCCCGAGTCTTCCAGGGGCGGAGCCGGGATGCGGGTCGCTTATGAACACCGTCAAACCAAACCCGGACTGGCGCAGGCGGCGTTGCGTCGTGAAGGTCATAGCAGACCGACTCAGTTGCTGACGATACGATCTCCCTGCTGATGAAATGGTCACTCCGCTACTAATAAGAAAGGCAGACGACCCTCGCAAATCGTCTGCCTTGGCTCAACTTGTCTCACCTTCGAAAAAGGGGGGCCAAGTGAGGCCGGCGAGTATATGCCCCGGAACCCCCAGGTCGCAAGGTTTCTGGCAAGCTCATCGCCAGCACTGCTCCGCTTTTTCCGGATTAGGGTTCTGAGGCTAAAGGGCTATAATGTGGATGAATTCAGGAAGGAACAGCGTAGCCGCTTTTGCAGAGAACGTCTTCGCCCGATAATATGCCCAAAATTAGCGACATCCAGGAAACCCCCAATCCAAACGCAGTGAAGTTCATTCTGCGCGAGCCGGTCACGCATGGCGTCGCCCGTCAATTCGGCTCGGCGGATCAGGCCCAGACTGATGCGCTGGCAAGGTCCCTATTCGACGTTGGCAGTGTAGTGTCGGTCTTCTACATGGACAACATGATTACGGTCGAGAAGGAAGACCCGGCTGACTGGGACGAACTACTGCCTACCCTGGCCGTGCCCATTCGGGCTGCCGAATCGGTAGCCACTGCCGCCCCCGCTGCGGCACCCGGAATTGGCGGTGCTATCGGAGTCGTGACCAGTGACGATCCGAGACTAGTTCAAATCAACAATATTCTCGACGAAAAGGTCAGACCTGCACTGATGGGTGACGGCGGCTATGTAGAGATCATCGGCTTACAGGATCACACTCTGAAGATTCGCTATCAGGGCGCCTGCGGCAGTTGTCCGAGCTCGCTTTCAGGAACGCTGATGGCCATCGAAGGCATGCTCAAGCAGGAAGTAGATCCCGAAATGGAAGTCGTCGCGGTCTAGCCTACGGGCTGAAATTCCTTCTGCTCGCCCCAGATTCCTGGAACTCACCTACGACCTGAGCGTGTTAATTTATGCGCGTCAGCAGCTTTCTTACTCAGCCCAACCAGCCTTCCGGAGGTCAAGATGATCCGTCGCAGCCTGCCTCTTCAGCTTTGCCTGCTTTGTCTGCTCGCCTTTTGCGCTACTGTAATTGCACAATCAAACGAAGCAGGTAAGACAGTTCCAGCCAAGGAAATTGCCGGCAGGGGAAAGACTGCCGCCGATCTCGAAGCCGAGCGACTGTTAAAGGAACGCCGAGCGCAGGCGCAGTCGCTTCTAATTTCTCTGGCTGCCGACGCCGGCTCCTATACCGATCAGAAACTGCGCGCGCGCACGCAGGCCCGCATCGCGGATGCGCTTTGGGACACGGATCCGGAAAGAGCACGAACCCTTTTTCGCAAGGCCTGGGACGCGGCCGAGATTGTCGATCAGGATAGCCAGCGTCAGATGCAGGAGCAAATCAAACAGCAAGCGGCCAAGAACGGAAACGTGGCGATCAGCGCACCACCAAACGTGCGTGGAGAGGTGTTGCGTCTGGCGGCACGACGTGATCGCGCGCTCGGTGAAGAACTGCTGGGAAAGCTGAAAGTTGAGAAGGCCCGTGAAGCTACCGAAGCTGCGGACCGAGCGCGCGGTCCTTTCTCGGAGACACCCGAAGCATTAGCTCAGCGTCTGAGTCTGGCGCGTCAACTGCTTCAAACCGATGTTGAGCGCGCAATTCAATTTGCTGACCCGGCACTGACCACCATCACCCGGGAAGGCATCGATTTCCTTTCATACCTGCGAGAAAAGGATTCGGCCGCCGCGGACCGACGCTACATGGCTATGGCCGGGAATGCTGCTAACGACATGCAGTCCGACGCCAACACGGTATCTTTACTCTCGTCCTATCTCTTCACCCCCCATACGTTCGTCACGTTCAATGGCGGAGGAGCTTCGTCGATGGCCACATCGAGAGGAGGGGGACCGGTCGCGTTAACGCCCGCACTTAGCGGGGGTTTCTTTCGTGCGGCCGCGGCGATTCTACTGAGACCGCAAGCACCGCCCGGACAGGATCAGACTTCAGCAGGACCCCAAGGCAAGTATCTGATGATCAAACGCCTGCTGCCTCTGTTTGACCAGTACGCGACGAAAGAGATGACCGAAGCGATGCGCGCCCAAATGGAAGCGCTCGGTGCGGCCGTACCCGACGATTTACGCCAACGCGACGACGACACATTGCGAGAAGGGATTCGGCCGTCACAGACCAGCGAAGATCGCGAGAAGGCCCTTCAGGATCGGCTTGATCATGCGAAGACCGCAGTTGAGCGCGATGGAATCAACCTCCAGTTGGCGATGTTGTTTGCCCAGAATGGCGATCTGAAAGCCCGCGACGCTGTGGGCAGGATCGATGACAGTGATCTACGGCAGAACGCTCGGGCATACGTTGACGCCACCATGACAATCGGGGCACTCGACAAGAAAGATGTTGACCGAGTGATCGAGTTAGTCCGCACTGGTGAGCTGACCCATCTGCAGAAGGCCTGGGCATTGACCAGCGCCGCCAAACTGGTCGCCAAGTCTGATCGAGAAAAAGCGATGGCCCTGATTGAGGACGGCGCTGCAGAGGCCCGCCGGATCGACGCATCAGATCCTGATCGGCCCAGAGCTCTGATGGCGGTGGCGAATGCCCTGCTCGTGAGTGAGCGCGGCAAGACCTGGGATGCGACCTACGATGCAATCAAAGCCGCGAATTCCTCCGAAGGCTTTACCGGGGAGGACGGCGTCCTTCGGGTTGCTTTGTTAACAAAATCTATTTCTTCCATGCGCACGTCTTCCGCCCAGGATTTCGACGTGTCGGGAATATTTGGGGAACTGGCGAAGGATGACTACAATCGCTCCGTCGAACTGGCGCGTGGCTTTGAACGCGAAGCACCCAGAGCCAGCGCCGTGATCGCAATCGCGCGCTCGGTGCTGGAAGAGAAAGACAAGACCAGGAAGAATTAAAGCCAGAACCCGCCGTGGTTTCTGAGCATCAAGAGTAGATATTCATCGAGCGCGTCAACAGCGCCAAAGGATCTTCCACGTTAAGTGCCTCGCGAACATAGAAGGCCTCACCGGCTGCCACTCCAATCAGCGAACCGTAATAACGCATTCGATCTTCAGTTTCCCGGAGGAAACCTGGTGTGCTAATGCGCGTCTCGGGTTCTTTCGAATCAGGCTGGTAGAACTGCGAAGCGTAAGCGCCAATGGCCTTGTCGCGGCCTTCGATAAAGTCGGACACATCAATGATGAAGGAAGGAAGCACCAGCCGCGAGTAGACCGCGTGGGCTATCGCCGGCATCTTGATCGGCTCCAGAGCCGCCTCTTGATCATAGCGGCGCATAGTAGCCAGGCGGGCTGCTTCGCGCACTATCCGGCAGGTCACGGCGTGATCGGGATGCGGGTCATCCCAGTGAGAAGTGAAGACGACCTTCGGCGAGCGAGCCCGCAGCACTCTGACCATTGCGCGTCGCGTCTCTTCGTCGAGCGTAATATGACCGTCAGGTTGTTCCAGATTGAGACGAGCATCCAATCCGAGCACACGCGCCGCATTGAGTGCTTCCTTAGCACGAATCTCGGGCGTTCCCCGGGTGCCCATTTCCCCCCGAGTCATGTCCAGGACGCCGGTACGATAGCCGAGCGACTTCAACTTCAACAAAGTCCCGGCCATGGTTAACTCGGCATCATCCGGATGCGCGAAAATCGCCAGTATATCCAGTTGAGTTTCAGCGGACATGATACTTGCTAAGGTTTGCCGCCCGGCGATCCGATCTGAATCGTACCTTCACCGACCGTCAAGGTCAGCACAGCGCCGCCACTACCGGCGCGGGCCTTAACTGAACGCGGCGTGATGCTGTTCCGCTCGCGCGGCTCCAGATTGGGAAACAAGTTTTTGATCTCGCCGGTCCTCAGAACCTCAGCATTGATATCGCCGCTAAAGCCCGGCATGAGATCAAGATTAAGTTTGCCGCTCGCGACTTTTATCTCAGCCCGAAGACCATGCCAGGAACGGGCCGGGATGGTAAAGTTGACCACCCCTTTCTGAATGAGAACCGAGAGATCGCTGCCGGTCAACGACAGGTCAGTGACGCTCTCGAGGGCATTGATTCGAATCGATCCTTCAACTCCCGACACCTTGATGGGTCCATTACCGGCGTCGATCGCCAGGTCGGTCATCACAGGCACTTTGATGTGATAATCAACTTTCCAGGGCAGTCCGATCAGAGACTTCGGGAGGTCTTTGGCTACGCGTTTCAGATACTTCTTATCATGGGTGCCGGTCGTGAGAATCCGAATGTGATTGGCGTCTTCATCGATAGCAAAACCATTAACCTTTGCCAGCCGGTCAAGTTCAGCAACGCTGGGCGCGCGCAGCTCTACCTCTGTGTTGACCTCGACTTCGCTGCGCTGCCAACCTTCGACCGTAATCGAACCGGCGGGCGCGCCTACGATCGAAACTGCGCCGCCAAATCCCAGGCGCCGGCTATCATGACCAGTCGTGGTGCGGGTCAATAGCTGCGCGAGCGGCTGCGACTGCTTGTCCTTTTGCGCCGCGACCGGCGCATCGAAATAGAGATTGGAAAATACGATTAACAGAACCGCTGAAAGTAGGGATAAGGTTTGTTTCACCAACCCAGATTGTGCGGGAGAAAACAGGTGTTGTCTAGCGGCGCAGGAACTTGATATCGCCCTGGTAATTCGTGACTGTGACTGAGGCCCGGCCATCGCCGACATCGCCGATGATCCGGCGGCCTTCGCCCATCAGCTTCATGCCGTCATTCCAGAACTGGCCCATGGAGATCTTCTTTGCGGGCGCTGTCGCTACCAGGCGAAATCCACAGCTTGCGGGAAGGCGGAGAGTGATGGTTCCCTGCCCCGACTTAAATTCGTACGTGCCCCCGGAAGCGAATTCTCCATCAAAGAAAATATTGCCCGTGGTGTTGGAAGCAAAAACGCGGGCGGCATTCACCCCGGAGAGACTGATATCACCCGAGGTCCAAACGTGTGCGCGCACCAGATCGCCCTGGATATTATTCACGGTGATCTGGCCGCTACGGGTTTCCAAATCAACTGACGATCTTGAAGGCACCTGAATCTTGAAATTTGCATCACCGACGTCGCGGCGATCACGATTGTCACCCACAATATCGATCACCAAACCTGAATCGGTTTGTCTGGGATTGAAATGCACCGCCGGCGCTTCCATGGTGGCAGTAATCCGAATTTCATCTTTTGCCCAGGTTTCGACGATGATAGTGCCTGAAAGATTCTTGAGTTCGATGCGGACGTTCTTGCCCGCAGGGTAGGTACGCGACACACGCTGTTGGCCGAACGCGCTGTGACATAGAACTAGCACGAGAAAGAGGGCAGGAAGGGCTGCGAAACTTACTCGGTTTCTTTTGGCGGGAAAATGAAAATTCATCGGTGGATCAGTGCCGGGTACGCCCACGGCCATTTCAGTTTTTAGAGCGCCGCAAATTCCTTTAGCAACTCGGCCTTGTCGTTCAGAGCGGAATTGAGGATTTCCTCCGAAACCTCGTCGTGGGGATTCTGAGTTAACTGGCGCAGAGACTCGTTAACGGCCGCATCAATCACGCTCATATTCTTGTCAAACGTCTCGCGCATCTGCGGATTCCAACGGGCCTTATTCAACTCTACCCGTTCGTTCCAGTAGGCAATCACCTGTTGCTGTTGCCGATAGCGATCCGCCACTGACGTGCCACTCAGCGCCGGCACCAGGCCTGCTTGTCGAACTCCCGAGTTGGTTACGTTCAAACCCCGAGCGCCGATCACCGCGACTATTGAAACCACAATTATCAGCGCCGTGGCGGCGGCAAGCTGCGGAAAAGAAAATCGCCAGCTGCGATTCATCAACCGAAACCACCAGCCAGGATCCACCGGAATTGGGGTTGCCGCAGCGCTGGCCGAAGTAGCTTCGATCATATTGCTAATCCGCAACCAAAGGGCGTGCTCATTTGGAACGGCGTCGTAGGTACCTCTCTGCTCCAGACAAAACCCAAGCATGCTGTTCAAATCGCTTCTCGCTTCGGCGCAATCCGCACAAGCAACCAGATGGCTTTCGACACTTCGGTGAGCGTCGGCGGCCAACGAGCCATCTATAAAGTCGCTCAATAAATCCTGATACTTCTCGCAGTTCATTGTTCTAACCTCTGATGCGTCGCGCATCATACTACCAAGGCCTCGGACTACGCGACTGATCGCGGTCTCAAGTAACAAAGGGGAGACTGCGTCCTTGTTCGCTTGCCGGCAGGTAAACTCGCGCCTGCCAAGTCTAAGTGGCCCATCCAGGGAGAGCGGATTTGCTATCCGCCGCTTTTAAAGCCTTTTCTTGGTTGCTCCTTGGGCCGGTTCTGTTGCCTGAGAAGTCCCCGTAATTTCATTCTAGCCTTGTGTAATTGCGATTTTGACGTTCCGACCGAGCAGCCGAGCATCCGGGCAATCTCCTCATGCTCGTGTCCTTCAATATCGTGCAAGGTGAAAACCATCTTATACCCGGGTGGCAATTGGGCAATCGCCTTGTCGAGTGCAATCCGGTCCACCACCGGCATAGCGTTCGGGTTTTCAGTTCCCTTGACGATTTGGATCGGGGCTTCACCGTCTTCCGTGGTTTGCTCCAGCCGGACGCCCCGTTTGCGAAAGTGCATCAGGACCTGGTTGACCGTCAAACGATGCAACCACGTCGTGAATGCGGATTCTCCGCGAAAGCTGCCAATCTTGCGAAACAGCTGAATAAAAACTTCCTGCGCCAGGTCTTCGGCTTCAGTCACATTCCCGGTCATACGCAGGCAGAGCGAATATACGCGGCGGTTGTGTCGCTGGTAAAGCTCTTCGAAGGCTTTCATGTCGCCTTCAGCCGCCCGCTGCGTTAATGCGTAATCCGGGGTTTTTGGTGTTTCAGTTTCGCTAACAGCCACAGTTTTCGCCGAGCAAAATTCGCGCCACTTGCCTATCTAAGCACGTCTGGTCCTGGTCGTCTCAGGAATTCAGTGAATACTATTTCGCTTTTTAGTATCCGATCATAGAGGCAGGCTGACAAGGCGCGACGCACTCGGTGAACCCATTAAGATCAGTTTCAGGTCCAGTAAGTGCGATCAAGAGAGCGATAGTGTACCGCTTCAGACACGTGTGCGGATTGGATTTCATCCGAGTTTTCCAAATCAGCTATCGTGCGACTGACTTTGAGAATGCGATCGTAGGCGCGGGCCGACAAACCCAGTCGCGTCATCGCGCGTTCGAGCATGGTCTCGCTCTCGGTATCAATCCGACAAAAGCGCCGAATCAACCTGGGTGTCATCGCGGCATTGGCGAAAATGTCTTCAGGCGCGAGTCTTTGCCCCTGACGCTCACGAGCGGTGATTACGCGCGCGCGAATGGCTGCCGAGTCTTCTGAATCCGGAGGCGCGTCACCAGTCAGATCGCGAAACCGCACCGCCGGTACGTCGATGTGGATATCGATGCGATCCAACAGGGGCCCGGAGATGCGACCAACATAACGCTGAATCTGCAAAGGGGTGCAACGGCATTCGCGGGTTGGGTCATTCCAAAAGCCACACGGACACGGGTTCATTGCCGCCGCGAGCATGAATGACGCGGGAAAAGTCAGCGACATCGCTGCCCTGCTGATCGTGACCTTCTGATCTTCCAGTGGCTGGCGCAGGACTTCTAAAACGCTGCGATCAAATTCCGGTAATTCATCGAGAAACAGCACACCGTGATGGGCCAGCGAAACTTCACCCGGGCGAGGCAGCGCACCCCCGCCAATCAATCCGGCATCGCTGATGGTGTGATGGGGCGAACGGAAGGGTCTCTGCGTGACCAAACCCGCACGGCCGGTCAATCCGGCCACTGAATGAATTTTGGTCAGCTCAAGCGCGGCTTCGAACTCGAGGGGCGGCAGGATGGTCGGCAGACGCTTGGCGAGCATGGTTTTACCCGAGCCGGGCGGGCCGATCAAAAGAATGTTATGGCCGCCGGCAGTGGCCACCTCCAGCGCACGTTTGGCCGCCTGCTGGCCGCGCACTTCGCGAAAGTCTACGTTGTAATGATCGTCGTAAATTAATATTTGGGAGGGATCCACGCGGATCGGTTCGGGTGGGTTCTCGGATCTGATGGCCGCAATGAGCTCGACCGCCTGGCGCAGATCAGTGACAGCGTAGACGTTGACATCGGAAACTACTGCAGCCTCTTTGGCATTCTCATCGGGCAGGAGCAAATGCTTCGTCTGCGACTGTCGCGCGCGGAGAGCGATCGGCAGAGCACCTCTGATCGGTCGTACTCGCCCATCTAAAGACAATTCGCCGACTGAAAGAATGTCAGTCAGGTGCTCTGCTTTACCGAGGTCGCCATTGGCCCCAAGAATGCCAAGCGCTATCGGCAGATCGAAACTAGCTCCTTCCTTTCTGACATCAGCCGGAGCCAGATTGATGGTGGTCTTATGGAAGGGAAAGAAGAAAGCGCTGTTGTTGATGGCGGCGCGGATACGTTCGCGAGATTCGCGGACTGCCAAATCAGGCAAACCGACAATGGTCACGGAAGCGGGATTATCAGTTTCGTTACGAACCGGGGTGAGATCGACCTCAACATCGACGAGGTTGGCATCGATACCATAGACGGCTGCGGATTGGGTGCGAAAGAGCATGGGAGCCTTTGCTATCACAGACTCTATTCTGTGATTGTCGTTGCTAAGATAGTCGCCGCGGTCATCACGGCTAAAGTCTGTGGCACTTAAACGAGTACGAGCGCGCTTCACCCGAAGCGCGCTCGCCATTTCTTTAGCGGTCACCCAGAAGCGACCGTTTGTCTTTTACTTGATCAGCTAAATAATCTCTATCTCTGTTTAGGGGTGCTCGGGCTACCCGGCAACTTGATCGACTGCCCGGCTTGCAACTCAACATTAGGTCCGATGCCGTTAAGGCGTGCCACCTCATCGGCAGATAGTTTCCGCGCGGCGGCAATTTTGGCAATCGTGTCGCCTTTGCGAGCCCTGAGGGTGGTCAAAGTCGAGGCACTGCCTGAATCGGCCACGCCCGGGGCGCGACGCCAGCTGGTTAGTTTCACACCGCTATTCGGAACCACCAGTTTGCTCGTTGCTTTCAGGTCGACTCCGGAATTCATCGACTGCAATGTCGCCACCGAAACACCGGTGCGATTGGCAACCGCTTGCAGCTCTTCACCCGGCACGACGGAAATCACGCGGGCTGAATCACGCCTATCAACCGGAACCCGTTTCAGAACCGAAGCCAGTTGTTTGCCCTTCCCTGCCGGCACGCGAATCTGATAGGACTCGCCCCGCGGAGTGGTGTCGCGCTTCAGTTCCGGATTCAATCCTACTATGTAATCAACGCTCGTATCAGTCGCATCAGCGATCAATCTTAAGCTGGTCGCCGAAGGCACCACCATGGCCTCAAAACTCATCGGGGCTTCGGGGCGGATGCCGCGGAACCCGTACTTCTCAGGATTCTTGGCGATCAGGATGACAGCCAGAATATTCGGTACGTAGTTGCGGGTCTCTTGCGCGATGTACGGGTAAATCTGCCAGTAGTTAGCAACACCGGCTCGCGAAATCGCGCGGTCCACATTCAGCGCACCGGTATTGTACGCGGCCATCGCCAGCAGCCAATCGCCATTATAACGGCGCGCCAGATCCTTTAGGTAGCGCGCGGAGGCTGCGGTCGGCTTCTCGATCCCGTTACGCTCATCAACCCAGGCAGTTTGGCGTAGACCGTACTGAGCACCGGTACCACCCACAAATTGCCACAGACCCGAAGCGGCTGCCCATGAGCGGGCTTTCGGGCTCCAGGCACTTTCCACCTGACCCAGCCAGGTGACGTCCTCGGGCACGCCTTCCCGGCGAAAAATCTCGCGGGCAATCTTCATGAAGCGGCCAGAGCGTCGCAGGCCTGACTCCATCGTCGCGCGACCGCGTCCCTGGTAATAATTAATGTACTGCTGCACCAGCGGATTGATGGTGATGTTGAAATCGAGCGAGTTCTTGGCTTGCTCTAATTCTGCGATGTCTGTGCTGGTGACCTGTTTTTCCTGCGCCGTCAGAATCAACTTACTAAGCGGATCCAACGGGGAAGAATCGAAACCCTGTTGCCGGAAACCAATTAAAACCTCTTTTGGTACCTGCACCCTGGCGACCTCCGCATTTTCAGTCTGCGGATTCGCGGCGCCCTGGGCAATCACCGGGGCAGCGTTCTGCTGCGGCGCCATCTGGACCATTGGAACTTCTTCGCGATAGATCCTCTCAACCAACTCTAAATAACCGGACTGCAGCCGCTGGCTGGCGCGCACGTCAAGGCCCGACATCAGAATCTCGTCAATGGCCTTGTCAAATTCATCACGAGCCTGCTCGCGCTTGTTGTCTTCGAGATTAAGTTTGCCTTTGCGAAAGTGATCGTTGGCCCGCTCCAGAACCTGATCCACACGTGGATCGGTCTTCTGGACTTCAGTTTGGATTTCACGAGCTGAAGACCCGCCTGGCTGAGCTTGAACAATTGCTGGTATGAAAAAGGCTGTAGCGGCAAAAAACGCGCTGGCAGTCAAAGTAAGAGGGCTGCGGGTCATCAATCGTTGTTCTCCTCTGGTAATGCTTCGGGCGAATCCACGACTGCGACTTCCACTGTTGAGTCGCGCTGCGGCATTCACTACTAAAACAATACGGAACGTGGAAAAGTTCCGGAATTGTGGCTTAAAACCAGCCACCCGACTCGCAAGGCTACCATACGAGCCGGAGGGTGTCAAACTACTTAACCCAGTAAAATCGGCCTGAAGTAGATGGTTTCCACCCCTTGAGAGTTGTCTGCGAGTCGCCGAAATCAACCCGGATTCCTTCTTGCCGGGAGCGCTAAACCGACTAGCCGAGCCGAGTTCGGTTCACCCGATCGGGAACTGTCAGCGACCTCAAAAACCTCGGCGACTACCCGCAGCCTGTGGTAACCGCGCTGGACGTGCGGTCGAGGTGACAGCCGGTGGCACTTTCTCCTTGAGGGCCTCACGAAAAACCTGTCTCATATTGTCCACAAACACGAACCGAATGTCCTTAAACAGCTCTTTCGGTACTTCATCCAGGTCCCGCCGATTTTGCGTCGGGAGAATGATCTTTGTGACTCGCGCCCGACGAGCTGCGAGCACTTTCTCTTTGACTCCTCCGACAGGCAGCACGTTACCGCGCAGGGTAATCTCGCCCGTCATGGCTACATCCTTGCGAACCGGGCGAAGCGATAGCGCCGACACCAGGGCGGTCGCCAGCGTAATTCCCGCCGAAGGCCCGTCTTTGGGAATAGCTCCCTCGGGAATGTGTATGTGCATGTCAAAGTTACTGAAGTCTTCCGGATCGATCTGAAGTTCACGCGCGCGTGACTTGGCATACGAGTAAGCTGCCTGAGCCGACTCTCGCATGACTTCGCCGAGTTGTCCGGTCAGCACCAGACTGCCTTTGCCTTTCATGCGCAGAGCTTCTACAAACAATACGTCACCGCCGACTGCCGTCCAGGCCAACCCGGTCGCAACTCCGATCTGATCTTTCTTCAACACTTCCTCAGGGATTATCTTGGGCGGTCCCAAAAACTCATGCAGATTCTTCACCGAGACGCGTACCGGGCCCTTCTGACCTTCACCCATCCGACGCGCGACCTTGCGGCAGATTGATCCGATCTCGCGCTCCAATTGCCGTAGGCCGGCTTCGTGAGTGTAACGTTGAATCATCGCCGTCAAAGCAGTTCGCGAAATATTCAGGTCCCGGGCGGAGATGCCGTTCTCCTCCATCTGCTTTGCTAAAAGATGGCGGCGAGCTATTTCCAGTTTCTCTTCTTCGGTATACCCGGCCAGCCGAATGACCTCCATGCGATCTCTCAAGGCCGACTGGACCGTATCCAGGATGTTCGCCGTCGTCATGAAGATCACATTCGACAGATCGAAGGTGACGCCCAGATAGTTATCCCGAAAGCTATTGTTCTGCTCCGGATCCAGCACTTCCAGTAGCGCCGACGACGGATCTCCACGAAAGTCAGCGCCGACTTTGTCGATCTCATCGAGCATAATCAGCGGGTTGTTGGTTCCCGCCTGCTGGACGGACTGCATGATTCGGCCCGGCATCGCTCCGACATAGGTGCGCCGATGACCACGAATCTCGGCTTCGTCGTGAACTCCACCCAGGCTCAGCCTCATGAACTTGCGTCCGAGAGCCCGTGCGATCGACCGACCAAGACTTGTTTTGCCCACGCCCGGCGGGCCCACCAGGCAAAGAATTGGCCCTTTCGGTTTCTCTTTCAACTTGCGAACGGCGAGGGCTTCCAAAATGCGTTCTTTAACTTTCTCGAGGCCGTAATGATCTTCATTGAGAATTCGTTCGGCCTTATGCAGATCCAAATTGTCTTTTGAGGATTTCGACCACGGCAGATCCGTGATGATCTCCATCCAGTTCCTCAGCGTCGCGGTTTCAGCGGCATCGGGGTGCATGCGCTCGAGCTTTTTCAGTTGCCGCAGCGCTTCCTCCTCAGCAGGCTTCGGCATTTTCGCGATCTCTATCTTGTCGCGGAAGATCTGGATCTCCTCGGCTAACTCGTTCCCTTCTCCCAATTCTCCCTGAATGGCCTTCATCTGCTGACGCAGATAAAACTCTCTCTGGGACCGATCGATATCCGCGCGAGCCTGAGTATTTATTTCCTGCTGGACGGTCAGTACTTCTATTTCCTTGTTGAGGAGCTCATTCACTCTTCTCAACCGTGCGGTCGTGTCGGCGATTTCCAGTACGGACTGAGCGTCGTCTACTTTCAGCTCCAGGTTCGAAGCAGAAAGGTCCGCCAAACGGCCGGCGTCGTCCAGATTAGCGATGATCGCCATTACCTCAGGCGAAATGTTCTTGCCCAGGCTGGCCGCCTTTTCCATCGATGCGCGCACGTTGCGCATCAGGGCTTCTACTTCGAGCGACCGTTCAGGCGCCAGGCCTTCAGTCATCACCTGCAATCGCGCATGCAGGCATTCGCCCGTTGCGCTGACGGATTCAACTTTGGCCCGCGAAACCCCCTGCACCAGAATGCGGATGCGCCCGTCCGGCAACTTCAGCATTCTCATGATCACCGCCACCGTGCCGACGTTGTAGAGATCCTCCTGTTGCGGCTCTTCCTTATCGAGATCTTTCTGACAGGTGAGCAGGATCATTCGGTGCTGGCCCAGCGCTTCGTCCACCGCCCGGATGGATTTTTCGCGAGACACAAAAAGCGGCACGATCATGAACGGGTAGATCACGATGTCGCGCAGCGGCAACAGCGGCAGTTCATCGGGAATCTGCAACTGCTGTTCGGCGTCGGTCGGCTCCAGCACGGCTGAAATTTCGTCGGTAATAATGTCTGACATTCGTTCTCTCTTTTGACTTCTATTTCGATTCCGTCTCGACAATCGGCACCTTAAATTCCGATCCCCGACGGTCTTTTATTTTCGGCAGTTTGATTAACACCATTCCATTGCTCAATTCCGCGGTCGCGTATTTCACGCTGATTGTCCAGCGCAGCGGTACGACCCGATTGAAATGACCATAGCAGCGCTCAGAACACAGGTGAGAGACGATTCGCTGCCGCTGACTTCGCTTCTTCTTTTCTCCATAAACGCGTAGATTATTGCTATTCAATCCGATCTTGATCTGACTCGCGTTTACTCCCGGCAATTCGATGCGAATACAAATGGCGTCCGCCGTCTCGCAAACGTCAACCGCAGGTAACCAGGAGCCCGCGACGACCGGAATTTGTTCCTGGGTTGCTTCCTGCAACATCGAGAAAAGCCGCCCGACCCGTTCTGTCAGGCGCTTCAGCTCGATCCTTTCCAGACCCGCAGGGCCTATGTTCTTAACCATTTGATTTCTTAAAGGGCCCGACTAGTCCACCAGCGCCGCAAGGCCACCAGGGACCAAACCGCTTCCACCAATCCGAACGGCCAGGCCCCCTGGAGAAATCCATAAACCGAACCCAGGATACAAGCAAACGCGAACCCGAGAATGAACCAGCGGCTGCGATTTTCGCAGCCGTAACAGACGAGCATCGCGCTCACGGCAAACAGGCCGAACAGCGTCAATGGACTTAACAGTTTCGCATCAACCAATTTCTAAAGTCCAAACAGAGAAAACGGCTCAGGCCTTTTTTATCATTCCGCTCTGCCGTGCCCGCACCAGCGTCTTCAACTCATTCATGAATTCCGAGACATCTTCAAATTCCAGATACACTGAAGCAAAACGAACATAAGCTACTTTGTCGAGCTCTTTCAAACGTCTCATGATGTGCTCGCCAATTTTGTTCGTGGGGCGTTCACGCTCGGACGACTCCTGCACATATTTCTCCACGCCGTTGACGATGCTGTCGAGCTTGGAAGGCGGCACGGGTCGTTTCTCGCAGGCGCGCAGGATACCCGCCATGACCTTATTGCGATCAAAGGTTTCACGACGGCCGTCTTTCTTGATGACCATGTACGGGATTTGATCGATCCGTTCGTAGGAGGTGAAGCGCCGCTCACATTTCAGGCATTCACGCCGCCGCCGGATTGCATCGCCTTCGCGCGATTCGCGCGAGTCGACCACCTTGTCTTCGAGAAAAGCGCAGAAAGGGCATTTCATTCGTTGATCCTCACTCTCGCATTCCTTAGCATTTAAGTAAGACTAACCTGTCATCCTTCAAGTGCTTTCAGCCAGCACGACTTTTTCATCCTCAACCGCATGCTCGACGGCGTCCGTTGAAGTGCGAGCTCGAAGCCGAGCCAGATTGATGTCGCCGCGGAGAAAGTAGAACAGGCCAAACAAAGCCGCTGGGGCAAAATCTACCAAGTGCAAAATAATAGCTACCGCCGCTGCCTGATCGCGCCCGACGCCGAGTATTACCAGCGCGGCGCCGGTGGCAGCATGAAAGGCGCCCGCCGCGCCACCGGGCGTGGGCACAGCGGATCCAACCATTGACCATCCCAAAACGAAGAGGACCTGGGACAACCCAAAAGGCAGGCCAAAGGCGCGGAACACAAACAAATTCCCGAGCGCTACAGAGATCCAGAGCAGGAGCGTCCAGCCAATGCTCACGCTCAACTGACGAACATCGGAAAGCACGCCTAGAGCTGTGGCGAGCTGATCGAGCGTGCTTAGCAAAGCTTTCTTTACTCTGCTTCGCACCCCCGCGCCGTCTTTAATTTTCTTATCCAGCCAACCGACAACGCTGTGGGAACGCCGCTTAAACCAAATCAGCAGACTAATAGCGACTCCCAACGCAAGCACCAGGAGCCAACCGGCAACGCGCGCCTGATTGAAGTCTGCGGACCTTCCTGGTGTTGGGCTGAACCAGAGAAGATTGAGGGCAAACACCAAAAGCACCGTCATCATGTCGTACAAGCGTTCGACCATGATGGTCACGAAAGAGGCTGCCGGACGCACCCGCTTGTCCCGCATCGACAAAACTGCCGGACGCACAACTTCCGCTGCGCGGCCAACCAGTAGCACGGCGCCAAACCCTACCGTGGTGGCAATCCATACTTCCCACAGGCTCGCACTGGCTAACGGCTTGAGGAAGGCTTGCCAGCGTAAAGCTCGCCAGAGATAGCCCAACAAGATGAACACGATGGCCACAACGATCAGACGCCAGTCTGACTTCTGCACCGCGAGTTTCACCTGAGGCCAATCAAGCCGGCGGCCGAACCACCAGATAATCAGAACCGCCAAAAGCAGCAGTCCAGCGAACTCAAGATATTTGCGATATTTTCCCAAAGCGTATTTGATGAACTTCAGTTCCCAGACAGAGCCTTCCGATCCGCTCTCGCCTGAACCAGACGACAGTCACTGAGTTCGGCGCATGTCACGGGGACGACGCAGGAACAAACTTGACTAAAATCCTAACGCGACCACAAGATATGGTGTGGCTTCGCAAGCCTACAACAGTTTAATGTTGCACGCAAGAATCTCGATCGAAACGATCAGGTGCTCGACCGCAGTAAGGCAGCGCTAATGGAACTTTGTTTCATAACGGGACGTAAGAGGCTCCGATTGGGAGACCAGCCCCTGAAACTGCTTTCGGAACTGAGACCTGAGTCGGGAGACGCAACAAGTGGGAGCCGCTAAAAGTTTGGCTACCAATGAAGGCGCTGAATTAGTCAGACGCTGTCGCGCTGGTGACGGTGCGGCATGGGAGGAGATTGTCCAGACCTTTACCCGCCGGATTTACAATCTCGCCTACCGATTCACATCACGAGCTGACTCTGCTGAAGACCTTACCCAGGAAGTTTTTATCCGCGTCTACCGATCCCTTGAACAGTACAATCCAAAGCAGGGCGATTTACAGAACTGGCTGATGCGGCTGGCTCGAAACCTGGTGATCGACGACTACCGCAAACGACAACGCGCGCCACAGGACGAAGCGGCAGACGATCTTGAAGACCATCAATACCACCTGCGAGCAGCCGGCGGAACCGTCCAGCGAGAAATGGAACGACGCGAGCTGGGAGTCCAGGTCCAGGCAGGTATCGACAAGCTTTCCGCGGATTTGCGCACCTGCGTGATCCTGCGCGACATCGAAGAACTCAGTTATCAGGAGATCGTTGAGCTGCTGCAAATACCAGAAGGCACTGTGAAATCCCGCATTAATCGGGGGCGGATCGAACTTGCCAAGATTTTACGTCGTATGCGAGTAGTGGAGGCCTAGCGACAGTGCAAGTCCTTCTTAGTACCGAAGAGAGAGATTAAACAAAATGCGTTGCCACGAATTTGAAGACCAGTTGACTGACTACCTCGACGGCTCGCTCGAGGCGCCGACAAACCGCGAGTTTGGCGAGCACGCGATGAGCTGTCCCGTCTGTCACGATCTTCTCAGTGAAGTTAAGAACACACTGCTCGCCTGTTCGGCCTCGGAAGCTCCACCGGCCGGCACGGGTTTGGAAGCGCGTATCCTTTTACGGACGATGCCGGAAACGGCTCTTGCCTGCGGGGAGTTCGAAGAGTACCTGACCGATTATCTGGACGGCTTTCTGGCGGCTCCTCTATACCATCGCTGGGAGCGACATGCGGCCCTTTGCGTTGGTTGTAGCGAACTGCCTGGCGCCGTGGTGCGCACAATAGGAGCGTGCTACACCTACAAGCAAGACGAGTTGACGGTTCCCGCCGGCTTGGAGGCCCGCATTCTACAAAGCACAATTGGAAGTGTCCTGCCGCGCGAATTGCGCGCTCCATTGGGCTCTCGCCTGGTCGAATGGTTGCGCGGCGCCCTGGATCCGATCGTTTCGCCGCAGCTTGCTTCAGTGGCGACCATGCTGCTGGTTTCGGTGTTTGTGCTAACCAACACGGTATCCACTGACGGATCCGTCGGCGGAATTTACAATGCCAGTTTGCAATTGGCAGCAAGCACTGCCGGTAACGCTTCGAAGAGCACTGCGCTGCCGAACGGAGTAAAACAATTTGCCGGCAGTGTTAACGAGATGATGGGTGGCACTGAAGATACTGGGAAAGAAAATGATGCGAACAAGAATCAGAATACTTCGAATCAAAACAGCGCGACGCAGAGCCCGAAGAGTAGCGCCCCTCAAAGCAAGCCTAAGAACGGCAAATCTGAGCAAAAGAACCGCTGATGCAGCGTCTTGAGATTTAGTTGTAGTCCGTCGATTTTGATACCGGTGATGTCGAACCCGAGTCTGGCAAACAAAGAATCCTGATGAATTGCGCTTATCACACAAAGAACTCCGCCGCCGTGCAATGCAATCAATGCGCACGGCCACTGTGCCCCGCCTGCGATCATCGCATCCGCGGGTTTGCCTTCTGTCAGGACTGCATCGTCGCCGGCGTCGAACTATTGCGCTACCAGCAAACGCGCACCAATGATTCCCAAGTCATCCGCCGCAAGACCTCCCCGGTCATCGCCACTTTTCTTTCATTCTTTGTCCCGGGATTGGGCGCTGCTTATAACGGCCAAACATCAAAGGCGATCGTCCACTTTGCGATCTTCGCCAGCTTCTTTCAGATGGCCGTGGTGACTGACGGCATGACCTTTTTCGTGTTGGGTGTAATCGGCACATGGTTGTTCGCGGCGGTCGATTCATGTCGCACTGCGCAGTTGATGCGCGCCGGCCTCGCGCCTGATGCCGAGGAAGATGCGATTGCCCGTCAGCTTTATGGCAATCCAATCGCCTGGGGCGTAACGCTGGTCACACTGGGTTTGATCTTCTTAGCCCACACGCTGCTCGGCTTGCAGTTTCCAGTGCGCCGGACGTTGCCCGTGGCGCTCGTTATCCTCGGCGCTTATATGTTGTTCGATTATTTGAAACGCCGCCGGCGCCGGGAAGAGATGCGCGGCTTTGACACGAACAGCCCGCCACCTTCAGTAGTGGCTAACTGGCCGACCGGATCGGGCAGGTTCGGCGATGGTGATTATCAAACGCACGTGAGCCCAAGGCAGCTTAGCTCATCAAGGTTTAAGTAAGAATTCTGGTTTCAGCAGGTCAATTGACCTGTTCTTTTCGAGAGGTTTTTCATGGCAATCCTGGCAGCATTTGGTCGCGGTGGCGCTGTAATAGCGCTGATTCTTCTGATAGCAACCCTGCTCAAAAAACTAATTGTCATGGTTGGCTTTCTGCTCGCCCTAATCAAATTTGCCATCGTAATCGTCTTTGTCCTGATGATGGTATTGATCGTTTTTGCGATCGTCCGCGACCGCTCGCACCGTAGGCGCGAAGCTGAAGGAAACTAGCCCCGAGTTGCCACACTCCTCCCGCGGCGCCCGTTAAATATGTCTATTTCAGTACTTCCACAATCACGCCTTTCCTGCGTTTGCCTTCTCCTGTCTCGTATGATAGGGTTTCGCCCTCAAGCAGCATCCAGGACGTCTGCGCTGAATCCTAAGGCAATTCCCGGCGATTCAGATCTTCACTCCGCTGTTACCTTCAAGTAGGGGTTTTTAGATCTTCCGGCGGGTTCTTTTTAAGACCTCCCAATTTACGTTCTATCAGTCGCCTTCGTCGGCAACTGTTACTTTAGCGGTCGCCATGCGGCCCCAGATTTACCAGCAAGCATGGTTGAACGACAGGAGCAGAATTGATGATCCGAGACGACCGTTTTTACGCCTTTTTGGTTGCCCGTACTTCCCGTTCCCGAGCCCATATCCGTCGCGTATGCGTCCACAAACGCTGGCTGAAAGCGTCGGCCATGGGCCTGTTCGCCATCATGTGTGGCCTGGCCTATGGATTTTATGGCCTGACCCAGCAAGCCGCGCACCTGCGCATCGAACACGAAAACCAACGCCTGCGAGCCGAGAATGAAAAGCAGCGCGAAGAATTGCAGAACCTGAATAATCGTGTCGACGCGGTCGAAGATACTTCGCGCAAGCTGGCAGCCGAGGTGCCCGGAGTCCAGGCCCAGGCTCAGAATGCTCATGGACAGGGTGGTCCAGCGCGCCCAGTGGACAGCGCGGCAGCGCTGGCCGCCCTGGAATCAAAGACAGCCAAGCTTGAGCGCGATATGCGAATGTACGAAGCTTTTCTGCGCCAGCATGGGATGATCCCGTCAATTTGGCCAGTGATGGGTAAGCTGGAAAGTGGTGTGGGTGGCCGGCGAAATCCTTTCGGAGGCCGCGGCTTTGAATATCACGAAGGCCAGGACATCGATGCCGCTTACGGCACTCCGGTGCAGGTCGCTGCCACGGGCAAAGTAATCATTGCCGGACGCCAGAGAGGCTATGGCAACGTCGTTTATGTCGACCATGGCGGCGGGCTGTCGACGCGCTATGGCCACCTTTCAGAAATTGACGTCACCCTCGGCCAATTCGTGACGCGCGGCCAAATCATTGGACTAGTCGGTTCGACCGGACGTTCAACCGGGCCGCACCTCCACTACGAAGTGCGTATTAACAATCAACCAATGGATCCCCGTGAGTATCTTCCAGGAGTTGAGAAGCAGTAGCGCAGTCGGAACAATGACTTCAGTTGGGTACTTCCCACGGATCGACCCGACTGAAGTCGACACTCAAAACACGCCTGTCAGAAACCGTCCCTTTAAGATATCGCCGGCCCTCTGGTACTATCCCTCCTCTTCGATTTGATCATCCACAAAAGGAAAGTATTAAATGACCTCGACCTATCAGCGTCCTGCGGCCCTGCTGCTCTCATTGTTGTTTCTGGTCAGTCTGGTGCCCGTCTCGGTCCTGGGCGACGAGGGCATGTTCATGCCCGACAAGCTCGATCAACTGCCATTGAAAAAACTCCAGCAGCGCGGCCTGAAGATTCCAACTACCGACATATTCAACCCCAACGGACCGAGTATTAAGGACGCAGTAGTCATCATTGATGGCGGCACTGGCGAGTTCCTTTCTGCCGAAGGGCTACTTCTGACAAATCATCACGTTGCCTTCGACGCTCTGGCCGCGGCTTCGGATCAATCAAAGGACTATGCTTCGAACGGCTATCTGGCAAGAACGCGAAGCGACGAAATGCCGGCCAGGGGTTATAAGGCGCAAATCACTCAGACGCTGAAAGACGTTACCGCCGAGGTTTTGAATGGAGTCACTGATCCGATGCCGCCCGCCGAACGGACCGCGGCGATTGCGGGCAAGACGCGGGCAATTGAAGCGGCCAATACGAAACCCGAAGCGGGTATAACCGCCCAGGTGCTGCCGTTGAACGAAGGTCTGTCGTACTACCTTTTCACCTACGTCGAGTTCCCTGACGTACGCATCGTCTATGCTCCGCCCAAGAACATCGGGTTCTTTGGAGGAGATCCAGACAACTTTGAATGGCCTCGGCATTGTGGCGACTTCACCTTTATGCGCGTTTACGCCGGGCCCGACGGCCGGCCCGCGAGCTACTCGGCGAACAACGTACCCTACAAGCCGAAAAAGTTCCTCTCGATTTCAATGGGCGGCGTAAAAGAAAACGACTTTGTCATGGTGATGGGATACCCCGCTGCCACCAAGCGCTATCGGGAGAGCTATTCGGTGGCCTACAACCAGGACATCTTTATGCCCTTGCTGGTTGACGTATTCAACAAGCAGATCGAAGCTCTGCAGCGGGCAGGCAAAAACGATCGCGATTTGCAGATGAAACTTCAGAGCAGGATCTTCGAGATCGCCAACACCCTGAAGGACTTTGACGGCGGGGTGATAGCCATGCGCCGGTTCGGCGTCGTCGACCAGAAACGCAAAGAGGAAGCTGCTTTCACCAATTGGATTAAGGGGAGTCCGGATCGGCAGGCGAGGTACGCGGACGTACTGCCCTCGCTGCAAAAGGCCTATGAAGAACTGCAGAAGACCCAACCGCGGGATTCAATAATTCAGCAGATCGCCGGGCTCAGCGATTTCTTTGCGATCGCCGGAATCATTGGCGCGGCCGCCGCTGACAAAGACAAGCCGCAGGCCGAAAGGAATCCCGCCCTGACGGTTGGAGCAGTGCGCGCGCGGTCGGCGCTACCCGAAATCTTCGCTGATCGCATTCCCGGCTTTGAACGCGAGATGTTGGCGTTTCTGTTACGGAAAGCCGCCGGGCTCCCGCCCGAACAAAAGATCGAACCGATCGAGAAACGCTTCGGTAGTCTTACCGGTAATGCGCGGGTTCGTGCTGAAGAAGAATTTGCCCGCGCGGTTACGGAAAGCAAGAACCTGGGTACGCCGGAAGCAGTCGCGAAGTTGTTCGACCTGAGCCTGACGCAGTTGCGCGAATTGAATGAACCGGTGTTTGGGTTCGTTGCAGAAATCGGCGCGTTCAATGGTCAGATCACCGCCCGCACTCGCGCGTTCAACTCAACCGTGGGTCGTGTGCGGCCCCTGTTGCTTCGCGGCATGAGCGAAATGCGCGGAGGCATTCCCTACCCCGACGCCAATCGGACTCTACGATTTACGTATGGTGAAGTGCGAGGTTACATCCCTCACGATGCAGCAGTTTACCAGGCGTTCACCAATCTCTCAGGTGTGATCGAAAAGGACACTGGCCGCGAGCCTTTTGACGCACCCGAAAAGCTCAAGGCACTGTATAAGGCCCGCGACTTTGGGCCTTATGCTACGGATGATGGACAAAATGTGCCGGTCGATTTCCTCTCAACGACCGACATCATCGGCGGCAACTCGGGCTCGCCCATAATGAATGGACGCGGAGAGCAGCTAGGCATCATCTTTGACGGCAATTACGAAGGACTCGGCAACGACTTCTTCTACAACGATGCGAAGGGACGGGCGATTTCGGTCGACATTCGCTACGTGCTGTTCATAGCAGACAAGTTCGGTGGCGCTGGTTATCTTCTCAAAGAAATGGATCTCAGGAACTCGCCATCATCATTGCGTCGCGCCGCCTGAGGGGCTCGATGAAAAGCACCTAACTCGGAGGAAAGTACCTTGAAGAAACTAATAATCAGTTTGTGTTTGGCGCTCGTCGGCTCGATGCCTGGCGGAGTCGTCTCAGCGAAACCAGCCGCGAATCTGACCGCACCGCAGGAGAACCGCGTTTTTAGCCATAAAGAAGCTGGGGTGCAGTTTGAGATACCCAAAGGTTGGAAAGCAAAGCCCGATGGTGAAGTCATAACTGTTTCAACCGCTGATGACAGCCTGCAAATGGTGTTTTGGGTTCCTGATGAAAATACGTTCGACGCCGCAGTGAAGGACCTCGACAAAGAATTGGCCAAGACGATGAAGAACGTCAGGACCACTGACAAGGGATCTACCGACACGCACAATGGTATGCCGCATTTCAGCACGGGGGGCACAGGCGAGGTCGACGGCGCCACTATCGAATGGAACGTTGACATACTTTCGGCTAAAAAGGTGGTAATCATTTTAACGTTCGCCGCCCCTGGAATCGCTGAAAAACACGCAACCGAAGCAGGGCAATTTATTACCAGCATTAAGAAAATCTCCTAAGAGACGGGACCACGATAATTTGGCTGGTCCGGTCCGGGGCTGGAAAGGCCAAACTTTTGTATTGACAGGCCAAAAGCCCATCGTTTAGGATTCGCCGTCGTTTCAATCAGTGCCGGGGTTGGCTTTACACCCGCCTTTGCATTTCGATTTGTAACCGCAAAAGACAGATGAAAGTAAGTTTTTGCTTGGAAGTATGTGCACGATGGTCGCTCGCCCGGCGTGGGACAGCGTGTACTTGTTCGTTGTGTGTTTCCGTATAGCGCCCCAAACCGAAAAGCGCGTCCGGCTCACAGAATTAACTAGGAGGAAGTAACACACCCCTGAATTCGTGTTACCTCCGCCCGTTTTGCCGAATCGTTAGGAGGATTCGTTTGTATGTCTAGAATAACCGGTAAGGTCAAGTGGTTTAACAACTCGAAGGGTTATGGTTTTATTGAACAACCAGGCTCTTCGGACATCTTCGTCCACTATAGCGCCATTCAAGGTGACGGCTTCAAGACTCTGGAAGAGGGTCAGGAAGTTGAATTTGAAGTGACGCAAGGCCCGAAAGGACCGCAGGCCGAAAAAGTGACAAAGGCGTAGGTCTCCCCGGCCTGCTTTTTAGCAGAGCCACTGACCGCTTCCGGTCGTGAGCCCGGAAGACGCGAAAAACAAAAAGGCGATCTCAGCAATGAGATCGCCTTTATTGTTTTGCCGACGTGGTGGCTGCTTCAGCGGTCGCCTTTGGCTTTGAAACTGACATGCCCGCCTTCCACATCAATAGAAAAATTTACGCCCTTTGCACCGATCTGGGCCTTCATGTTTTCAGTTCGCTCCATCATCAGCCGGTGAAACTTCGCAAATGAAAGGTCTCGTGTAGTCTCGCCGCAACTCCGCTTGGCCTCCATCAATTTGTCGTATACACCCTTGACGGTGCGTACGTCGTGCTGCACGTCCCGGCAGGAAAACTCGGAACGGGTGAAAGGCGCGCTCTGGACCCGGCTTGATGCTCGCGCGGCGGCGGCAACATCACGGCCGTCTTCCCTGCCCTGCAACATGCGTCGCCATAACTCGCGGAAGGAAGAGTACCTGGTGGCAAGCGAATTGTAGTGATAACGCTGCGCGAAATTGAGTGTCCGATCGTCACCCAGCCGCTTGAGATGGGACTCCACTCGCATCTTGGTGTCGTAAGGGGGTCGCTTCGAGCCGCCATTAAAGTAGACATCGAATTCTATTTTGAGACGTCGAATATCTTCCTCAAGACGCGTCAGGCGATCCTCGACTGTCGGCTCTTCATAGAGGCCGGCGACCTTGTTCCGATCGCGCCGCTCTTTGGCGAGCCGGGCAAACTTATTATCTTTTATGGCCAAAGCTGAGAACTCCTATCGGGCGGCGCAAGCAGGGTCGCCACCAGTGATCTGAGTGTAGGGGCTCGGTTCATCGCCTGTCAATATTGTTTTTCGCGATTGCCTCAGCGGGGTAAAACAGCATATTCTGCTGGCACTTACGGGCGGGAAGCCAATGCCTTCAATGTCAAAACTTCAGACCAAAAGCTCGCTGAGAGCGCTGCCGTCAGTCGATTCTCTGTTGCGGACTGAGACCGCACGCGCACTAAGGCACCAACTGGGTTCGGCCCGTTTGAGTTCTCTCGCTCGACAGATCACTGACGAACTGCGTAGTGAAATCATGAACAGGGACCAAAGCGAAGTTTCAGATTCGCCCGAGATGAAAACGAAAGCAGACCTCTTGCTTGAAGCAGAAAGGCGACTGACCACGAAGCATCGCGATGAAACCGCGCGAGCGCTGCGACATGTGATCAACGCTACCGGTGTAGTGCTGCATACCAACCTGGGGCGTGCCCCTCTTTCCGAGGCGGCGCGACGCGCAATCTCCGACGAAGCGGCTGGCTACTGTAATTTGGAGTACGACATCGCGAACGGTGAACGCGGCAGGCGCGGTCCACGGGCGGAAGACTTACTCGCCGACCTAACCGGCGCCGAAGCTGCTCTGGTGGTGAATAATTGTGCGGCCGCTGCGCTCCTGGTACTTACAGCTATCGCGAGCGACGGAGAAACAGTTGTATCGAGAGGTGAACTGGTCGAGATTGGTGGCGACTTTCGCGTCCCCGACGTAATGGCCCAATCGGGCACTCGCATGATCGAGGTCGGCACCACCAACCGAACCCGCTTGTCTGATTACAAAAAAGCAATTTCCGAAGCGACTCGCCTGATCATGCGCGTGCACGCCTCGAACTATCGAATTATTGGCTTCACCAACACGCCGGCCATAAGCGAACTGGCGGCAATGGCCCATGATAAGGAATTACCACTCTATGAAGACGCGGGATCAGGAGCGTTACTCGACTTGTCTGCATTCGGCATCGAGGGCGAACCTGTCATCCGCGCTTCAATCGAAGCCGGCGTAGACCTTGTTTCGTTCAGTGGAGACAAGCTTCTCGGTGGCCCACAGGCAGGTCTGGTGGTTGGTCGATCAAGCATCATCGATCGGATGCGACGGCATCCGCTCTATCGCGCTTTGCGGGTCGACAAAATTCGCCTGGCTGCGCTCGAAGCCACCCTCGAAGCATACGCGCGCGACACCTCAGCCAGCGAGGTTCCGGCGCATCGTTTTATCGTCTTGTCCGCGGCTGAGATCCAGCAACGGGCGGAAGGGATGTTAGCGAGGCTACGCGACCGCACACCCGAAACCGTTCAGTTCGCTACCATCGCTGGCGAGTCGGCTGCGGGAGGTGGCGCGGGTCCAACTTCCCGGCTGCCTACTGTTCTCGTTTCGATAACGCACCGACACCTCGGTCCTAACCAAATCGAAGCGAACCTTCGCCGCGCTTCACCTCCCGTTATTGCCAGAATAGTCGATGACCGAGTACTGCTGGATCTGAGAACTGTCGCTGAAAGTGAAGAGCCGGATTTGGAGCGAGCGATTCTTTCTCTGCCCGCCTAACACCAAAAGACACTCAAACCCGGCGCTATCCGTGGCTCTGCCCACGGGTCTTCGCCGCTAAAAGAACCTCCTTCTAACACTATTTCTTGCGCACAACAGCGCCCGGCAGTGTATAATACCGTTGGCTTTTGCGGATCCCAGAGCGACCGTTCCGCCCCGCACTCGACTAATCCATCCTCGCGAGACCCAAACTTTGAAAACATTTTCCTGGAGATCAATGCTCGGATCCGTTGCCCTGGCCTTCCTGGCCGGGACGGTCACGTGTGCCGTTTGGCGCGCGGGACTAATCAATTCCCTGCAATCTGGCTTTGTGGTCAACGTCGCTGTCGGAGAGGCTCCCCTGCAGGCTCCGCAGACCTGGCTCGGGCTACTTCTCATCGTAGCCATCAGCACGAGCGCGGGATTCCTCGTGAGTCGCGCCGGTGCTCGGCGCTCGTTCCTGGTTCTGGGCCTGGGCTTCCTGATGACCGCAGTGGCCAGCTTGCTTGCCTCGCGCTATCTCAAGATTGACATCCTCTTTGCCCCCATGGCGGTGGGCGCCATGGGGGCCGTTTTTCTGGTGCAACTTTTTCGGCTCTGGCTGATCGACCGGATACTCACTGACCACGTCAATGATACTTCCGTGAGGACCGACACAGTCGAAGCGAGCATGGCCCAGTCTCGCCTGACCAGCGGCCTCAAACTGCTGCAGACAATCCTTCCGCTCGAAGAGGCAGTTGTTTTTGAGCGGGATGACCTCGGCGCACTGGTTCCTTGCGCGCGCTTGCGGGCAAGGACGAGTGGCGCGCTTGAGCCGGGTCGAAACACTGTCTGGCGTCGCTTAGTCGAACTCTGCGATCAAGCCGTCAAGTCCGGTGAGATAGCCCTCGCTCCCGCCGGACAGATTGATTCCTTCGAAACCGTCGCTCTGCCTTTGCGTCATGAAGCGCGCACAGTGGGAGCGCTGCTCCTGCGGCTGAAAGAAAGTTTCGATCAGAGCGATCGCAGATTGCTGGCGGCAGTTGGGAATCAGGTGGCCCGGAATCTGCAACGAGAGGAAGCCCGCAAGAATAGGATGGGCGGCAAGCTGCCCGCGTTCGTATCAGCGCGAACTTCCAGTCATCGGCTGCATGCCTTTGATGTGATTAGCGGCGTCTTGACGGAGAATCGTTTTGGCGCCCAGGTTCTGGCCGAAGCGGCTGATGGTTATGCGATCGCGTATCTGGACGGCACTCTCGGCTTCGTTAACGCGGCGATGCTGGAGGCGGCGCGCCTGAACCAGGGTGAAGCCGAGAAGATGGATCTGTTCGGGCTACTGGATCGTTTTCGCTCCGGCGTGTTCGACGAGCCCTCGATCGCTGTCCGTCGGGTGCTGCAGTCCGGCGAACCTTACGAACGAGAGTTGAAGTTCTCAGATCGCAACCAAACTCTCGAGCTGCGGATTGCCCTCGCCACTGATCGGAATGAAAACGGTTCAAGCGGAAATGGAGCGGGTGCCAGCCCACTCTGCTTTGCCATTCGCATCCGCGACGTAACCCAGATGAAGGAGTTCGAACAGTTAAAAAGCGACATGATCTCTCTGATGTCGCACGAACTGAGGACCCCACTCACGAGCATTAACGGCTTCGCCGAGCTGCTGGCCCTGGATGAACAGATGCCCGACGAATCGCGCGAATTCCTCCAGATCATCACCAACGAATCACAACGCATGTCGCGAATGATCGATACGTTTCTGTCGGTAACTCAGCTCGAACGCGCGGACAAGAAAGAGGTCACGAAAATCGCACTGCGCCTGGACGAAGTGGTGCGCGAAGTTCTCAACACCGTTCAGCCCATCGCCAGGAAGAAGCGGATCCGCCTAATCGAACAACCCAACGGGCATATTCCTCCGGTGGCCGCTGATAAGAGCCTGATAACCCAGGCGCTCACCCGTCTGTTGGAGAACGCTATCAAGTACAGCCCAGAGCGCACCTCGGTCACAGTCTCGACCCTTTTGGAAGCTGAGGCGGTGCGAGTATCCGTAGATGATCGCGGCTATGGCATTCCCGTCGAATCGATGGACCGCATCTGGGAAAAGTTCTATCGCGTCGCCCGCGACGGCCAGGAAAAGGACGAGGAGTCCACCGGGTTGGGTCTGGCCTTTGTGAAGGAAGCCATCGAGCAACATGGCGGTATGGTCGCAGTCGAGTCGGAGGTCGGACGCGGATCGAAATTTAGTTTTGCTCTTCCGCGGCTGTAACCAGACATCGAAAAGCCAAACGATCCGCGAACCCACTCTAGACCAAGCCGGAAAGCCGACTCTCATTTCGTTGGCTGAGGGTTTCCCATACTTTGTAATGGAGTATGTAGATGGACAACCGTTGAATGACTTTGCGCACGCCCACGAACTCTCAGTCACTGAACGTTTGAAATTGTTTCGGACGATCTGTGGTCACTTAGTTACGCATATCAGAACCTCGTCATTCATCGTGATATTAAACCGTCAAATATTTGGTGACCTTTGGTCAGTTTTCTCCCGCCCGAACCCTCACAAATTCGAGCTTCGAGGTTTTGATATCCAGCAGTGGCCCCAGCTCGTAGACATTGCGGTAGCCGTAACTGTAGAGCGAGATGTAAGTCGAAAGATTGAGCGAAGCGACCGCGATCTTGGTCGGGAATGCTTTTTGTTCGCCGACAAAATTGTTGTTGCAGTAGATCAGGATGCGGGTGGTCTTGTCGGGCAGCACGGCCTGCAGGCTATCAACCGTGATATCGGGGAAACTCAGATTGATCGCTCCCTTGATATGGAGCTCATCAAATTTCTCGCGACTGCGGGCATCGAGGATGACTGTGCCGGGTTCCCGGCTAACGCGGATGAAGTCCTCTTCAGTCAGGCGACGCGATTCGCGATGCTCGGCTGCCTCGCTAGCGGCGCGCAGATAACCTTGCATGTCGATGGCCGGATTAGTAATTGCAGCCTTCGGTTGAGCACAGGCAATTATTGCCACAGACAATATCGTCAGCGCCAGTAACAATGTTCGTTTCATTCGGATCAGCCTCCCTTTGACACCTGAACGATCCATGAGCCACACGCTTGCACAGAACTTTTTCGGTTTTATGGGCGCCAAAGGAAACGACCCACGAACACACACCAAAGCCACGGTGTAATTTGGTGGGTCAGCGGTCTTATCTTCAAGCGGGATTGAACGGGATCTTAATACAGAGCCAATCACTCGACTCGGCTATACCGCCTGATGCGCCAGCACTTCCGTTCCGGTCCGTGATGAATTCGGACGCCGCCCCAACAGAATTGGGTATAGCTCAAGAATGCTAATGCCGGACTGGCCGGAAGGCCAAAAGACCTTCTCCACATCAGGCGGCGCAGCCGAAGACTTCGTGGGCAAGCCGGGCAACCGGCTAGACACCCAGGATTTTATTTATCCGGCCACGACAGCTCTCTGCTCCGCAGTAACAACGCTTTGAGTCCGGGTGCAGAGTCTGTTCATAGTCGACTGTGATTTCGTCGCCGGGATGGATGTCGCGGAGAGCAAAGAAGACGATGTGCCCATAGATGGTGCGGACATAGGCATTCGGTTCGCAGGAGTGATTGATGTAATGCGTACCGTTGCCGCCACGACTGCCGTCAATGCTCCACACGCCGTCAACATCGCAGATGCGCAGCTTGGCTCGATGGGCGCGACGCTGAGCTTCGCGATCGGGGATTCGCTCCCCAGTGTATTCGGCAATCTTGCGACGGCGGGCAAAGAAGTCTGTAGCAAAGCACCCTTTGCCGTTGATTTGTGATTTTTCAATTGAGAGGCCCGGCGCAAGTTCCCGTTTCATATGAGAAGCATTGTACGCTAAGTGCACCTTAATTCCGGGAGCGCGGATCCCGTCCGCATCGGCTCCAAACAGTAGCTGTGCGCCGTCAGCGCGGTGCGAACGAGACGTCCGCGCTGCGGGCATTTCGTACTGAGACTGACGCGCCGCGAAGTGCCTCGGCTGCTCCTGCCCTTTCGATCCGCTGCGCGGCGGGCTCACCGGGAGGCGGAACGATGACGAGATGCTTTGCTTGGTACAATGCTTCCAACCATCACGGTCGGATCCGGAACAGCCTGCCCCAGAACCAGAAGATCCTCCCGGACCATGACCCCGGTTGTGCGCGACTCAAAAGGCGCAATGCTCGCGAAAGCCTGGTGCACCCCCAGACCAGCAAACAATCCCAGGATCA
>JBBRMS010000047.1:0-33154 GCA_038230715.1 Pyrinomonadales bacterium
CCGCGCCGAGGCCCAGCGTGAGGCTCAGCGTTTGGCAGCGCGCCGCCGTGCTGAAGAAGCGCGACAGGCCGCCATTGCCCGGGAGCGCGCAGCCGAAGAAGCACTCCGCGATCGTGTTCAATCGCTGATCGAAAAGGATGATGTCGCGGGCGAAGATCCGGAGGTACGCCGCGTGGCCCTAAACGCGCTCGGGCATCACGCCGGCACGGTGGTGATCATGGATCCGAAATCAGGGCGCGTCTACTCAGTAGTAAATCAACAATGGGCCTTGCGAGAGGGCGTCAAACCCTGTTCGACCATTAAGCTGGTGACGGGACTTGCCGGGCTGAATGAAAAAGTAATCAACACCGCAGACACTACCGCCATTTCTGATTCCAACAAGATCGATCTAACACACGCCCTGGCCTTTTCAAAGAATGAGTACTTCCAGCAGGTAGGCGGCCAGGTCGGCTTCAGCAAAATGATTTCTTACGCGCATGACCTGGGCCTGGGCGAGAAAACCGGCATCAACACTCGCGATGAATCTCAGGGTCAGGTACCAAAACTCAAGTCAGGATTCGCAGTCAATCACATGTCCTCGCATGGTGACGATTTCAAAGTAACCGCTTTGCAACTCGCAACCTTGATCTCAGCCATGGCCAATGGCGGCAAGCTGATTACACCCTTCGTTCCGCGCACAGCGAAGGACGAAAAGAGATCCGATCCCAAAGTTCGTCGCCTGGTCAACATAAACGCCGACTCGTTTAGGCAGATGGTCCCCGGAATGATCGGAGCAGTTAATTACGGATCTGGGCGCAAGGCCGGTAACTCCCAGGAAGTCATCGCTGGCAAAACCGGCACGTGCCTTGAACAGGGCGCCTGGATCGGTCTGTTCACTTCGTACGCTCCGCTTAGTAATCCCCGTCTGGCGGTGGTGGTCATTGGTCGTGGCGTCGATGGTCGCAACCATTTTCCCGCTGTCGTCGCCGGGCGTATCTATCGAGATCTGGGTGCGCGATTTGGCACTCCTACAATGCTACAAATCGCCAGGACAACTGATTCGTCGATCAAACCGGCGGCAGCCGAGGCCAACACACTGGGGGCTGATGACGAAGAGTCTGAAGAGGCCAACGACGAAGCGGCAACGAAACTAACTGCCGACCAAAGGGCCGCGATGTCCACGACAATCTGGGGTGATGCTCGCAGGGCCGCAGATAGCAAAGTAAAGCGAGTGGTCATGCCCATCCCAACCCGCTCTGAACCAGCAGCCAGGACCGTGAAGACCTCAGTGCAGACGGATCCCAAACCCACAGCAAGACCCCGTCGCGTCTCTGCTTTGCAGCCCTAAGTCCCCCTTACCCTTTCACAACCCCGGCGGATTCCCTTCGCCGTCAGCACCGGAAATACGAACATGAAGTCTTTTAGACGAAGCAGTCGAATACTCTCTCTGGCCACGGCCCTCCTCGTTGTTGCTCTCTTTTGCATCACCGGAAGAGGTGCGGCCGCCGCCGATGATATCCCGCTCAACGCTGGTGATGTCCTGATCGGACCCTCGGGTGTTCCTGGCGCGGTAGGTCCGACCGGAGTCAACGACGACTTTACCAATCGCAGCATTAACACCGGTATCGCTAATGCCGCTCCCGGAGATGTGACCACGACCCCGGGCACGATCGTTTTTCGCAACACAATACAAAACACCGGTGGTGGCGACGATGTGTTTCTGGTTAGCACCCCCAGCGCGCCGGCCAAATTTGCGATCGAGATCAGCACGGATAGTGGAGACCATTATGTGTCCCTGAATGGTCCGAACGCGACGATTGCCGTGAACGTCAGCTACCGGGCAGCAATGCTCTTGCTGGTGCGGATTTCGGCTCCGGCCGGTCTTGCGGTGACCACCGGTTTTGATACCGTGATCCGCGCTACCTCGACTGCAACCCAAACGGCAGCAAACGAGACCATCGATCGCGTCTATACCGGGTTCATTCGTCTCGATAAGTCGGTCACCGTCCTTAATGCCGAAAGTGGCTCTAGCCTGGCTAACCCGGGCGCGGAGATCGAATTTGCCATAACTTATTCAAACGTCAGCAGCGCATCCGGCGTCGGCAATGGATTGTTGACTGCCCACAATCTAGTAATCAGCGAGAACGGTATGTCGGCTCCCAATAATTGGGGCGACACGACTGAGCACATCATCGGCGCCACCGACAACCGCGGCGGAATGATCATCGGCGATCACGATGGATCCAGATCGCTTACCGACATTATCTCGACCCTGGAGGCCGGACAGTCCGGTGTCTTCAAATTCAGGCGCCGAGTCAGGTAATCAACATGCAGATCCGAACGGAAAGCATCAGCGTGCAAACAACATCCAAAGCCCTGCTACCCGTCACTCGCACACCAGCACGGCTACTGGTCGTTGACGACGATCCGATTACTGCACAGTTGCTGCGCACCGTGGGCGGGCGCGAGGGCTATCAGGTGGTGAGTGCCAGCGACGGGCGCGAGGCGTTTCGGATGCTGAGATCGTCCGCCGACTTCACGGCGGCCGTTTTCAACATGACGGTGACCCAGCTGAACGGCGTGGATATTCTTCGTTATATGAAGACTGAGAAGCGACTAATTCGTATTCCGGTGGTCATCGTCGCCGGCAATGGCGGATTGAAGCAAATCACCGAAAGCTTCGCCGCCGGTGCTATTGCGTTTCTACCGAAGCCGTTAACGACTGAAAAGCTCTCGCAAGCTGTGCGCCTGGCAATTGGCAGTGAGGCCGTGCGAAAGCAAAGCCACGACATAGGAAGACTGGCAGCTTAAAGGAAACTTGTCGCGTTGGGGGTTGAGAGTGAGCCTTGATCGGTGTGCAGCAATGCCGCCTGACCTGCAGTTAGCTCTTCCGGTTGTGTATCCAAATTGAGTTTCGGGGATGCTAAGCCCAGTGCCGGGGCAGTGCTAAATTAGTTTTGTGTGATCTCGCCCTGCGAACAAGAACAGCGGAACGCTCACGGGATTTTCGAAAGAGAAAGCCTCGTCCAAACAGTGCTGCCGTAAACGCGATGCAGGTTTACTGCGAATCACGCTCGGTACTGCGATCCCCTGGATCTCGATCGGTGTGCCCGCGCGTGAAATGATCCGGGTGCTGACCTCCAGCGGGACCCGCCGGCCATCCTTGGCAATAATGTCTACCTCATAGACCATGCCTACCCGTTCGGTCGCGCTGCGCAGTATCTCCTGTTGAACCTGTCCGCCGACTTCCGGATCCAGTAACTCGGCGATGTTCATACGGCAGACTTCTTCGCAACTGTAACCCGAAAGGGTTTCGCCCTCCTGATTAAGAAACGTAAAGTTGCCCTCCAGATCATAAGCATAGGTAACGTCGCGGGAACGCTGAATAAACTCTCGAGCAAGCTCTGGACTTTTCTGGGACTGGTTCATTTTATTTACTTTAATTCGACTGTGATCTTTCACACGAGGTCATCGCAAGCAGCAACGATGAATTAATGACGCCTTAAAAACTTTTCCTCGTTCTGCAGCTCTCAGTGATTTAGCCGCAAGGGCAAAATGGAACAGGCAGGGAGATTGGCCGGGGAGAGATGCCTGATTCAGGCTCTGCTTTTGGTCTCTGGACCCTCGGGCCAACTTTATCTCAGCACGGTGTGTGCCACGTATTTAGCCCCCGCGAAACACTGCCAGGATTGTCCTCTGCCGCTCAATCGATCTGACGGCACAACGGTTGCACAACTAATCCTCGCGGCAAGCACTGAACAATAGTTCATCGCGGCCAAACTTAACAAAAGCTATGGCGGTCATGTAAGAGCCAGCTCCGGATCCATTTAAATCCAGCTCCTCGAGGCATGCAACGGTTGTGAAAACACCAACACAACTTCGCCACTCTCAAGCATAAACCTGATCTCAAGTTCAGCGTTCCTTCGGCCGATACAGGAAGAGACCATCAACTCTTCTGGTCAGGCGATTAGAACTGTTGCCGACCCAGGGAAACAGATTTCCCGAAAGCACGCCAAATTTACACGGAGAACTTACATGCCTTCCTATCCATCAGTGCTCTTCACGACCTTCCGGCTCGCTTCAACTCTGCTGTTCGTCGTCAATCTGGTAACGGGCGCCACGCTTACTCCCCGGGCCAGGATTGATACCGGCCGCGATCGCGAGCGTTTCGTTCACAGCAAGGCGTTAGGCACAACTCCAGCAGACCCGGGCGCGCCGGCTTTCCAATGGAATATCGGCAATAAAGAATCGCCGCTGCTCGGCCTGGCTAATAATCAACTCAAGGCAGGGATCGATCAGTCACTCAGTTACCCGCTGGATCAGCTTCGCTTTCCAATTTTCCAGGCCCTCAGCTATGACGACGAGCGAGCCCGATTTCTCCTGCCTTCGTTCTCGCCGGAAAGTAATGGAGTTCACTTCATCGAATTTGATCCCACCGAAAAGAAGAACACATACGCTTCAGTTGACGGCAGCAACCTCAAACTCACGGACAACGACAGCATGAAAGTCGTGGCCACCCCCAACGGCACCCGATACATTTTCGTCCGCTACCCTGACGGTGAATTCCGGTGCGCTACCATTCGGGATGCGAACGGGGTATCGCTAAACCTGCTCTACACTGCAAACGGCCTGACGCTACATGGTCTGGTCGATTCTTCCGGCCGCACGATCACTTTTAACTATTCGACTGACGGGATCCGTTCATTGACTCAGACGTGGATGGCCGACTCAACCGGCTTAACAAAAACCTGGCTGGTCGACGACCCATCGGACAATGACGCCAATGCAGAGGTGAAGTATTCGCACGCGGTGTCACCCTTCCGGCCTGTCGCATCCGTGTTCGCCAAATCGGTCCCCAGCAACGCACTGGTGCGACAGTACACGAACGCGATGGCCGACTCCGACAAGACACTGGCCCACATTTTCGGTGGACCCGATGCAGTGGCTGGAGCTAATGGGTTCGAACCGGCAGGACTCGCTGCTTCCTACCCACTCTATCGGGGCGACATTATTGGCGACGACGGAGTAGAACGCAGAGGACATCTATCGTATGCAATGCACCTTTATGGAAACGCAGACGGCACCCGTTCGTGCCCCCTGTACGTGCCGGCCGGCTTTACTCAACACAGCGATCAGCCCTCACCCACGGATGCGGTGATGACCTTTTATTATCCGCGGCTCGGTAATCTCACCGACGTCACCCTGGCTGTCTTCCATATCGCCGATTTCCAAATCTCAAATGAAGGTGATCGAGTCAGAATCGGCAGCATCGGCGGACCGGGAGGCTCGTCCGCATCTTACAAGCACTCGCATATCGAATTTTACCGTGGCAACACCGGACTACTGCCGGTGGCAGAGCGCGCCAGTCACCGCATCGACCCGACCACGATCTTTAACCGCTAATCAGGTCGCACAGCTCAACCTCTGCTAATCCTCAGGAACCAGATAAAACCGTGCTCGACGAATCAATTACCGCCCCAGCGAACTGTGTCATTAGAGGCAAGCCTCTGTCTGCCTTCTTTGATCATGAGTACGCTGAGCGTCACGATAATCGCATCCTGATCGTCGACGATGAAGCGAGCGTTAGAGATGTCTTTGCCGCCAGCCTGTGCGAACTGTATTCCTGTGAAACTGCTGCCGATGCGCAGGAAGCCCTGGAAATTCTCGCGCGCGAACCCTTTGCCCTCGTCATCACCGATTTGCAGATGCCTGGACTCAGCGGCATTGAACTACTCCGCAAAATCAAAGCGCAGTACAAGGACACGTCGGTGATCATCGTCTCTGGCATCGACCGCAGCCAGAGAGTCATGGACGCCATCAGACTCGGTGCGTCCGATTATCTGGTCAAGCCGTGCGACCTGGAGGTCTTGAGCAACTCGGTGGAACGAGCTTCAGAACGAAGGATGTTGTTGCGCAACGCGCGTCGTTACAAAACGGACCTCGAGGATCGCAACACCGAACTTGCCCGGCAAAAGACCGAGTTGGAGCGACTGCAGACAGAAATCCTGCAAGGAGAAAAGATGGCTTCGCTCGGTCGTATGGCCGCCGGGGTGGCCCACGAACTGAATAACCCAGCCGGCTTTATCTCAAGCAATATCGAGCAACTCAAACAGTACGTCGAACGACTTGAGAGCTGTCTGTCTGACTATGACAAGCTCTCCCTGCCTCCTGATGTGGCCCGTCGCATCAGCGAGATCAAGAAGGCAAACGATTATGACAACATCGTTGCCGACCTGGGGTCGATCCTTTCGGACTGTTATCTGGGGGCTGAGCGCATTCGTGATGTGGTGCGGAACCTGCGGCTCTTTTCCAGTCTCGACGAAAACTCAGTCAAGCGAGTCGACCTGATTGAAGGCATCGAATCGACCTTGCGTTTACTCTCCGAATATTACCGGTCGGGTACTATTACTTTAATTCGTGATTACGGCGAGATCCCAGCAGTCGACTGTTATGCGGCGCAACTTAATCAAGTCTGGATGAATTTACTGGCTAACGCGGCCCAGGCAATTGGCGCCGAGTCGGGCCAGGTGACGATCGTCACGCGTTGTGCCGGAGAAATTGTGACAGTTTCAATCAAAGACACCGGCCCCGGAATGACGCCTGAGCAGCAAAAGAAAATTTTCGATCCTTTCTTTACGACCAAGCCCGTCGGCGAAGGCACCGGCCTGGGTCTTTCCATCTCGCACGGAATCATTGAGCGACACGGCGGTAAGATCGAAGTCGAAAGCGCCCCCGTCATGGGAACGACATTCACCGTTTATTTACCTGTAAACGCGACCCTGGATGCAGACGCGTCAAATTAAATCAAACAAGGGAATCAAACTATGACCTATAAGATCATGATCGTCGATGACGAGCCTGCAAACCTCAGAACACTTGAGCGATTATTCCGGGCCGACTATCACGTCGTTACCGCGGCGTCCGGCGCCGAGGCACTCGCGCTACTCGAACAACATGACGTCGCGCTCTTAATTTCCGATCAACGGATGCCGGCCATGACCGGCATCGAACTGATGATCAAGACTGTCGCGATTCGTCCGCAGATGGTTAAGATCCTATTGACTGGTTACACCGACGTGGGCGCGCTCATCGAAGCGCTCAACTCCGGACTGGTATATCGCTACCTAACCAAGCCCTGGAACAATGCCGACCTGCGCGTTACCGTTAGTCGCGCCCTGGAACATTACGAGAGCATGAAATCAAGGCACACGCTGGGAATGGTAAATGAAAGACTGCAGGCACGGCTCCAGGAAATCAGTGAACTCGCGGCTGAGGGACTGAACTTGCGCAGCAGGGAAAACGAACCCGCTACTCCCACTGAACAACCCGAAGTCTACGAATTACTGGGCTAGGCGTCAGAAGCCCGACCGTGAGGGCGGGCAATAACAACGTGCGCTGCCTGATTCTGCCGCTCCATGAAAATGTTCGGTGCTTCGTGGATCGATTTGTCGCTTCACTTCGCCAGACGATAAATCTCCGCTTCAATTACCGCCACTTCTCGCCCAATTTCGCCGCTGACCTTTGGCGCGCGGTCCGTCAGGACTGCCTCAACGAAGTCTTTGATCATAGGCTCGTGTAGATTCGCATGCGGCGCGTGTACCTCGTAGCGCTCACCCAGGTTGCCGGTTATTCGCATCTTGCCCTGATTGAGGACCGACACACGAATCGAACCCAGCGAACCGAATATGCGGAACGAGTCTTTTGGTTCAGCCGTGGCATGGGATACTGAAAGCACTGCACCCGCGCCGCTTTCAAACCGCAACAGGGCCGTCGCCGTATCCTCCACTTCGCGGTTGAAGACAGCGTTGGCGGTCATCGCCTTCACTTCGGTCACGGGGCCAAACACATTGGTGAGCAACTCGATCCGATGACAGCCGAAGTCGAACATTGGCCCGCCGCCGGCCAGGTCCTTCTTCAGCAACCACGAGCGCGGATCGTCCGCTGCGGGATCGAACCGCTCGAACGCGCTGATCTGCGCCAACACAGGCGTGCCAATTTCTTCTGACTTGAGAATCGCCTTGATGCGGTCGACCACGGGATAGAAGTGCCGGTAATAAGCCACGCCAAGTTTAACTTTGTGCGCGCGACAGGCCTCGATTATCTGATCGCACTCGCTTACATTCATCGCCAGAGGCTTCTCGCAGAGCACGTGCTTCCCTGCTTCCGCGGCGGCAATGGCCATTTCAGCATGCAGGTGAACTGGGGTGGCAATGTAGATCGCGTCGATCTCTTCGTCCAGCAGTAGCTTTCTCCAATCGAGGTACCACCTCTTCGCGCCGAATTGTTTGGCGAACGCCGCCGCCAATTCTGATTGCGCCCGGTTGACTGCAACTAACTCGCAAGACGGCAAATCACGAAACGCGGGCGCCACCCGCTTCTGCGCGATGTCACCACATCCAATTAATCCCCAGCCAAGTTTTTTCATCAAGTTTCCACGTCCGAGACGTTCCGCCAATTTAGCATATCGATCAAAGGTCGCTGCATTGATCTCTGTGAAACTCTGTGCGCAGGTTCACAGACGGAGACCACATGGACCGCTGTCTATGTTCATTTGAATTTGCCAGTTCACACATCATCAGACACAATGCCGCCCAATAGTCGAAATCAGAAGGGGTTCAGGAGCGGATGAAACTAGCGCAGTTCAAAACCAAAACTTTGGATCAGCCGCGGCTCGGCGTGGCTGTTGATGACTTCGTTTGCGACCTTGCCGAGTTGGCACGAGCGGTCAAGGCCGCTGGAGGAACCCCACCGGCCTGGCTGCTTGACGTCAACAACACCCTCGCTGTGATCAATCGCGGCGAGGCCGCGCTCAACGAAATTAGACTGCTGCTGGGTGATTCCAAGCGATCTGAAGGTCGCGAAATGGTAGCGGCCTACTCGCTCGACCAGATTGAATTTCTCCCCGCCACGTATCCGAGCAAGATCCTGGCTATCGGTCGCAACTATTTTGACCATGCGCTCGAAGGCGGCGCCGAGCCACCGCCAGCACCGCTCCTCTTTAATAAGCTGGTGAATTCGCTCAGTGCCCACGAGGCTCCCATCGTCCTACCCGGCATCAGTGAGAAAGTCGATTACGAGGCGGAGTTAGCCGTGGTAATTGGCCGCCGGACCAAACGTGTCAGCCAGGACGATGCGCTGGATTATGTTTTTGGCTACACCTTAATTAATGACGTGAGCGCGCGCGACCTGCAATTCGGCGACGGGCAATGGACGCGCGGTAAGGGGCTGGATACGTTTGCGCCCCTGGGGCCATTCATCACGACGCGCGATGAAATCGCAGATGTTCAGGCGCTCAAGATCGAAGGACGCTTGAACGGCGAAGTCATGCAAACCTCAAACACCAGCAAGATGATTTTTCAGGTCGCGTATCTGGTCTCGTATCTGTCGCAGGGAATCACGCTGGAGCCCGGCGATGTGATTGCGACCGGAACACCTGAAGGCGTGGGCGTCTTTCGTAAACCTCCGGTGCTGCTAAAAGCTGGCGACGTTTTTGAAGTAGAGATCGAAGGGCTGGGTACGTTGCGTAACCGGGTGATGGGTGCGGATTGAGATTAGCGTTAGGCTTAAGTTCTAAACGCGGTCTCAAGACATGATCGCGGTAGCGTTAACAGCCGCGGGGTGGCGGAAGATCTCCAGCCCACGGCGTCAGCCGTGAATAAGCTCGTCGAATGGAAACAACGATGCCCCAGCGAGGCGAAACATTGAGTTGGGAGTGTCAGGGTTCCGCCGCTCTGCGGCTCTTTCGAACCCAACAACCTCGCGACCCCCGGCTCACGCCGTGGGCTAGAGACCTTCCGGCGCTACGCGGCCGAGACGTCAGTCAGAAACACCGCTTGAACTTTAGACAAAATGCTTAACTGGAGGTTTTCAAATGAAGCGTTCCTTTGCGATCGTTTGTCTCCTGTCGACGGCGGCGGCAATTACTTCAGCCCAGACTGCAACGCCAACCCCAGGCCCCGTCGATCCCTGCGCCCAGATCATGACGCGAGCCACCAGTGCTGAATCACGATTGAAGGACTGGCCGGCCCTCGCGCGTTACCGTGATGCAAACGCAACCATCACGCCTCCGGCCAAAGATGAGAACCGAGTTGTCTTTATGGGCGACTCGATCACCGACTCCTGGGACGATCCGAAGTACGGTGGATTCTTTCCGGGCAAGCCTTACATTGATCGAGGTATCAGCGGACAGACAACGCCGCAGATGCTGGTCCGCTTTCGGGCTGATGTCGTCGCGCTCAAGCCCCGACTGGTCCTCATCCTCGCCGGCACCAACGACCTGGCCGGTAACACCGGCCCTACTACCTTGCAGGCAATCGAAGACAACCTCTCGTCGATGTTTGATCTGGCGCACGCCAACGGCATACGGGTGATACTTGCGTCTGTACTGCCGGTCAGCGATTACGAGAAGACGAAGGATGGACGGCCGATTCTGCGCACGAAACAACGTCCGCCCGAACAGATCAAGGCGCTCAACGCATGGATGAAAAAATATGCGGCCCTGCACGGCGGCATCTATCTCGATTACTTTGTTGCCATGGCCGATGACAAAGGCTTCCTCAAGGAAGAGTTGAGCGAAGACGGCCTCCATCCGAACCTGAAAGGTTATGAGGTGATGGCCCCGCTTGCGGAACAGGCCATTACGGCAGCACTCAAATCGCGACAATAGGAATGTTGAAGAGAACGTGCGTTCGCGCTTCGAGTTCAACGCGGGCGAGGGCAACCGCGTTCTCAGTACGAAATAGTCTCTTAAACCCAAACGGAACCATCACCAATGAAAAAGATTCCCTTGCGAGCGGATTGCTTTGCAATTAACATGTTGGCCAATCTTAACTGTGATTAATTGAAGCAAGCGCGAGCCGTCCGTTCGCCCTGCGAACAATAGCGAAAGGGTGCAGCGCTCGCGCCTCTTTGCCCTGGAGGAGAAGCAGATGTCAGACGACAACGAGCAACAAAAACCGAGCTCGACCCACGACCCCAGCCGGCGAAAATTTCTCAAAGGCGTAGGTGTCGCCGGCGCGGGCGCCGCTCTGGTGGACGGATTTCTGACACACGAGGTCGTCGCTGCCAAGTCGGCCACCGAAGCCCCAGGCGCGCCTCTTAGCGGCACGGTAAGGATCACGCTTGACGTTAACGGTCAAAAGAAAACCGCCACGGTCGAACCGCGCACGACTCTCCTCAATACCCTGCGTAATCACATCGAACCGGGCATCACCGGGCCCAAGCTCGTCTGCGACATGGGCACGTGTGGCGCCTGCACAGTGATGATGGAGGGCAAACCTGTGTATTCATGTCTGGTGCTCGGAGTTGATGCAGTCGGCAAAAAACTGATGACCGTCGAAGGCCTCGGCTCGCCGGAGAAAATGAATTCAGTTCAGGCCGCGTTTGTCGAACATGACGCGACGATGTGCGGCTTTTGTACTCCGGGATTTGTGACCACGATCACGGCTTATTTGAAAAAGAATTCCAATCCGACGCTCGCCGAAGTGCGCGAAGCCTGCAAAGGAAATTTTTGCCGCTGTGGAACTTATCCACGCGTTTTTGAAGCGGCGCTGGCTGCTGCCAAAGCGGGCACAGTAAGTTAGTTGAGACTGCTAAGCAGGACAAACTTTAGAATGTCCTGGTCCCAGGAAACATTCCTTTGCGGTCATCGACAAACTGAAGTTTGTCGTACGGAGTAGTTATTAGGAGAAACTCGATGGCACAGCAACAAGCCCAACCCACGCCCACACCGCCAAAAAAGAAAAAGATCCGCGTGCCCCGTGTCGTCAATGGCATCGACACCATGGTTGAGATCGAAGTGGACGATGTAGCAGGGCCGGGGTGGGGACCGAACGACAAGCACACCCTGCTCAATCATCGAATGACTCGGGTCGATGGCCCGCTGAAAGTATCGGGCGCCGCGCACTACACCTACGACGTGCGTTTGCCCGGGATGCTCTATGGGCGCATCCTTCGCTGCCCTCACGCACACGCGCGGATAAAACGATTCGACTCCAGCACAGCTGAAAAGATGCCCGGCGTGAAGGCAATCATTCAGACTCCTCTGACTGAGTTTCGCTTCGCCGGATCACCCGTCGCCGCGGTGGCCGCAACTACGCCCGAACTGGCACAGGACGCGGCCCGCGCCATTGTCGTCGATTACGAAATCCTGCCGCATGTCGTCAGCCCTCAGGATGCAATCAAACCAGATTCGCCGCAGGTCCTGGCCAGAGACCCTAATAAACCGAATGAAGGGAATCTGCGATTCGCGAACAAGGCTGGCGATCTGCAAAAAGTAGCAGCCGCCCTGACGAACTCCGACGCGGTGGTCGAGGCTGAGTACTACACTCCGCGAATTCATCATGCGTGTCTCGAGACGCACGGGATGGTGGTTGACTATTCCGGTGGTGACTCGGCCACGATTTACGCCACGACCCAGGGGACTTTTACGATTCCAAAAGACGCCGCGGATGCGCTCGGCTTACCTGAAAGCGCCGTGACCGCCACCGTGCAGCACATGGGCGGCGGCTTCGGCTCGAAATTCGGAATCGGGATCGAAGGAATGCTGGCCTGCAAACTCTCGAAGCAAACCAGGACTCCGGTCAAACTAATGATGAACCGCTATGACGAATTCGTGATGGCGGGGAATCGCTCCGGCTCGTGGCAGAAGCTTAAGGCGGGCGCAAATAAGGACGGCACTCTGACCGCGGTGCAAGCCACGCAGTATCGACTGGGCGGCGTGGGCCAGGGGTCGCAGGCGGGCCAACCTTATCCCGTCTATCGCGCAGCCGAATTCTATCGAGAGGTCTACGCGCTGCAAACCAACGAAGACTCTTCGGTCGCCATGCGCGCGCCCGGGCATCCGCAGGCATCGTTCGCGATGGAATCACTGCTGGATGAACTGGCTGACAGGATCGGTATGGATCCAGTAGCATTTCGCAAAAAGAACATGCGCGATGAGGTCTACTACCGCCAATTGGATCGCGGTGCCCGGGAAATCAATTGGAACCGGCGAAACGCAAAGCCGGGCGGCGGCGCCGGGCCACTCAAACGCGGGATGGGTTGCGGCGCGGGCACCTGGGGCGGCGGTGGAAACGACCAGTGCAAAGTTGATGTCACCGTCGGACGGGATGGATCAGTGCTGGTGGCTGTCGGCACTCAGGACCTCGGTACCGGCACGCGCACCTACATGCGTGCAATCGTCGCCGAAGAGCTGGGACTGCAAATCAAGGACGTGGTTGAACAGATTGGCAGCTCAAAACTGGGCGGCGCGAACCCCTCTGGCGGATCAACTACCGCAGCGTCCCTGTCGCCTTCGGTTAAGGACGCAGCTATCAAGACGCGGCTCGCGCTCGTCGAAAAATGGGCCCCCCTGCTGGGTGGTGCCAAGCCGGAAGAGATTGCGTTCACCGATGGGAACGTCTCGGGCGGCGGCAAGACGCTCTCGTGGAAGCAGGCTTGCGCGGCCTTGCCCGCTGCCGGCGTTACGGCCCACGGGGTTTGGCGGCAGGACCTGCAAAGCCGCGGCGTCCACGGCATCTGCTTTGCCGAAGTCGAAGTGGATGTTAAGACCGGCAAAGTACGGCCGATCAAAATGGTCCAGGTGCAGGATGGCGGCTTGCCGCTTAATCGCCTGACAATGGAGAGCCAACTAAACGGCGGCATGATTCAATCTCTCGGCATGGCTTTGTGGGAAGGACGAGTGATGGATAGCCAGCTTGGGCTGCAACTCAATCCCGGGTTCGGCGATTACAAATTACCGGGCTCGCTCGAGATGCCGGAGTTCGTTCCCCTCATCGATGACGGCGACAAACGCGAAGTCGTCATCGGCATCGCTGAAGCGTGCATCATCCCGTCTCTGGGCGCCCTCGCGAATGCGGTCTTCAACGCGTGCGGCGTACGGGTGCGTGAGTTACCAATCACTCCGGACAAGATACTGATGGGTCTGATGAACGACAGGAGGAGCGCATGAACGCCTTTGAATGGATTAGTCCCGAGACCGTCGCCGACGCCGTCACCGCGCTTAAGACTGCGCCTGGTTTTGTCGATCCGGATGATGCGGCGCGCCCAATCGCCGGCGGACAGGATCTTTTGACGACGATGAAGGATTACATTACGCGACCAGCGCGGGTGGTGAACCTCAAGTCGATTCGTGGGCTCGACAGGATCAGTTCCGATGGCAAAGACGGTCTGCGCATCGGCCCGCTGGTCACGATCACCCAACTGGAAGAGGAACCGATTGTGCGCCGTAGGTTCCCGGGCCTGGCGGAAGCTGCGCATTCGATCGCAACGCCGCAAATTCGCAACCTTGGTACGGTCGGCGGCAACCTCTGCCAGCGGCCGCGCTGCTGGTACTTTCGTCTGGAAGAAGCAAAGTGTTTGAAGAAAGGCGGCTCGCAATGCTTTGCCGCCACTGGGGAGAACAAGTACAACGCGATCCTCGGCGGTGGGCCATCTTACATCGTGCATCCGTCGGATTTGGCGCCGATGCTCCTCGCTCTGGGAGCCAGCGTTTTCGTGTCGGGCGCAGCCGGCAAACGCATCATTCCTCTGGAAAAATTCTTCACCCTGCCTGCCGAAGGAAATCTGCGCCGCGAGAATGTTTTGCAGAACGACGACTTGATCACCGAGATCTATGTTCCCCCTTCGAAGTTCGCTGTCCACTCGACTTATCTGAAATTCAAAGAGCGCGACTCGCTTGATTTTGCCATGTCGGCGGTGGCCGCGGCCGTGGCTCTGGGACCAAACAAGGCGGTGACCGAAGCGCGCATAGTTCTCGGCGGCGTAGCGCCAATCCCCTGGCGTGTGCCCAAAGCCGAAAGCTCGTTGATCGGTAAGACACTGAACAGCGAAGTGCTCGCTACTGCGGCGCGGCTGGCGCTGGAAGGCGCGGCGCCGCTGCAACACAACGCTTACAAAATTCCTCTGACCCAGACTCTGGTGCGACGTGCACTGGCGAGGGCCGGCGGCGCAACGGTTTGAAGGTGAGTTGCTAAGGAAGATGAGAGGTTAAGGATGGCAGACGACACTGTTACCCAGGAAGACGCCAACGCGGTGCCCGCTAACGCGATCCCCGAGAGTGCTTTTTGCAGCTCGCTGCGTTCAAAGAAATTCTTTCTCATCGACACGCTTCCGACCGAAGCGGCGCAATACCTCGACGGCAGCAATCACTGTTGGTGCCGCGTGACCCAACAGGTCACCGGGCCCGATGGCGGCTCGGTCAGACCCGAAAGTTGCGTGGCCGGGCGAGACTGTTACAGCTCAGCTTTTGACGCTTAGAGGTGTAAACTGCTGCACTTGATGTTTGATTAGTGAGGCGAGATGGAGCGCGGACAGGATTTCCGCTATCCGAGGCCGAAAGAAGTTTTCAGGAGGTACCGCGATGAGAAGATTCTGGATCGTCATGCTTATCGGCGTTGTTTGCGTGGGGGCTCTCGCCTTCAGCTCACAGGCCGAAAACACGAGCGTTAAAGGCGATTATGTCGAGGTCCGCACCGCCAGCGTCTTTGCCGGTGCGTGCCATTACAACGGCGAGGTGACTACGACCGGACGCGACGCGTTGCTTGCCTGGAACGTTACCTCAGGCAAATGGAACGGCGTCGACCTGGCTGGGGTGCGTGTGCTCGCCGTGGTTAGTGCTGACGACAATCTCTCAAATGCGCAGGCAGCTCGGCGGGCTGAATTGATTATAGACAAGTCCGCCACACATGATCAGGCAGTCGCGATGCTCGAAGCGCTCAAGAGCAGGTACACAGATTCCCTCGGCCAGATCATTTCCGTGCGCAGTGCACCGATCGATTTCAAGCATGAAGGGAAAAGGTACGAAGTAAACTCCGCGGCGGCAGCGATTAATGTCGAAGCGATGCCAAATGATCTGTGCTGCCGGATGCCGAACCTGATCTGGTACTCACCACTGGTTTCTCTGGGCCAACGCAAAGTCGGATACACCATCAGCGCTTCGTATTCCGGTCATGCGGTTGGGGATAATTGGGAAAGGGCGGGAGAGAACAGCGCCTTCTACGGCAGCTTCGCCTTCTAGTGCGCCATCATGCTCAGACCATTCCGCGGAATTCATCCCCAAATTCACGAGACCGCTTTTATCGCCGATAGCGCGCAGGTAATTGGTGACGTGCATGTTGGCGAACAGGCTTCCGTGTGGTTCGGCACGGTCGCGCGCGGGGACATGTTCCACATCCGCATCGGCGATCGCACCAACGTCCAGGACAATTGTGTGCTGCACACGCGCATCGGCGAGATGCCGACCATCCTTGAAGACGAAGTGACCGTCGGTCACAGTGTTACTTTGCACGGTTGCCATGTGGAACACGGCTCGCTCATCGGCATTGGATCGATCTTGCTTGATGATGTGCGCATCGGAGCCCAGTCATTGGTAGCGGCCGGTTCGCTGGTTTCGCCCGGTACGATAATCCCGCCGCGTTCGCTGGTGATGGGTATGCCCGCCCGAGTCAAAAGGCCTTTGACCGATGAAGAAGTTGCCGGGCTCGCTCGGTACTGGCAGAACTATGTGGAGTATTCGGCCCACTACCTGGCGGAACCGAAATAATCAGTTTCCATTTCTCAATACTCAATCGCAGCCCTGCTCTCACCCGATAAGAGGCTTAACCATGGCGGGAGCGCGGACGTCCTCGCCCGCACCTAAGCTCATAGCGAAAATAGTTTCTGTCTTGGAATCTTGAGCCGGCGAACAGTTTTGCGGACGAGCATCCGCATTCCCGGCAGAGCATCGCCTCATCCTGTTCGAGGTGAGAACTTCGGGCGAAAGGGACAGCCGCATTCCCAGTGGAAAGCGGTCTCTCAACGTCCAGGCAACGACAAATCTGAAAGAATAAATCCGAAAAGGAACTAGGCGTGTTTTTCCTGGGCGGCCGGCTCGGGTGTGGGGACCGGCAGAACATCGCCCTTATATCCGCATTCTTCATTCGCACAACGGCGGGTGGTGCCTTTCTTGGTCGTCTTCTCGAGCAGAAAAGGCGCCGAGCACTGTGGGCATTTTTCGAGCACCGGCTTGTCCCAGTAAACGATTTCGCACTTGGGATACTCAGCACAGCCGTAGAAGACCTTGCCGCGCTTCGATCGCTTGACGATAATTTCGCCCTTACAACCGGGACGCGGGCAAGCCGCTCCCGTAGTCTCGCGCTTAATGTACTTGCACTTCGGATAATTCGAGCAGGAAATGAATTCGCCGAATCGTCCCTGGCGCTTCACCAGGTGCGCGTCATCGACCGGACATTTTTCGTCGAGCACTTCGGGCGGCGCTGAGACCTGACCACTCTTGGAAATCTTGCGAATGTTGCGACAGTCGGGATAACCCGAGCAGCCATAGAACGGACCGAAGCGGCCTCGCTTCAACTGCATCTGCTTGCCACACAATTCACAGGCCTCGGGCTCTTGCGCTTCTCCATTACTCGAAGCGTCGCCTGAGGCAGCGCCGTCAACTGCTCCGACCGGCTCCGCATCGCGCGTCGCTGCGCATTCAAGACACTTGAGATACTTGCCGAAGCGGCCCAGCTTCTGCACCATGCCCGGCGTATTGCACTTCAGGCAAACTTCGTCGGTCGGGGTTTCCTTGTCTTTTACACTCTTTGCATATTCGGTGAAGTGATCTAAGTCTTTTTTGAACTTCCCATAGAATTCGGTCAGAGCATCAGTCCACTTGAGCTTACCCTCTTCGATTTCATCCAGCTCATGCTCCATCCGGGCGGTATAGGTCTCATTAAACAGATCGTCAAAGCCGCCGTCGATCAAAACATCGTTCACTGTCTTGCCGAGGGCCGTGGGATAGAAGCGCCCCTCCTTCTTCTCAACGTACTCGCGATCCTGGATAGTCGTCATGATCGCGGCATACGTCGACGGCCGGCCAATGCCCTTCTCTTCCAGAATCTTCACCAGAGTGGCTTCAGTAAACCGCGGTGGCGGTTCGGTGAAATGTTGTTCCGGATCGATCTTGTTGAGCTGCAGAGTCTCGCCCTTTGTGACCAGCGGCAGATTGCGCTCGTCTTCGTCTTCGGCTGGCTTCTCGTCGCGGCCCTCCTGATAGACCTTGAGGAAGCCGTCGAACTTCTGTACCGAACCCGTAGCGCGGAAGCCCAGCCGGCCCGCTTGAATATCGATCGTGGTCTGGTCGAAGAGCGCCGGCATCATCTGTGAAGCCACGAAGCGTTGCCAGATCAACCGGTACAACTTCAGCTCCTCAGGTTTTAGATACTGGGCGAGGGAATCCGGCGTCCGGCTCACATCGGTGGGGCGAATTGCTTCGTGCGCGTCCTGCGCATCTTTCTTCGAACGATAGTGTACGGCCTTCTCGGGTAGATAGTTTGTGCCATACTGGCTACTAATGAAGTCGCGAACTTCGCCCAGTGCTGCCTCACCCACCCTGGTCGAGTCGGTTCGCATATAAGTAATCAACCCGACTGAACCTTCCGCGCCGATCTCGACACCCTCGTACAGGTGCTGAGCAATCATCATCGTTCGCTTTACCGGGAAGCTGAGCTTGCGCGAAGCCTCTTGCTGCAATTTCGAGGTGATGAAGGACGGGACGGGATTTCGCTTGCGCTCTTTGGTGGCGACTTCATTGACGACGAACGATTGCTGCCCGGCTTCCGTGACCAGCTCTTTGGCCAGGTCTTCTTTGCCAATCAGAATTTCGTTCGCCTTCAGATCGTTGTCAAAACCGCCGGTCTTAACCGTCTGCTCACCGACCTTCACCAGGCGCGCATCGAAAGCGGGCGGCATCTGGCCGGTCAGGTTTGCACCAATCGTCCAATACTCGGTCTTAACAAAAGCCTCGATTTCGCGTTCTCGTTCGACCACCATGCGCAGGGCGACGGATTGCACCCGGCCCGCACTCAAACGGCCGCCAATCGTGCGACAAAGCAGCGGCGAAACTTTGTAACCCACCAGCCGATCGAGCACTCGGCGCGCCTGTTGAGCATCAACCAGGTTCCCGTCAATCTGTTTCGGATGATCAAAAGCCGCTTGCACGGCGCGCTTGGTGATCTCGTTGAACATCACCCGAAACGTCGGGATGATCGGCTTTTTGGGGACGATCTCTTCAGCGAGATGTTGGCAGATCGCTTCTCCTTCGCGATCCGGGTCAGCGGCGAGATAAATTGCGGTGGCCGTCTTCGCGGTCTTCTTCAGATCGGCGACGATCTTTTTGTTGTTGCGCTTCTTAGTGTCGGGGATGATTTCGTATTCGGGCTGGAAATTATTCTGGACATCCACCCCCAGGCCTTTCGAAGGCAGATCTTTGATATGCCCGATCGAGGCCATCACGACGAAGTCCTTACCGAGATATTTATTGATCGTTTTCGCCTTGGCGGGCGATTCGACTATGACGAGGTTCTTTGGCATTGCTTATTCAATTCCGGTGACGCACAGATGACTATTCGATGATCGAGGGTTGCTTCCAAACCAGTTGCCAGAGGTTTTTAGGAGCGGGCATGAAAATAACACTAAGTATGCCCTAAACGCCAAACAGCCCCGGTTTGGCCTGCTATTTAGACGCCCTGGTAGTGCCCAATTCCCCAGTCAAACCGGGCTTTCCAGGTTGATTTCATTGGGTCCCAGCTTTTTCCATTTCGGTCTTGTGGTCATTTGCTCCACGATCCTTCCCGAGCTGCAATGGTCGGCAAGTAGGTGAGCATCGTCAGACTGCGAGTACTTCGGGACACACGACCGGCAGCAAAAAACTTTGCCGCAATTGCCTTCCTTTGATACCTGAACTATAGTCACCTTCCGGTCGTCAGCGAGTCCTCCTTTTCCCAACGTCTTCGCTTCAATAAATATTTCAGGTCGATCCGGTGCGAAATCAGCCGCGCGTGTCGGTCTGTGTGGAAGTCATAATCTGTCTCAGTTAAGAAGGAGAATCTTTAATGTCAGTTTTCAAAGTGTCTTTGGTGAGCAGAGTGCTTGCCGGCTCATTTACGTTTTCATTGATTGCGATAATGGGCCTCATTCTCAGCGGAGCGCTTTTTGGATCCGGGCTGGCCGGCCAAAAGCAAGCCGATCTCGAATACAAGGTTACTTACGCTTGCTCGCAAAATAACAACAACTACGAATTTAAGGTCCTCAGTTGTGACGACAACGACTGGTGTCAAGTTTTTATCGCGAATAAGTTTTCCCCCGGCGGCGGCAACGTAACCGGCCAAAGCAAATCGACGACGCTATCGCTGATCAAAAAGTGGGACTGTAGCGTCAAAGGACGTGCGCCACAGGCCGATGTGCCGAATGACAACAAGCCGGAAACCAGGGATCAGCCGGCCGAAGCAAAAAAGGCTGGGGAACAAACAGCTGGGGAGTGTCCATCCGACCAGACCTTGAAAGCAAAGTCGAAGTCAGGCGATCCCATAGATCTCAAATCCAAGCGGGCCATTCTGGCCGGCTATCAAAAAGCAGTAGATGCTAAACAGTACTGGGCTGTCGGCATTACTTTTGAAACTTTCCAGATTGGATCGCCGCACGCCAACATCCGCGGTGTTCTATTTCACGAAAGCGCACCCGTTGGCACACAGATTTACCCAGTGAAAACGAAGTTCACCGTATGTCAGCGCTACGACAGGGAAATTAAGCGCGACGTGATGGACGGTCGCTTCGAATGCTTCAAGGACGCCTTTGGCGAATGGGATTGTGCCACGGCGACGGGACATAGAACCGTTAGCACTGAATACGAGAAGGCTCCGAAGTGGAAAGCGAATTAAGAAATCGTCAGCGGTCATAATCAAATCATGCCGTCCATTGCTCTTGCTTTGGGCGGCGTGTATTTGCCCCCTCAGCCAATCCACTTCGTTCGCCTACATCCTCCGCACAAAACACATTCCGGGGAGTGTGCGAATCAGTTCGCGCATTTCCAGGGCCAGCAAGGCGCTCGTCAATTGGGTGATGGAAAGCTTCGTGCTTTCAGCCAGTGTGTCGATCTGGAGCGGCGTGTCAGTTGAAAGCGACTTGAAAACCGCCAGCTCTGGCTCCGACAAATCCGTCGGCGTCAGCTTTAGTTGATCCAACAATTCACCTTTCTTCTTCGATTTCCGGCTGGGCGGTGGCAGCAATTGCGCGGCGATCTCAGCCGGCAATTCGGTCGCGACGTCCTGCCATTGCTGAACCAGCTTGGCTCCGGCCCCTTTTATTAGGTAGTTCGTTCCAAATGAATTCCGAGAGGTGATGTTCCCCGGGACCGCGAACACTTCGCGGTTCTGCTCCATCGCCAGTCGCGCCGTTATCAACGACCCGGAGTTTTCGGCGGCTTCGATAACCAGCACGCCCAGGCTAAGTCCGCTGATCACTCGATTGCGGTAGGGAAAGTTTTCCGAGACCGGTGGCGTGCCCAGCGGGAACTGCGTTACCAGCGCGCCGCCGCGTTGCAAAATCTCGTCCGCGAGTTTGTGGTGATCCCGAGGATAGACCCGATCGAGTCCGGTGCCCATCACCGCGACTGTTCGTCCGCCCGCCTCAAGCGCACCCCGGTGCGCTGAAGCATCGATTCCCCGCGCCAGGCCGGAAACGATCGTGATGCCGCGCTGGGCCAACTCGCGCGACATCATCAGAGATGCGTTCTGCCCGTAGGTCGAGCAGCGCCGCGAACCGACCACTGCGATACATGGCAGTTCGAGGCATTCGTTCCACGCGCCTTTAACGTAAAGGACCACCGGTGGATCGTAGGTCTCTCGCAGCAGCGCCGGATAGACGCCATCGTCCAACACCAGGATGTCGCCGCCAAGTTTTCGCACCCGCGCAATCTCGGCTTCGGCGCGCGCGTGCAATTCTCTCGAGGCAATACTTTCGATTGCTTCCGGCGTTAGCCGCAGGAGAGCGAGTTCGCGTCGGGGCGCGTCAAAGATCGCCTCTGCCGATCCAAAATGTTCCAGCAAACGGGCCGTCACCCTTGGCCCCACACCGGGAGTCATGTTGAGCGCAATCCAATCATTCATAGCTATCCATACCGCATCCCTCGGGCGAGAGGAAATAACACTTTGCCCAACACCCGTCAAGCAACTCTTCCCAGCACTTTTTTTATCAAGGAGTGGGTGGGAGCAAGCAATATTTTGGCAGAAGCAATGAAGCATTTACCGCTCACTGCTTACAACTGACTGATTATTAAGAGGGGGTGGCGGAGGCGTGTAGGAATCGAACCTACCTAAGCCTACTCTCGCAGGCTCACTAACGGTTTTGAAGACCGCGCCGTTCACCAGAACAGATGCGCCTCCGTATGCTCATATCTACGAAAACTGGTCATGAGTCTGCCAGGATTTTCTTTTCAGCGATCCTATTCTCTAAAGTTCTAGCCTGAGTTCCTATTTCTGCCAAGTCTCTTTCAAGAGCTTCGTTGATTGGCTTACAAATGTTTTTGATTATGGCGAAGCAAAGAACGACGGCGACTGTAAAGACGATTAATGATCCAATTGCGCCGGTTTGCTTCGATATTGCACCTACGATGACCACGGAGACGACGACCGTTCCGACTAATGCCAGAGTTATCGTATTGTTCTTAGCGATTGAAGCTTGGCCTATCCGTGCGCGGTAGGAGTCCTGCAACGCGACCAGCTCTTGTTTCATACGCTTTAGAGCCAACTCGGCCGCCGTCTTATCAGTTCCGCTTTGAACCAAGCGTATCGCATCCGTCAGCGGCTTGAGTGCAACCGTACCGCCTCGTCGTTCAACAATCTGCTGACTTCCGCAATACCCACAGGCGAAGCGCTCCATATCCTGAGAAACTTCAAGATTAGCACCACATTTAGTGCAGTTTAGGGTTAGACTCGTCATTATCGCTAAATCAACGCGCTATTCATACACTGTCTCTTCCCTAATATCCAGTACTACATCACATTCCACCCTCACTTACCCGGTTGACCTTTCCTAGCCTTAACGGCTAAAGTCCCATTCGAACGAACGTTCGAACGGCCATCTCTAGGGCCAACCAAATACAAGATGATCAACTTTCAAACTTCGCCTGAACAATACAAACACTGGCAGCTTTCAATAGACGGCTTTGTCGCCCGGCTCTCGATGGACGTGCAGGAGGACCAGACACTCGCCGACGGCTACAAACTTAAACTGAATTCTTATGACCTGGGTGTGGACATTGAACTCGCCGATGCGATTCAACGAATCCGGTTCGAGCACCCGGAAGTGCGGGCGGTAGTCCTGACCAGTCTCAAACCCCGCATCTTCTGCGCGGGGGCAAACATCTACATGCTCGGCACTTCCTCGCACGCGTTCAAAGTCAATTTCTGTAAGTTTACCAACGAGACGCGTTGTTCCATGGAAGATGACTCGCGCCATACGGGGCGGCGTTACATTGCCGCCCTGAACGGCACGGCGTCCGGTGGCGGCTATGAACTGGCCATCGCCTGCGACGAAATTTACCTCGTCGATGACGGCAACTCGGCCGTTTCCCTTCCTGAAGTACCGCTGCTGGGCGTGCTGCCGGGTACCGGCGGGTTGACGCGTCTGGTCGATAAGCGGCAGGTACGCCGCGACCGTGCCGACGTCTTTTCAACTTTGGCGGAAGGACTGAAGGGCAAGCGGGCAACGGAATGGGGAGTTATCGACGATTCGTTTCCAACCAGCAAGTTCCAGGAATCAGTCGAGGCGCGGGTAGCGCAGATTGCAGCGCTGAGCGAAGGTGACGAGGTGCAGACTGGCAGCCTGCACGACGGCAGCGGGATAAAGTTAAATCCGCTCGAGTTTGAATCAACCGAAGATACTCGCGACTACAAATACGTTAGCCTGAAGCTGCATCGCGACAAGCGTTATGCCGATCTGACCATGCGCGCCCCCGCCGCAGGTTTGCCGACTACTCCGGACGAAATGCAAAAGCTCGGCGATAACTACTGGCCGCTGCGCGCTTATCGGGAATTGGATGAGGTGCTGTTACACCTGCGCGTCAACGAACCTGAAATTGGTTTGGTTTGCCTGCGCACTGTGGGCGAGATTGATAACGTGCTGGCCGTTGACCGGGCCCTATCGGCGCATCGAAACCTTTGGCTGCCGCGCGAAATCCTTTTGTACATGGCGCGCGTGCTCCGCCGGCTCGATCTCACCGCCAAAAGTTTCTTTTCGATCATCGAGCCGGGGAGTTGTTTTGCCGGAAACCTGCTCGAGTTAGCGCTCTCATCGGATCGCACTTACATGCTTAACAATCCCGACGAGACGGTTGAGCTCGCCACCAGCGAACTCAACGCCGGCGCGTTTTTGATGGGCAATGGCCTGGCCCGAATACAAACACGCTTCATGGCTGAGCCCGACAAAGTCGATGAAGTGCTGACTAACGGCGGACCGTTTGACACCGAAGCGGCGGACGCGGCCGGACTGGTAACCTTCGCTCCTGACGATCTGGATTGGGAAGACGAAATCCGGGTCGCGATCGAAGAGCGCACCTCGCTTTCGCCCGATGCTCTGACGGGGATGGAAGCCTCGCTGCGTTTTGCCGGTCCCGAGACGATGGACACGAAAATCTTCGGCCGTTTGACGGCGTGGCAAAATTGGATCTTTCAGCGACCGAATGCCGTCGGCCCCCAGGGGGCTTTGACGAACTATGGCAAGCCCACGCAGTCACAGTTTGACTACAAGAGGACTTGATTCGTTAGAGGCGGGTACTAAGTCGCCCCGGGTCAGGCGGGCAGCAGCCCGCCTCTAAACATTTGAAAGTTTGTTATGAACCTTTACGATCGCATTCCCAATAACGTAAATCTTTCCGAAGATAAGCGCCTCCAACGCGCTTTGGAAAAATGGCTGCCGAATTATCTCGACTGGTGGCGCGACATGGGGCCAGAGGGTTTCCAAGACAAAGACGTTTGGTTGCGCACGGCGATCGATGTCGGGTCGGAAGGCTGGGCCCATTTCGATTATGTGAAGATGCCCGACTATCGCTGGGGCATTTTCCTCGAGCCGAAGCAGGCTGATGCCACAGTCGGCTTTGGTGACAACTACGGCGCTCCTGTTTACCAGGAAGTGCCGGGTGAGTTTCGTAACTCTCTGCGCCGCATCATCGTTACCCAGGGAGACACTGAGCCCGCTTCAGTCGAACAACAGCGACAACTGGGCCATACCTGCCCTTCTCTCTATGACCTGAGGAATCTTTTTCAGGTAAACGTCGAAGAGGGGCGTCATCTATGGGCCATGGTTTATCTGCTGCAGGCGTATTTCGGACGCGATGGCCGCGACGAAGCGGATGCTCTGCTCGAACGGCGCAGCGGCAATCCCGACAAGCCGCGCATCCTGGAAGCTTTCAATCAGCCCTGTGATGACTGGCTCAACTTTTATTCGTTCACGATGTTCACTGATCGTGATGGCAAGTATCAGCTTTCAGCTCTGGCTGAATCCGGGTTCGAGCCGCTCGCACGCACCTGCAAGTTCATGCTGACTGAAGAAGCGCATCACATGTTTGTCGGCGATACAGGGTTGAGCCGGGTGGTGCGACGCACAGCGCAGTTAATGAAGCAGAGTCCCAACGGAGACGTGCGGCAAACTGGCGGCATTCCGCTTGAGATCCTTCAGAAGTACATCAACTTTTGGTTTAGCTATTCGCTCGATCTTTTTGGTGGCGAGATCAGTTCGAACTCCGCCGATTTCTTTGCGGCCGGCTTGAAGGGTCGATTTAAAGAGCAGGATCAATACACGGATCACGTTGCCGCCGAAGGCTCGTTTGTGATGCAGGTAGTTGAAGGCGGCAAACTGGTCGCGCGGGAGGTGCCGCTCAGAAATGCGCTCAACGAAGTGCTGCGGACTGAGTATGTGAAGGACTGTGAGAAAGGCCTGGCACGGTGGAATAAGGCTCTGACGGATGAAGGCGTGAGCCAAAGGATTTACCTGCCCCACATCCGCTTCCATCGACACGTCGGCGAGTACGCGGGCCCTCACTTCGACCTGGAGGGTAATCTGATCACGGGCGACGAATTTGAATCGCGCAAGAATGAATGGCTCCCGACCATCGAGGACCGCGAGTATGTGCGCAGCCTGATGCACCCCGTAACTGAACCGGGCAAGATCGCCAACTGGATCGCCCCGCCGGCCACCGGTATCAAGGGCAAGCCGTTCGAGTTTGAATATGTGAGGCTTTGAAATTGAAATTTGGAATTTCGAATTGCGAATTTCTGAGATAGTGCCGTGAGCGATACGATGCGTGGAGCCAATCGACAACAGATTTCAAAACTTCCGAAATTCGAAATTCGAAATTCGCAATCGGACTCCTCCCGATACGATCAAAAGCTGGAGCTGATCCTGCGATCGTCGGCGCGCATCTTTGCTGAGAAGAGTTATCACTCAACCTCGATGCGCGACATCGCGCGCGAGACGGGAGTCAGCCTCGCCGGGCTTTATCACTACTGCAAATCAAAAGAAGAGCTGCTCTTTCTCATCCAGGACCACTGCTTCGGCCGGGTCCTGCAAAGACTTGAAGAGCGCTTGCAGGGCGAATCTGCGCCAACCGCAAAGCTGCGCATCTTCATCGACAATCATCTGTCGTTCTTTGCGGCGAACATGGCCGAGATGAAGGTACTCTCGCACGAGGCTGAATCGCTGGGCGGTGATTTGCACGAGCATGTGTCCAGCCGGAAGCGTCAATACACGCGCACGGCGCGCAAGATTCTTTCGGAAGTGCAGCAGTCGGCCAGCAGTCCAGAGCGCCCGCCGCGTCGCAATGGCCAGCTGAAAAAAGGCTCCCGGCCGGTTGACACAACGGTGGCTACCTACGCTTTGTTCGGCATGATGAACTGGATCTATAACTGGTACGATCCGCGGGGCAAGTTGTCTGTCAGTCAACTGAACGATAATATTACCCGGCTGTTCCTGTCAGGTTTTCTCTCCCACGAAGGAGCGAGTCTGACTCAGGGAACTCCGGAACGCGCCGAAAAGGTTAATATCTGGCGGATCGCTTAAGATCGAATCAAGATGAATTCAATGGCAACTCAATCTTCTATAACTGATCCAAAAAAGGATCTGGTTAACTACAGCGTGGCTGATGGGATCGCTCTGTTGACGCTCAACGATCCCCCGGCAAACACCTATTCATACGACATGATGCAGCAGATCGACCACTGCGTTCTGAATGCTCGGATGGACGAAGGGGTCCAGGTGATTGTGATCACCGGCAGCGGCGAGAAGTTTTTCTGCGCCGGGGCGAACATCAGTATGCTCGGCAGTGTCACTCCCGAATTCAAATATTATTTTTGTCTGCATGCGAACGAAACTCTGAACCGTTTGGAGCAGACTCCGAAACTGGTCATCGCGGCCATCAACGGTCACTGTGTCGGAGGTGGATTAGAAGTGGCGATGGCCGCAGACATTCGCATCGCCCGCAGCGGTGCCGGCAAGATGGGTCTGCCGGAAGTTTCGCTCGGCGTGCTGCCGGGAACGGGTGGTACACAACGTCTGGCGCGGGCGGTGGGCAAGTCGCGCGCGATTGAGTTGATGGTCACCGGGGAATTGTTTAGCTTTGAAAAGGGACAGGAACTCGGGTTGGTTAATCGGATCTACGAGGGCGAGACCGTCGAGCGATTCATGGAACAGATCATGACCTACGCAAGCCAATTCACGACCCCGGACAAAGCTTCGCGCGCTGTCGGTCGCATCAAACGCGCCGTGCAAACCGGAGCCGAGCTTCCATTCGAATCGGCGCTCGCTCTCGAGCGCGAGCTACAACAGCAATTGTTTCAGTCAGAAGACGCTAAGGAAGGTCTGGAAGCTTACGTCAACAAACGGAAAGCGGAGTTTAAAGGAAAGTGAGTCAGAACCACTTGCGGTAGCGGGTGGTTAACCATTGATTCCGAGCAATCGCCAAAGCACAGGATTAACCGCCCGCTACCACAAGGCGGTACTGACAAGACGATGGACGAAGAACAAATCAAAATCACTGAAGCGGAAGGTATTGTGACGATCACGCTCAACCGGCCTGATCGCCTGAACGCCTTTGTCGGGCATATGCGCCGGGATCTTGCTGAAGCTCTGGAAGAAGCCGGCAGCGATCCACATGTCCGCGTCGTGATCATCAACGGCCAGGGGCGCGCTTTCTGTTCCGGCGGCGATGTGCAGTTCATGGCTGAGTTGCTGGAGCGCAACGACGCCGAAGAGTTTTCCCGCATTCTCGGCGCCGCGCGCCGGGTAATCCTGGCCATCCGGCACATGACCAAGCCGGTCATTGCTTCGATCGAAGGCCCCGCGGCGGGCGCCGGTTTCAATCTCGCCCTCGCCTGTGATCTGCGCATCGCCTCGAGCACGGCCACGTTTAGCCAGTCATTCGCAAAGATTGGCTTCCATCCGGATTGGGGCGGCACCTACTTTCTGCCGCGCATGGTAACCTCGAATATCGCTTGTGAACTCTTCTTTCTGGGTGACACGATCGATGCGGACGAGGCTTTTCGCCTGGGCTTAATCAATCGTGTCGTTGCGCCGGAAGAACTGGAAGCTGAAACCCAGAGGCTCGCAGTGCGACTACGCCTGGGGCCGGCTGTTTCGATTGCGGCGGCAAAGCATGCCGTTTACGCCAGCGAGCACGATAGCCTGGAAAAAATGCTCCAATACGAAGTCGAAGCCCAACTGCGTTGTTTTGATTCCGAGGATGGACGCGAAGGCGTGATGGCTTTCCTCGAGAAGCGTCCGCCGAGATTTACGGGCAGATGATTTTGTTGTAGGGCAGGGCTCGTCCCTCCCAACTATCCTGGAAAAAGAACGGGCAGGGTCAAGGCCTGCCCCTACATTTTTATGCGACTGGAAAATCGGGTTGTATTCATCACCGGCGGTGGTCGCGGCATCGGCCGTGCTATTGCCCTGGCGTTCGCAAAGGAAGGCGCGTCCATAGCGGCCGCGGCGCGAACGCGCTCTCAAGTCGAAAGCGTAGCGGCCGAAGTTTCAGCTGCGTTTGCCGTTGAGACCCTCGCGATCGAATGTGACGTGGCAAGTACCGATAGCGTTACCCGCGCGTTCGCCCACGCGAGTGAAAAGTTTGGACGCGGACCGGACATACTCGTCAACAACGCCGGCGTCGCCGAGACAGCAGCGTTCCTAAAGACCGATGAAGCGATGTGGCAACGCCACCTCGAGGTGAACCTCACCGGAACGTTTCGCTGCACCCGCGCAGCGCTGCCGGGAATGCTCGAACGCGGTTGGGGCCGGATAATTAATATTGCTTCAATTGCGGGCAAGACGGGCGCGCCCTACATCGCTGCATACTCGGCCTCAAAGCATGGCGTGATGGGCTTAACCCGATCGTTGGCTTTGGAAATCGGCGCCTCAGGAGTAACCGTGAACGCGATTTGCCCGGGTTATGTTGATACTGAAATGACCTCGCGAGGCATCGAAAATATCGTGGCCAAAACCGGCAAGTCGGCTGACGATGCTTTGCGGGTTCTGGAGAAATCGAGCCCGCAGAATCGTCTGGTCACCGCAGACGAAGTTGCCGCGCTCGCTTTGTTACTTGCTTCCGAAGATGGTCGCGGGATTAATGGTCAGGGAATAAATGTTGATGGGGGAACAGTCCTGTTCTGATTTGGAGCGCGCCGACTTGTTGGCGCTCTAGCCAGATCGTAAAAAGCTTTTTGAATATCTAACACCCAGCTTCATCTTGAACAACAGGTTAATAAAAAAGCGGCGACAAGTCGCCGCACTCCAAATTTAATGATTGAAAACTTAGGCGAACTGGAACGCACGCATTCATGCGGTGCTTTGCGAAAAGAAGACGTCGGCAAACGCGTCACGTTAATGGGCTGGTGCGCCCGGCGGCGCGATTTCGGTCCCCTTACTTTCATCGATTTGCGAGACCGTGACGGTCTGACGCAGATCGTCTGCAACGAAGAGAAGGCGCCTGGAGCACACGCCAAAGCGAAAGAAGTCCGCGGCGAATACGTCCTCGCCGTGACCGGCGAAGTGGTGCTGCGTGATGAAAACTCACGCAATCCAAAGCTCTCGTCCGGAGACGTCGAGGTGCAGGCGACCGAAGTGGTGATCCTGAATGACGCCCGGACGCTGCCTTTCCAGCTCGACGCTCCTTCGTCCGAAGCTCTCGCCAGCGAAGACCTGCGTTTGAAGTATCGCTATCTCGATCTGCGCCGGCCTCAACTGCAAGCCAACCTGCGTCTGCGTCACCGGCTGCTCCTGGAAATCAATCGTTACATGGATGAGCAGGGTTTTACTCAGATCGAAACTCCGAATCTGATCAAGTCGACTCCTGAAGGCGCGCGTGACTACATCGTGCCGTCGCGAGTCCAGCCGGGCAGGTTCTTTGCGCTGCCGCAATCACCGCAGATCTTTAAACAGATTTGCATGATCGCCGGACTCGACAAGTATTACCAGATCGCCCGCTGCTTTCGTGATGAGGATCTGCGAGCCGATAGACAGCCTGAGTTTTCTCAACTCGACGTCGAGATGAGCTTTGCTACGCCCGATCAGATTTACACTCTTATCGAAGGTCTGTTTGCCCGCATCTTTAAATTGGTCGGAGTTGAACTGCCGCTTCCCTTCCCGCGACTTACTTTCGTCGAAGTCATGGAGCGCTTTGGTTCAGACAAGCCGGATCTGCGAATTAAGGGGATGGAGTTGAGGGACCTTTCGCCAGCTTTGGCTGAGACTACCTTCGCGCCCTTTGCCTCGACGATCGCGTCAGGTGGCAAAGTCAAAGGGATGACCGTGACCGGGGGCGCCTCGATGTCGCGCAAGGTACTCGATGAGTTGCAGGAGTTTGCCAAGCGATACGGCGCCGGCGCCCTGGCCTGGATCAAGTTGGGCGAAGAGATTTCGTCGTCGCTGATGAAGGTTCTGGGCAATGAAACTGTGGTTCGGCTGGCGGAACTTGCCGGTGCAAACAAAGGCGACGCGGTACTGATCATAGCCGGCAAACCGGGTGTGGTGGCGGCGGGTCTGGGTGCCCTGCGCAATGAAGTCGCCCGCCGCGAAAAACTAATTCCGGACCGAGTCTTTGCCCCGTTGTGGGTAACTGAATTCCCGATGTTTGAGTTCAAGGAAGAGGATGGCCGGTATTATTCAATGCATCATCCGTTCACTTCCCCTTTGGATGCAGACGTTGCGCTGCTGGAACGGGCAGTGAATGGCGAAACAAACTTGTTCGCCGGCCTGCGGGCTAAGGCTTATGACGCAGTCATCAATGGTGTCGAAGTAGCTGGGGGCTCGATCAGAATCCACCGTCGCGACGTGCAGGCAATCGTTTTCAAGGCCCTCGGCATGAGTGAAGAGACAGCGCGCGCCCGCTTCGGCTTCTTCCTCGATGCACTGACTTACGGCACTCCGCCCCATGGCGGCATCGCTTCGGGAATCGAACGCACCCTCATGGTGCTGGTGCCCACCGAGAATATTCGGGACGTGATGGCGTTTCCCAAGACTGCCTCGGCTCAGGATTTAATGATCGATGCGCCGGGGGAAGTTGATGAAAAACAGTTGAGTGAATTGCATTTGAAGATTGATAGGGAGTAGCTGCTTCGCAGCTCTTTCGAGCGGTTCGTTTTCGTCCCCTTAGGGACGAGATGTTTATAGATCTGGCCGCCAGGAATGCTGTCGCGCTCCGCTAGGAACGCAACGTTGGAACGCTATTGTTTCCGCTCCTGACGGAGCTTAGTAAATTCATATTCAAACGGTCTATAAACACCTCGCTCCTAACGGAGCGAAACCAAAAACCAGCCTTTCACACATCAGGTGGCTAAGCCACGGACTCCTTCGCGAATGTTTGCCATTTCAATCCAACAGCGGCACGTCGACGAAATTTTTTCTCACGCGCGAGCCTGTGCGCCCAACGAGTGCTGCGGCTTAATCGGCGGGTTGGGTGAAGCCAGGGCAGCAACGGTTTACCCCCTGCGCAACACTGCTGCGGATCCCCTGGTAACCTACGAAGCTGCCCCCGAAGATCTGTTCGCGGCCCAACGCGCAATGCGCGACCGCCGCGAACAACTGCTGGCCATTTATCATTCTCATCCGCGCTCAGACGATCCCAAACCATCGCAGACGGACGTGCGGCTTGCCTACTATACCACAGCGGTTTACTTTATTGTCGGGCTCGGCGGTCCCCGGCCCAGCCTGAAGGCCTTTCGTATTTCAGAGAGTGCCTTACGATGGGATCCAGTTGAATTCCAAGTTGTGGCTGATCAGATTGCCTGAAACCGCAACAGCAGGGCTCTCGTAGAGACTTCAGATGGAGCCAAAACGAAATAAGTACGATACTAACCCCCTCGACGGAAAAGTCGCAGACCGGGCTGACCAATCCTTTACGTCCCACCCCGGCCCGCCGACAGGGGAAGTGCGGGGCGGCGCTACCCGTCAGATTGGTAGCACTGAGAACCAACCCTCGCGTGGTAATCATGAGAGCGAGGCGCCGACGCGTCGCATCGACGGCGAGGCAGTCACATCTTATCCATCCGTCTTTATTCCGCCGCCAGCGCGGCCCGTGACTGCTTATGGACCGCCACCTGATCCTGACGTGCAGGCGTATCAGGCGCCACCCTCGGCGCTACCCAATATCTATCAACCACCCCCGGTACCGGTGACATTCAAGCCTGACGCACGCACGGTTGTCGGGTTAGGCATCCCGGAAAAGTGGGCGGTGATACTTCCCTACCTGCCTTTCTATCTGTCAATTGTCGCGGCGGTCCTGGAACTCTATCTGGCGCCCCGGAGCGAAATGCGAGTTCGTTATCACGCGGCCCAGGGCATGGCATTACAGATCGGAATCACTGCCATCAGCACGCTTTTGTTTTTCGCCGGAACCTTCTCGGGCCGGTCTACCGGAGCGGGTTTGTTCTCAGGGGTGACCACGATTTTTTTGATCATCTCGATGATACGAGTATGGAAGGGCAAGCCGCTGCATATTCCCCCGCTCGAGGAGCCCGCCAAGTGGTTGAACGAAAAGATCAAACCGCGCAAGTGACACTAGTCGAAGCGCGAGGCGGATCGGACATCATGTCCGCCCGAAGCTCGCCGCGCGAACACCTTTGCCGCCTCAGATTGAGCGTGCCGCGCACGCTGGATTACAGGAGGTCCGCGATCCACATTCCGCTCGACAGCTTTTCAGCCTGAACCATATCGGGATTGCGGTGAACGATATTGGAGCATTGCCGGAAGACACGGTCGGAATGAGCGAGCCGCATGAACCAGCCCGACCAGGCCGAAAGCTCCAAACCGGGCCTGAAGCATTGCCTTCAAAATACAACAATCTCTTCGGGGCTGATTTAGCTTCGTGGCA